>CAZNYB010000055.1:13024-17253 GCA_964577155.1 uncultured Thermomicrobiales bacterium | reverse complement strand
CGCCGCTAATCCAGAGCGCTGACCAGAGGATCTGTCGTTTGAGTTTCTTCACGTTCGTGTTCCTTTTCTAGATAGTTAGATTGAGTTGGGCGCGCCAGAGGCGATCACCAGAGCGAGGACGCCGCTAATCCAGAGCGCTGACCAGAGGATCTGTCGTTTGAGTTTCTTCACGTTGGTGCTTCTTTCTTGCTTGGAATCCAGTTGTTTCTAGTTAGGACTGAAAGTTGTGAACTATAATCTCGGTCTCAGTATCGTCATTGAAAGGATCAACTACTTCAGCTTTTTCACTTCGGCATTCCTTCCTGCCCAGACTGTCGAATGTTGAGTTAACCGTCTTCGTATCTAAGAAGACCCATCAGGTCTATGGCTATCATAGCGGATGCGTCTTGAAAATGCAATACTTACGTAGAAGTGTATCAATGACAATGGCGAATTTTGTCTCGATACAATCCTGCCTGCAGTTCCAAACTGTCTACTCGCCTTGCTTCTCTATGTTCCCACTTTGTCCACTTACATGTACGACTTGAACCGGCTGGCTGGCCAGACCTCGCGTACAATTTAAAGGAGTAGATCTGGTTGTCCCGGTCAGGACGTGCCTGTCTGGACAGTGTTCTCGTCCTAAGAACCGGGCAACTTCTAAATTAAAAAAGGAAATGTCGGGTACTGGTGTGGAGATCTGGCAGATCGCGGTCGTCATTCTAATACTGCTTATTCCGGCTGTTGCCGCGGTAGCGGTAACCATCTGGACCGTTCCACGGCCTGGCGACAACTACCGCAAAGAGCCAGCGCGGCGGATCGATACCAGCACACAAGCCGTCGATGAAGAAGATCAATGAGTTCAACATGAGTAGCCATCGCGTGATCTGGACGATTAGGCTATCAGTTAACATATGGCGACGCGCCGCCGTTCCCTATAATGCGGCTGCCATGTCTTGTTTCTGATCTGGCTACCAGGCAGGCTATGGCTGATGAAGCCCTTGAAGAAACTGATGATGGCATAGCTACTCAAACCGGCGGATCTACCTGCCGATCTTCAATACTGGCGCAAGGATAGATCAGCATGAGTATTGCCCTCCCGGAAGCGATTCAACAGGCACGGCAGTCACTGGAAGACGGTGACTACCAGGAGGCTGTCTCCATCTGCTCCGCGATCGTCAATCAGTATCCTGCCTGTGAGGCTGCCTATCGCTTGCTTGGAGAAGCGCTGCTCGAACAGGGGCAGGCATCCGAAGCCGAACGTGCGTTCGGACGGGCGATCTCCCATGACCCGCGTCAGCCAGCTTCCTACCTCGGGCTTGGCCGGATTGCTGAAGATCGCGGTGCGCTGGAGAACGCGCTGGCATTCTGCCAGGTTGCCTGGGAGCTAGCGCCGAACCTGCCTGAGTACCGTGAGCCGGTAGTTCAGATAGCCAGCCGCCAGTTTAGTGATGACGGCTACTTGCAGCTAACGCATGCCGCGCTGGCGCAGATATACCTGCGAAGCTCCCGGCTGAAACGGGCGGTGCGAGAGTTCGAGATCGCCCTCTCGGCGCTTCCGGACCGGGTCGATCTCTGGATCGGGCTGGCCGAGTCGCTCTGGCGATTGGGTCAGGATGCGAATGCCGCTGATATCTCCCGGGAATTCCTGAAGGAACACCCTGATCTGGCGCAAGCGCTCGTGATTCTGGCGGACATAGAATTCCGTCAGGGGGACCCGGATCAGGCAAATCACCTGCAAGAGCGGCTGCGACGAGTCGACCCCGACGGCGTCATCGTCCGAGCGATGGTATGCCGAAATAGCCTTGCGGCGACTGATTTCCTGCTGATCCGGGAAGCTGATGTCCCGATTGTCGAAACTCGAATCGAAGTCGTCCCCGAGGAACACCTGTATGTTGGAGTTGCTCCAGCCCCCGATTTTGGATACGGAACAGAGGAGGCTGAAGCATCCACGCCAGCTGAAGGCGGAGATAGCTCGGAGCCGGTGACAGATATCGCCGCGACAGGCGCGAATGCCGCAGGCGTCGCCGTGTTCTTCGGCGGAGAAGATAGAGATGAAGCTGTGATAGAAGGTCAGGTGAGTAGCGACGGTACTGACGGCACCGAACTGGTGGAACCAGAGGAGAACGACGCTGAACCTGGCGAAGAGGCAATCGTTGACGCTATGACAGAAACCCCGGCCTCGGATGACGACCTGGCTACCGCGACGGACCCAGAACCGGTGGAGGAGACTGTTCCCGCTGAGGCCACTGACGAGCCTGAGATCAGATTTGAAACTGGAGCGATGCAAAATTCGGACGCCCTGCGGGCAGCGTTACAGGAAGCGCCAGATGACGACGAGTTGCACTGGCGGCTGGCTGAAGCGTTGCGCGAGGGCGGTGAGACCGGCGAGGCCATGAGCGAGTACCGCTGGCTCATCCGGCAAGCGCCGGACCGCCGTGACGCGGTGATGGTGGCGTTGAACGCCTGTATCGATGATGGCCAGGAAGTCGAGATGGCTCACCGGCTGCTGGCAGATATCTACCGCCGGAGCGGGGATCGCGCTCGCGCCAGTAGCCATGCGCAACTGGCAGTGAAAGCCCGGCGCAACCAGCGCTAACCGGCAGGGTGGCGCAGTCAACGTATCTGAAGCACACCACAGGCTGCCGGATTTCCTGGAACAACGCTGAACTATGTTACGCTTGCCCGCTGATTACCGGCGTGGCCGGTGCTGCGTCGTCATAACAACGGGTGGGGGACTGAACTGTGGAACGAACACTGATTATCGTAAAGCCGGACGCAGTCCAGCGCGGACTGATCGGCGAGATTGTCAGCCGGTTTGAAAATCGCGGGCTAAAGATCATCGGCCTCAAACTGATGTATATCGATGAGAACCTGGCGGCTCAGCACTACGCTGAACATGTCGGGAAACCGTTCTACCAGGGTTTGATTGACTTCATCACCTCCAGCCCGGTCGTCGTCGGGGTTCTCGAGGGACCGGACGTTGCCGCGAAAGTCCGGAAAGCCGTCGGCGCGACTAATCCGGCTGATGCTGCTCCCGGTTCGATCCGCGGTGATTTTGCCGTCGATATGGGCCGCAACGTTGTCCATGCTTCCGACTCGCCGGCCAGTGGTGAGCGTGAGGTGAACCTCTTCTTTAAAGAGGAAGAGCTGTTCTCCGGCTGGGACCGCGATACCGAGCCATGGATCTACGAATAACCTGACCACCCCGTAGAGCCGCCCCGCCGGGGCGGCTCTACGGGCATCACAACGTCAGACGTACCAATCGTGTTTGACCAGATTCACCATTGTCTGGATACCTGTCGAGAGAATCGTTCCGGGATCCTTACCCCGCCGGTAGCTCCAGTTCCACGCTCACCAGCGGGCTGTGAGCCACCCATTCATCGAGCCGGTCGATGCCGTCTCTCTTGCTCCAGCGTCCCTGCGCCAGAATCTTCTTGAATACCTCCCGGCGCTCATCCGGATCGGTGATCGGCGTCGCTGTTGCCGGGATATCGGCATTGACGCTCTGCTTGAGGTGAAAGGTGAAATCAGGATCCGCAAGCAGATTCGCATACCAGCCACGTGGTCCTGGGCTGCCGGTGATGTAGATTGTTCCGTCAACATTGTGGAACCAGATCTCGATCCTGCGCTGTTCTCCGCTGTTCTTGCCGGTGGTCGTGATGTCGATGACCAGTTCAGATTCCAGAGCCGCCTGGATGGCGTTGGCTGACAACATAGCGTCCTTTCACAGTTCACATATTCTCTTTAAGACGGCGCATCCTAGCACAGGCTGACGGGTAACGGTTCAAGAGAACTTGCCTTTTGTAGGGTATACTTTCGTGTTTGTCGTCGGTTCGCCCGATGTTGGGCGGACCGGTTTTTTGTGTGTAGCATTCGCCGCGCCTGAGCGTTGAACGGAGCACTCCCATTACCGTGACCGTCGAACCGACATCGATCCAGCAAACGAACATTCGCAATATCGCCATCATCGCCCACGTCGACCATGGCAAGACAACCCTGGTCGATGGGTTGCTCAAGCAGGCCAACATTTTCCGGGATCCGGACGCCGCCGGAGAGTTGATTCTGGACGCCAACGATCTCGAACGGGAACGCGGAATTACGATCCTCTCGAAGAACACCGCCATCACCTATGATGGCGTCAAGATCAATATCATCGACACGCCCGGGCATGCCGATTTCGGCGGCGAGGTTGAGCGGGTGCTGAATATGGCCGACGGCTGCCTCCTGCTGGTAGACGCTGTCGAAGGGCC
>CAZNYB010000055.1:0-12924 GCA_964577155.1 uncultured Thermomicrobiales bacterium | reverse complement strand
CATGTCGAACCGGGTGGTGAGACCACGAACCAGAAAGTCACCTCGATTCACACCTTTGACGGACTCTCGCGGCAATCCGCTGGCAGCGCCAAAGCGGGCGACATCGTCGCGATCACCGGCTTCCCGGATGCAAAGATAGGCGCGACGATCGCCGATCCGGAATTTCCAGAAGCGCTGCCGGACATCGCGATTCAAGAACCGACGCTCAAGCTGACTTTCGGCGTCAACACGTCGCCACTGGCTGGACGGGAAGGCGAGTTCTCGACCTCTCGCCAGCTGGGTGAGCGATTGGCGCGGGAGACCGAGACCAACTACGCGCTCCGGGTCGCCAGAACCGAGCAGGCTGATACCTTTTCAGTCTCAGGGCGCGGCGAGCTGCACCTTTCGATTCTCATCGAGACGATGCGCCGGGAAGGCTATGAGTTTCAGGTATCGCGGCCTGAGGTCATTACCAAACGCGTCGATGGACAGCTTTTGGAGCCGATCGAGCATCTGGTCATCGATACCACCGAGGAGTACGTCGGACCGGTCACCGAACTGGTCGGCAACCGACGGGCACGCATGCTCGATATGGTCAATGACGGTCGCGGGCATGTGCGGCTCGAATTCTCGATCCCAACCCGTGGGCTGATCGGCCTCCGCAACGCTTTCCTCACCAGCGCCAGGGGGAACGGCTCGATGTCGTCCCGCCTTATTGGTTACGAACCGTGGCAAGGTGATATCGCTTCGAACCGCACCGGGTCACTGGTCGCTTCCGAGAGCGGGATCGCGCTGACCCACGGTATCGCCAACGCCCAGGTGCGTGGGATGACCTTCATCGCCCCGGGCACCGAAGTCTATGAAGGCATGATCGTTGGTCAACAGCCGCGCCAGGAAGATCTGCCGATCAACGTCTGCCGGGCCAAGAAGCTGACCAACATGCGAGCCGCCGCAGCCGATTCCGCCGAGAAGCTCACCCCGCCGGTTATCCTCAGCCTGGAGCAGGCGCTGGACTACCTGTCGGACGACGAACTACTCGAAGTGACCCCGCAGAACTTGCGGCTCCGCAAACGGTTGCTGACCCATACCGAACGTAACCGTGTCCGCAAGCAGGCGGCTATGAATTGATTGTCACTGTACTCAGGAGAGTATGAGTTTTCGATGACCAGCCAATTCGATGTGCGCCTTGCAACGGCTGATGACTATGCTGCCTGTGAGGAGATCTTACGCGCGCTGCCGGAGTGGTTTGGAATCGAAGCAGCTACGGCGCAGTATGTTGCCGATATCCAGCGCATGCCGACACTTGTCGCCTGTGATCGTGGATCTGTCACCGGGTTCCTGACACTCAATCCGCATAACCAGTCAACTGTTGAGATCCATGTCATGGCTGTCTATCCGGAAGCACACCGTCAGGGAGTGGGGCAGTTACTTCTGGAGCAGGCGGAGGAGTGGAGCCGCGAGCGAGGATTTCAGCTCCTTGAGGTCAAAACTCTTGGTCCATCGACCGAAAGTGTCCACTACGATCGAACACGTTCGTTTTACGAGGCAACCGGGTTTTTGCCCCTTGAAGAGCGAGACGATATCTGGCCGGGTAACTCCTGCCTCATCCTGGTCAAGTGTCTTTGATAACGAACGAGAAACTGGGTCTTGAGATAGCTATCGAAATGTTTTGTCCTATCCGCAGGCAATCTGGCCGGTCCTGGCAGATTTCGTATTGACGAGTGCCGACTCGGTGATTGACGATACGTATTTACGGTGAAGCACGGTAAGCAAATTCGAAACCGGATCGAAAGGTTTGGCGCATGGGTACTCTTCCGTCACTGCAACGCCGCATCGCAGCCATGCACGTGTTGTGGCAGCGTTTGGTGAGCGATATGTCACTGGAACAGGTGAACCACCATGAACGGTCCGGTGTGCTGCCGATTGCGTTCAGCCTTCTGCACTACGTAAAGGGCGAGGACAGAGCAACCAGTCAACTGCTTCTCAGTGAACCGCTGCTCTGGGATCAGGAAGAATGGGCCGAGAGGGTGGGCATCAACATTCACGATGCTGATAGTCGTGGAACGCCGGTAGAAATCGCCGAGCAATTGCGATTCTCAGATCTTAACGCCTGGCGAGAATATCAAACGACGGTATTCCAGCGAACGGACCGTGCCATCTCCGAGCTTCCTGAAGAGCGATTGAACGAGCCGCTGTACGGCGGCCAGATTCCGGAACCATTTGCTGGCGCGTTTATCACGCTGGTCATTGAGCCAGGCGGACCGATCCGGCTCGTCGATGCCCTCGAATGTTTCATCTACCAGCATGGCATCCGTCACCTGGGCGAAATAGAGCATGCCAGGGCGTTAGTGGGTCTTGGCGGCATGACCTGAACCACTTTCAGTTCTGAACGTTCGGCAGCGGTGTCATCTCACCGGTTCTTTTCGATCAACATGCGGGCGAAAAACGGCGGAACCATTTCCAGCTCAGACGGCATCTCCATCCCGCCAAGCATCCTGACATAGGTCACGGTGCTGTTGATCAGGTCGAGTTGGTCAGCGAGCAGGTACGACTCATGGACCACGGAAGCTGGAAACATCCGGGTCCATTGCTCCAGATAGGCATCCTGCAGCATCGCCCGGCTCTCTTCAAAATCAATTGCCACTTCGCCCTCTTGAGCGGCAAACCCTTCTTCACGGAGGAAGCTGGTGAGGCTGAAAAACGGGTGTGCTATCCGGGCGTCAGTCCAGTCGATAAACACTGGCCCGGCCTGTCCCATGATAATTTGACGGGCGTGAAAATCTCCATGTTCGAGCGTCGGCGCTATTCCAAGGTCACCGAGTCTGCCGCATACTGAGACAAGATCGAGAGCCAGTGACTGGAATTCGGCTAACTCCTCCGGCGACAATCCGTTCTTCGGGCTGGTGAGAAACCGGGTGTTGCCGGTCAGCCACTGTATCTCGGTGGCGAGAGTATCAAGGGTCACTACCGGGCATCCTGATGCGGTCAACTCTCCGGCGTGTGCCATCAGATCGATTTGCAATCGAGCATAGGCTGCAAGCGAGTCTTGCCAGGCTCCAACATCGCCGGTTGTCTGCAACGACCCGCCCCCTGCATCAGCTAACAGCCACCAGCAACGCTCGTCATCCCTGGCAATAACTCGCGGGATCAGTTCCGGGGATCGTGTTCCGAGGTCCGAAAGCAGCCGGCCTTCAGAGCTGAATATCTCTGGCACAGCTTTGAAATAGACCGCACCCACGCTCGTCTGCAACCGAAGCACTGCCGAGACATTCCACCATCGAATCTGTTCGTAGTCTCCGTTGAAGGTGATCCCCTGGTGTTCTAACCGGTCGTCGAGCCACCCGAACACCTGATCCAGCCAGCCAGCCCGGTACCAGGGAACGTCGTTTGGAGTTCTGGCTCCCGCCTGCCAGTCGAACCACCCCTGCACCGCGGATTTTTCCTGCTGGTCATCAAATGCGATTGAGGAGATTTCACCGTGGCTGATCCAGCGGGCATTCGCCGGTGGTTCCCAGGAAGGCGAACGTAACTCAAGCGCGTAGACATCATGCCGCCCACCGGTATCTTGCCAGTCAGTAACCTGTCGCAGGACCGAGCATTCAATGCCCAGTTGTTCGGTAAACCGGCGGACGACCGGTCCAGGATCCTGCCAGAGATGCTGATCACGAGCGTCAACCCTCGGCAACGCCCAGCTATCCTCTGCGGGAACGAACAGAACCCTCGATCCACGAAGGTCGGTGATCATCGCATGGTAGGTTCGGAATCGATGCTCAGCCACGGGCAGTTAATCCAAATCCAACAAGATCAGATACTGTTCCTGAATAGCCGTTATACTCAATTCCGGCTTCGACGATGCCATATGACCGCCGCCGCTTGACTATCAATGAGTTTGCAAAGAATATAGAGTCATGGATGAGTTAACTAAAATCTTCAACATTGATCCAACACTTGAAGCTGCGCTCAATGATGCTGCGGAATCGGGCGAGCCATTGCGTCTTGGTAATGCAACGTACCGCCTGTGGCGCATAAACAACGATGACGAAACAGCTTCAGATGACGACATCTGGGCTGAGTACGATCCTGACGAAGTTGCCAGAATTCTCGACACCTATGCAGATTGCCGGGAAGATCTTGATCCTGAAATCCTCAATGGCAAGGCTTCCAGTGGTGATGTCGGTATAACCAGGATAGATTGCGAGTTACAGCGTTCTCCAGGTTGAGGCTATTACAAAACCGATCCAATTTCTAAAATAAAAACTCAGATTCCACGTTCTTATCTCATCAGAATTGAATAAGAACCTGTCTGGCTGCCGGTTTATTTTAGTATTCAGTTATTCATTAGAATAATGCGACGCTGGCATTCATTCAGGTGGAGTTGCCGGTAGGAGATTTCGGTGGCTGGCATTTCAACCAGATCGAGATGAAAGTCGGTGACGATTACAACAACCTTCGCCAGAGTTGTTCCCCAGCTGCAACAATTGGCCCCTCTGCCCCAGTGATTTCATCAACGAGTCGTTGTACCGCCGGATCATTACGTGCTTGTTCACTGGCCACGGCCCATGCGGAAAGATCACGATAGTAGGCCATGACGGCAAGGCGATAAGAACTATAGTGAGCAACTCCTTGCGCCCCATGCCTCATCAGGAGTTTGGTGATCTTGTCCAGTTGCGCTACGTATTCTCCCACCCGTCCCGGTTTCTGGTTCCCATAGGCTATCCAGGCGACGTGTCCATTTATGTTTCCGGTTTGTGACAGAATATCTACCTGATCTCTTCCGACTATGTTTACCGGACCATCTGACGCAAAGATCTTGTTAAAGATTTTCTGCTTCTTTGGAGTGGGCTTTTCGATGTGCTCTCGACTTTCTCGGTGACTTGTGACGATGATTTGGCCGGTATCTGCGCCTCCAATGTTTACTTGCCAAACTGAGGTAAATGAACCTTTCTGCTGCTGCATACCCTCCTGTTGCCCTGTCGTTATTGCTTGTTGCGCGAGTTCGATGAACTCTCCCAAACGACCTGGTTTGACCTCAGAGATCCAATTGACGCGAATAGCCAATGAGGTTGTCCTCTCCGCAATTGCGGTCGAAAGATGAATTATCGTTAGTTGAGATCATACTATGACATCAACTTCCCCGTTGTCAAATGCGAGACTTCAGATTATCCCAAAGGAAAATTCCGGTTGAACCTCAGCCTCCAGGTATGCTCAGCAACCTCTCGTATCTACCCAATTGAAGCGTTTCTCAATCTTGTCTAGGAAGGAATCTGATGGTGTTCAGTTGTGAAGTATTTTCGACTCGCGCGATGTGCACCTTTATTGAAGCCCCGTTTCTCTCACCGCATCCAGCCCGTTCACTCAATTCGCAGCCGCACGGTCTGGACGCCGTCCTCCACACTGACCTCGATGATCTGCGGTGATTTGGCTTTCGGGATGATGCTGATGATGCCGCTGCGTTCAAGCCAGGCATTGTTGACCTGGTCCGGGTCATCCAGGTTGGCGTTCTCTCGCAGTGCCTGGAGCAGGTCTCGACGGCTGATATGGCTGGAGTGCAGGTTTTCCGCTTGTATTTCACCGTCATCCACGAGAATCTGTGCATCACCTTTGAACAGCGATCCCAGGCGGTGAGAGCGGTAGGCCGCGGCTGACAATACGTAGTGCAGGGCAACCAGGGTCACACCGGCAAGGAGCGAAGGCAGGAAGGCCGCCGAACCGGTGATAGCCCGGCTGACGACTGAACCAAGGATAATACCCATGACAATATCGAAGGCGGTGTGCTGGCCGAGAAATCGCTTGTGGCCGATCCTGATCATGAGAAGCGTAAAGATGTAGACAATGACGGCGCGCAGGATCATCTCGTCCGCGCCAAGATCCAGTGAACTCTCGCCGATGCCCAGCAATGACTCCAGGCCGTCGCGAATCTCCTGCAACATCTAACCCCTCTTCCTGCTGCCGTGTCCATGTATCGCATCGGTGGCTGCTCTAACCCCGGCTTGTGATAGCGACGATGCATCGCACTCCGGGGTGTCGCCAGATTACACCGACAGCGTGCAATGCGGAACGCCAATGAAATCTGAATCGACACCGTCGTAAGGGCGAACCTTGTGTTCGCCCTGATAACGTCACTAAGCATAAAACGTGCGAACACAAGGTTCGCCCCTACCAGGTATGACGGGTCTTTGCGTGGTTCTCAGACTCTTGGTTCGTCGTACTCCGTCGAAAGGTAGAATCGATCGTTCTCTCGGTCCTCATCGCATTTCCGCAATGAGTCAACGAACGGTACCCGCCAACCTATGCGCCGTTCCGTCCCAGCAACCAGCGGATACGGTCCCAGGACAATGCGTAGTGGATGATGACGCCAGCGGCCAGAATGGCCGCCAGGTAGGTGGCGTTGTCGTTGGAGTGGGCGTTCAGGAGAGCGGCGACAGCCAGGCCGAAGATGGTCAACTCCAGCAGCAGCCGGAACCAGCCCGGAACGGCCACCCAGCCATCCTTCCCCCGCGATGGATCACCAGGTGTGACAAACGCCGCCCAGACGATTGCCACCAGAATCGGCAACCCGATCGCCAGCGGCCATTTCCAGGGACTGCCCCAGGCCCAGCCCCAGAACGCGAACGCAGCCAGCGCCAGGATCTCGAGAACAAACCGCAGCAGCTGGTTGACCGGGTTGCCACTCACCCGGCATCCTCCCGCGGGTTCTCGAAGGCATAGAGCAGCTCGGCGCGGACCCGACCGCGGCCACCGCTGATCTCCTGCATGACGGCCATGTGCTCGTGGTCGATCGGGAACGGGGAGTCCGCCAGTTCGTCGATCTCGTTGCCCGGCGCTTCGTCGACGTCGAGGAAGACACAGAGGAGGTCGCCGCGATCGGTAGAGAGCAGGAACCCGCACTCCAGGTGGGTGTTCTCCCGTCTCAGTGTCTGGAGCACCTCATCTTCTCGCCGGACCAGCTCCAGCCCCCACTCACGCAGTTGCTCGGTCTTTCCCGGCTCAATCCAGGACGTCGAAAGCAGGTAGGGCATGTCCGTGGCCTTTCTGTTCGGCTAGAGTATCAGAAGAGAGGGATTAGGGGTTAGGTATTAGGCACTAGAAAAGAGTTGAACAAGTGAAGTGCTTTTCCTATTCTTCCCTAGTCCCTAGTCCCTAGTCCCTAGTCCCTAGTCCCTAGTCCCTGCCCGAAAGGATTCAACCATGATCTTCAACACCCCGGATCGTATCAGAGATCTGACACCACTGAACCCGTTTGAGCGTCTTGATGATGGCCGGCCCAACGTGCCGGAGAGCCTGCTGGAGCGGATGAAGCTGGTGACGATCGAAGAGGCCTGGCGGGTTTTGCGCGACAACGGTTACCATTTCCAGTTTGAGGGGAATTTCCAGAGCGTTGGCACGGGCGAGGTGGTGGTCGGCCGGGCGGTGACGGCGGCCTTTACCCCGATCCGGCCGGACTTCGATGCCGTAGTCGAGGAGGCTGGCCGGCGTCTGGGGCACCAGGGTAGCCAGAACACCTGGGTGATCGATACCCTGGTCGAGCATGATGTTGTCGTCGTCGACCTTTTCGGCAAGATCAAGGACGGCACCTTCGCTGGCGACAACCTGAGCACCGCGATTCATTCACGGACCGGAACCGGCATGGTCATTGATGGCGGCGTTCGGGATCTGCCTGGAATTCGCCGGTTGCCCGAGTTCGCGGTATTCGTCCGCGGGGTCGACCCGACCGCGATCCTGAATGTTTCGCTCCGGGAGGTCAATGGTCCGATCCGGATTGGCGAGACCACGGTGCTGCCCGGCGATGTTGTGCTCGGCACCTCCACCGGCGTTATCTTCATTCCGCCGCACCTGGCGAATGCGGTGGTCGAAGCCAGTGAGGATACCCGGCTGCGAGACGAGTTCAGCAAGATGCGGATTCGGGAGGGCGTCTACAGCTCAGGTGATATCGATGTCAGCGGCTGGCCGGAGCCGATCGAATCCGATTATCAGCGCTGGCGGGATCAGCTCAAAGGGTGAAGCGCAGGATAGCTGCCACGTGATAATCGCTCAGGGACGGAAGACTGCCGAGATCAGCGTTGGTGAGTTGCGCGAGCTGGTGGCCGGGTATGAGGCAGTTGTCATTGATATCGGAACCGGGGATGGCCGGTTTGTCTACGACCACGCCGCCCAACACCCCGAACACTTCGTCATCGGGCTGGATCCGGTGCTGGAGGCCATGCGGGAATACTCCGGGCGGATTCAGCGGCGGCGCACCCGGCTGGAGAATGCGCTCTACGTCGTTGCCAGCGTCGAGCAGATGCCGCCGGAGCTGGATGGTCTGGCCAGCCAGGTCATCGTCAACCTGCCCTGGGGCAGCCTGATGCGTGGCCTGATTCTCGGCGATCAGCAGATTCTGGCCCATCTGGCCAGGATTGGCGCGCCTGGCGCGAGTTACAGGATCGTGCTCAACACCCGCATCTTCGATGATCCGGTTCCGGTGGAAGCGCGAGACCTCCCAGAACCAACTCCAGACTATGTCGAACGAGAGCTTGCGCCGGTCTACGCCGGTCACGAATTGCGGATCACTTCGGTCCGGTTGCTTCCTCTGGAGGAACTTCTCGAGCTGCCGACGACCTGGGCGCGCCGCCTCTCCCACCGTACCCCGCCACCGTCGGTGGAGATCCGCGCCGTTCGCCAGCTGGATATCGACGATTGACGCTGGATCGCTGCGCTACTATGGATTTTTCAGTCCGGTGGTAAGTTTGTTGTTGACTTCGCGTTTGACCCTGGCGGCCAGTTCGGCGTCATATTCGGCGAGGAATGCCTGCACGGCTGTGGGATCGTGGGGGATGAGCTCACGGAGCGCCCAGGACATAGCTTTGACGATCATATCCTCCCCGTCGGTCACCAGCATCCGGCAGACGGTCAAGGTGCGCTCAACATCGCCATGGCCGCCGTGTGAGCGCATGTTCAACGCGACGGTGCTGACCAGGGCGGCTCTCCGCCACCAGAGATCGTCGTCCACTGCCCAGCGGTGTATCGACTCGTCCGCGATCTGACCGCGCAGCCAGGCGGGACCGGAAAGGGTTCGGGCGAAGGCGTCGACGGAGTCCCAGCTGTTGATGCCCTGGCCAATGATCTGCAACTCATTGATGCCGAGCTGCTGAAATGTGGCCGGGTGAAAGCGGATGAATTCGTAGGCTAGCCAGCGCTGGTCATATGATTCAACTAGCTCGCTGGCTAGCTCCATGACGAACGCGGGGTCTTCGTCCCGAAGCTGCGCGGAGTACTGCCGGCGGATCGAGCGGGCGGCGGCCGTGTTCGGGGCAGGCAGAATGCTGACTTCCGCATTGATCTGCCTGGCGATGTCCCGTGGTTTACCCATAGGCTTGCATCATACCCCGCAAGCGTGCCAGGCGACGGAAGATGTGTGCTAAATGCGGGATCAACCGGACATGTTGAGAGGCTCTGGCACACCTGTGAGAACTATCAGCGCTACCCGGTTGTCCCGTGACGTCATTGCACTCTGCCATTTGAGAAGTCAGATATATGATCTCTTTAAGTTATCTTAAGTATAAGCAATATGAGGATATAACTTGACATGAACTGTATCTATCTATATAATAGCAACGTAATATGAAAACGCGGTCGACTGATCGCAAGAAGTTTTTCTATTGCGTATTGAGAGAGGAACGTGTTAACAATGACAAGACGAGCAAGGATGAACCCGGCCAATGATTTCTGGTACCTCGTGGACCAGATGGACCGCATGTCGCAGGAGATGTTGAGCCGGACTTCCAGGTCGCAGGTGATGACGCTGCCGGTCGATATTTTTGACCGTGGCGATGAATTCGTTGTCCAGGCTTTCGTGCCGGGAGTGCGCGCTGAGCACCTTGAAGTACAGATTGATGATGGTGTGCTAACGATTTCTGGCAGCTTCCCGACCCTCTATGATGTCGAGGACGCTGGCAACTGGACCTGGTACAGCCGTGAACTGCGCACCGGCGATTTCCAGCGCAGCATTAACTTGCCGTACAAGGTGGAACACGAATCAGTTTCCGCCGAGGTAATCGACGGCCTGTTCAAGCTGACACTGCCGAAGGCGGCAGAAGCGCGGCCATTCCGAATTGCGATCGGTGAGACAACGAAGTCGACACCTGAGATCGCAGAGGTTGAAACGAACAACTAAGCAGACTTCCCGTTCCTTCCATTCCCTTCACCAGTGTTGGAGCCCGGCGACCCCACATCGCCGGGCTTCTTCTTTGCAAAACCCTGAACCATCCTGTTTTTAATTACATAATTCACTATTCAGGCACTGTACAACGAGCCCATATTCCTGCACAATAGAAGACATACTCATTTTCATCCGTCGTCGGCACTGGAGGGTACGTCGCATGACCAAAGCAAATGCCAAACCCAACTCAAATACAAAAGAGGATCCCGAGCTATCCGTCGACCTCTACCTGAAGGCCACCGAATTCACCCGCCGAGAGCTCTTTGAAAAAAGCATCTACCCGTATGAGAAAAAGCTGCCCCGGAAACAGTATGAGAAGATGAAAACAGAGCTGCAGATTGAGTTGCTCAAGATGCAGGCCTGGGTCAAGGAAACCAACCAGCGAATCATCATCATCTACGAGGGCCGTGACGCCGCTGGCAAGGGCGGCACGATCAAACGCTTCATGGAACATCTGAATCCCCGTGGCGCGCGGGTGGTCGCTCTCGATAAACCGACCGAGATTGAACGCTCCCAGTGGTACTTCCAGCGCTATATCGCCCACTTGCCGGCCGCTGGCGAGATCGTCTTCTTTGACCGCTCCTGGTACAACCGGGCGATGGTCGAACTGGTGATGGGTTTCTGCTCTCCATCTGAATACCTCGAATTCACCCGCGAGACGCCGGAACTGGAACGCATGTTTGTCCGCAGCGGCATCCGGTTGTTCAAGTTCTACTTCTCTGTCACCCGGGATGAGCAATTACGCCGTTTTGAATCCCGGGAGACAGATCCGCTGAAGCAGTGGAAACTGAGCCCGATTGACCGGGAGTCAATTACCAAATGGGATGATTACACGGCCGCCAAGGAGGCGATGTTCTTCTACACTGATACAGCTGATGCCCCCTGGACGGTGGTGAAATCCGATGACAAGAAGCGTGCCCGGCTCAACGCCATGCACCACGTCCTTAGCGCACTCCCCTACCATCAGAAGGATCCAGAAATTGCCACTCCGCCAGATCCCCTGATCGTCGGTTCAGTTTCAGAGTTCTATGAGTTTAGCTAAGAACTCACACCAGAGCTGACGGGTCGGCTGTAACAGGGCGATGTTCAGACGGTTTGACCTGGTTTCGAAGAGGTCAATCTCGAATCACATGATCCACATTCGTTGCGATTCAGAACGGGAAAGACGCCCCCGGCGGGGCGTCTCTACTGATGATGAGGTGGAAGTTGTCTGGCGATTAAGCGCTTTCAACGTAATTCTTGAAATTCGTCAGAAACGCTTGCCAGCCACCTTCCTGCATCTCTCGCGGATTCTCGTCTTCAGGCTCAAAAGTCTGCGAAATGTACACCCCATCAGGCGTATCGTCGAACACGACAGTGACATGCCGTCCGTCAGTCAGGTCATATGCAATGCGCTCGTGCTCGACTACCTCTGTATAGGTGCCTTCGAAGTCAAAGCTCATGCTTCCATCTTTTGCGAACATGGTTGTTTTGAACGATCCACCCTCGGTCAGATCATTCGTAACCGGCGTTGCTCCCCAGTCATCAGACGCAAACGCCCAGCCTGAGACGTGCTCTGGGCCATTCCAGCACTCCCACACACGCTCGACCGGAGCGTCGACGGTGATTTCGACGGTGATCGGCTCGTTCATCGATGCTAACAACCCTTCGAGTTGATCCAGCGATGCGCCATAACCCTCTTGCATACCCATCTCAAGCACAGTCTTGAGGTTTTCAAGGCTGGTGAAGGTCACGACACTCAACAGATGCGTTTTGTCGCCGTCGGCGGTAAAGGAGTTCTCAAATATCATGCCGGGCAGGTCGGTGTTGATTTTCGCATCAGCATCCACGAAGTAGTCCTCGGCGCGGATATAGCTTTCCGGGTTGATCTCCAGATATTTCGTCAGACCATAGTGCTTCTCGCCATCCGGACCATTCATGCAGTAGTGCCAGGCGCCACCAACTTGGAAATCCATTGAGACCGTTGTTGCGCGGAACGGTTCCGGCGCAAACCACTGCTCAAGGAGCGTTGGCGTGGTGAACGCTTCCCATACCCGATGTTGGGATGCGCTGAAGCTCCGCTTCGCAGTCAGCGTGAAGTTTTCTACATCCTGGATAAATTCTGTCTTATTCATCTCGATCATGAATCCCTCTCTAATAGCTGTTCCAGGGCGTCAAAACGGCGTTGCCACAGTGTTTCGTACTCTTTGAGATACCGCGCTGTCATTTCCAGGGTTTCCGGATCAGCCACGACATGCTGTTCTTTACCAATCCGTTTCTTGATAACAAGCCCGGCTGCTTCGAGCCTGGCGACATGCTTGGCAATGGCGGCAAACGACATCTCGTATGGTTCAGCAATCTCGCTGATCGACAGTGATGTTGTCGACACACGCTTCAAGATATCCCGTCGCGTTTGATCGGCAAGCGCCTGAAAGATGCTATCAAGCTGTTGACCTGGTTCAACCATATGGATATCCCGTCGCGCTGGACCGGCGTTGGTTTGTAATCTCCTCTCAACCTGCACAAACATTCAACCATATGGTTGAATGATACGACTCGCCACGGTGATTGTCAAGCGGCAGGTTAGCTTTTTGACCTCGATCACGCTGGTAGGCAGATGGCAGGCGCACCGGCAGGGATCATCGATCTGGAATGCAACCGAAGGTAGGGACGAACCTTGTGTTCGCCCGATTTTGTTGCAAAGGATTTAAGAGGGCGAACACAAGGTTCGCCCCTACGACTTTCGGTTCAACCATGAGGTCGCTCTA
>CAZNYB010000054.1:11076-26721 GCA_964577155.1 uncultured Thermomicrobiales bacterium | reverse complement strand
GCAGCTGTAGTGTGGCGATGCCAGCCGCCATCGCCAGCGGGTTACCGGAGAGCGTTCCGGCCTGGTAGACATCCCCAACCGGCGCAATCCGGTTCATGATCTCCTCCCGGCCACCGTACGCGCCGACCGGCAGCCCGCCACCGATGATCTTGCCAAGCACCGTCAGATCCGGCTCGATGCCGTAGCGTTCTTGCGCGCCACCCCGAGCAACCCGGAACCCGGTGATAACCTCATCAAAAATGAGCAGCGAACCGTGCTGCTCGGTGATCTCCCGCAAAAACGACAGGTAGTCGCGACCCGGGTCGATGATCCCCATGTTTCCGGCTACCGGCTCAAGAATGACTGCCGCGATGTCGCTGCCGTGCTTTGCGAACGCTTCCTCAACTGCAGCCTGGTTGTTATATGGAACAGAGAGGGTTGTCGCCGCGATTGCCGCTGGAACGCCGGGGCTGTCCGGTTTGCCAAGCGTTAGCACCCCGGAGCCAGCGCTAACCAGCAGGCTGTCGGCGTGGCCATGATAGCAGCCGTCAAATTTCAGGATGAGATCGCGGTCGGTACAGGCACGGGCCAGCCGCAGTGCGCTCATGGCGGCCTCCGTGCCAGACGACACAAAGCGGATCCGCTCGATAGCCGGCATTCGGTCGATGATTATCTCAGCAAGCTCGTTCTCCACCGCCGTTGGCGCGCCGTAAGACGTGCCCCGGGTGGCCGTCTCCTGGATCGCCGCCACCACCTCGGGGTGCGCGTGTCCGGCAATCAGCGGTCCCCAGGAGGCAACGTAGTCGATAAACGTGTTTCCGTCGGCATCGGTGATCCGCGGACCGCTGGCGCTGGCGATGAACCGCGGGCTTCCTCCGACTGCCCGGAAGGCGCGGACTGGACTGTTGACCCCGCCGGGAAACAGCGTCTGTGCGATCTCGTAGAGGGCGGCGGACTGTCTGACTGATTGTTCTGGCATGGCTTTGTCTCTTTCTCTCCTTCGTTCCCATAGCACTTGATTACGATACTTCAACGAGGCAATTTCTGATGGCAGTTCGACGGTGACAATTATCACGGACCGCGAGCATGCGCGTGCGATACGACACCTATTCCCTTATCAGTAGACGAATCTGCTTTCGGCGCAAGATTCGGATAGCAAACACGTTCAACCCGACATACTCTGAATACCAGAACCAGTAGAAATAGATTGGAGTTCTCAACGCCCGTGTTACCGCCACCAGATGAACGCGACCTGCTCTGGGGTCAGATGGGAGATCGCATCTCCTCGTTTTTTGAGGAGCTAGATACCCTGCCAGTTGCGCCTGAAGTCGATGCGACGACCATCCGGAACCATCTCGCCGCCTATACATTTGAACGCTCTTCCCCGCCGGATTCGATCATCGACGACACCGTTGACATGATGCGGAGCTGGAATACGCAGAACGCACACCCTGCCTACTTCGGACTGTTCAACCCATCACCGACCTACATGGGAGTGCTGGCCGACGCCCTCGTGGCGGCGGTAAACCCGCAGCTCGGCGTCTGGAATCACAGCCCGGTCGGCGTGGAAATTGAGCAGCACCTGTTGCGCTACTTCGGAACCCGGCTTGGGTTCTCGTCAGAGCGGATCGCCGGCAGCATGACGACCGGCGGCTCAGAAGCCAATCTCACCGCCGTGCTACTGGCGCTCACCAGGGCATTCCCGGAGATCGGCGACACCGGGTTGCGTGGGTTGCCGTCCCAACCCGTCCTGTATGCCTCCGAAGAAAGCCATGGAGCTATTCACAAAATCGCCCACGCAACCGGACTCGGTCGAAACGCGGTTCGCCTCGTGCCGGTGTCGCCGGATCTTCGCATGGATGTCGACGCGTTAGAACGGCAGATACAGGCGGATATTGCCACGAATCTGAGTCCTTTCCTCGTGCTCGCAACGGCAGGCACGACCAGCGCGGGAGTGATCGACCCGCTGCCAGAGATCGCCCGGCTGGCAGAGAAATTCGGCATCTCGTTTCATGTCGACGCTGCCTGGGCTGGCGCGATCTGCCTCGCTGACCGGCTCGCTCCGCTGCTCTCGGGCATCGAACTGGCGGACTCGGTCACGATCGACCCGCACAAGTGGCTCTCAGTCCCAATGGCCGCCGGAATATTCATCTGCAAAGACCATGAACATCTCAACCGAACCTTTCGCATATCGGCGGACTACATGCCACCTGCAGCCAGCGACGGAGTCGATCTGTACACCCAGAGCATCCAGTGGTCCCGGCGGTTCACCGGCCTCAAGCTCTTCATGTCCCTTGCGACAGCAGGACGGCAAGGCTACGAGGAGATGATCGAACGCCAGATTCGCCTTGGCGATGAACTCCGGCAGAGACTCCGGTCCGCAAACTGGGAAATCATCAACCCGGGAACGAAGCTCCCCATCGTCTGCATTAGAGATGCAACCTGTTTTCCTGACGAGTTGATCGGTTCCGGAACCGGCGCTGAATCTGAGTACTACGAGACGGTCTGCGCCGAGATCGTCAGCAGGGGCAGGGTCTGGATCTCGACAACACGGCTCCTGGGCCGTCCAGCCTTACGCATCTGCCTGACCAGCTACCTGACAACATCAACTGAACTAGAGCTTCTCGTAGACGAATTGAACGGGGTGCGGGAGATCATGCGGTAAGCGACAATAGCCTGCTGTCTCAATGGAGTTGACATGACTTCATGTCACGGTATACTCTACGAGTAGAATATTTGTTCTGTACGGACAGGCTAGCTGACCGGAGGCGATAGCGCTCCATCCACGGCTTGCCAGTGCCGGAACCGAGCAACAGGCGACCGGCGAGACACCAGATATTTCCCAAGGCGGGAACCCGCTTGCGGACGCCAGGGAACATCGTCTCGCGAAAGAGGAATACCTGAGTTGAGGCGAGCATCTCGGCGATCCAGAAACAAAAGGAGAGACGGTTGAGCAACGTACGAGTGCTGGTCGGAACACGCAAGGGTGCGTTTATCCTGACCGCGGACGAACGACGGGAGCAGTGGGAGGTCAGCGGACCACACTTCGCTGGCTGGGAGATCTACCATCTCAAGGGGTCGCCGGTGAATCCGGACCGAATCTACGCATCGCAATCCAGCGGCTGGTTCGGGCAGATTATTCAGCGTTCCGACGATGGCGGCCAGAACTGGGAGCCAGTTGGCAATGACTTTCAATATACGGGCGATCCCGGCACGCATAAGTGGTATGACGGTACCCAGCACCCCTGGGAATTCAACCGTGTCTGGCACCTGGAGCCGTCACTGACCGACCCGGATAGTGTCTATGCCGGAGTGGAGGACGCGGCGTTGTTTCGCTCGGATGACGGCGGGCAGAGCTGGCAGGAGTTCCCGGCGCTGAGGAAAGCAAAAGGGCATCTCTGGCAACCCGGCGCGGGCGGGATGTGCCTGCACACGATCCTCCTCGATCCTGATAATTCAGACCGAATCTTCGTCGCCATCTCAGCTGCTGGTACGTTCCGGACAGATGATGGCGGGCAGAGCTGGCAGCCGGTGAACCGCGGCCTGAACATTGAAAACGAACTGCCCGACTCCGATGCCGATGTCGGTCACTGCGTCCACAACATTGCAATGCACCCTTCGCGCCCCAACGTGCTCTACATGCAGAAGCACTGGGACGTTATGCGCAGCGACGATGCTGGCGATCTCTGGCACGAGGTTAGCGGCAATCTGCCGAGTGATTTCGGCTTCCCGATCTCCGTTCACGCTCACGAGCCGGACACGATATACGTCGTCCCGATTAAAAGCGATTCGGAACACTACCCGCCCGAAGGCAAACTGCGTGTCTATCGCAGCCGGACCGGTGGCAACGAATGGGAGCCGCTGACCAACGGCTTGCCGCAACAGAATTGCTACGTCAACGTGCTGCGTGACGCAATGGCCGTCGACCGGCTAGAGTCCTGCGGGATCTACTTCGGCACGACCGGCGGGCAGGTCTACGCCTCGACCGACTCGGGAGACAGCTGGGCGCCAATCGTCCGCGATCTTCCGTCCGTCACCTCCGTAGAGGTGCAAACGCTACCATGATTCGAGTCGAACTGCCTCATCATCTGCGGACCCTGGCGAAGACTGGTCCCGAAGTGGAAATCCTCGTTGAAGATCCGGTGACCCAGCGAGCGCTGCTCGATGCGCTCGAAGCCAGCTACCCGGTCCTGAGAGGAACCGTCCGCGACAGCGTCACCCAGGAGCGCCGGGCGCTGGTGCGTTTTTTCGGCTGCGGTCAGGACCTTTCGCACGATTCGCCGGACGCGCCGCTTCCCGACGCTATCGCAACCGGAGATGAGCCTTTCTATATCGTAGGCGCGCTCGCTGGAGGATAGGACGGTTCATGGAAATGTGGTACGGATATCTTAGGGGCGATCCTTGTGATCGCCCGTGTTATGGACTATGGCGTATCTAGAGAGAAAACGAGGTTCTCCCCTACGACGATCAGCCCAAACTTCCGTAAACCGCTCTGGTGAACGGAGCGGTGCCGCTCAAACAGCGCGACCTGTTCAACGGTCAACAATCCCCGGAGGATGTTCATGTGTAGAAATATCCGAACGCTTTATAACTTTGATCCGCCCGCGACTGACGACGAGATCCAGGCGGCCGCGCTGCAGTACGTGCGCAAGATCAGCGGGTTCACCAAACCGTCGCAGGTCAATACAGTCGCTTTTTACCAGGCAGTCGACGATATCGCGACTGTGACTGCCCGGATCCTCGATTCACTCGAAACGAATGCTGCGCCGAAGAACCGGGAGGAGGAAGCAGCCAAGGCCAAAGCGCGTTCAGCACACCGTTTTGCAAGCTAGAACGCGGTGGAAGGGATAGGGCGGCGTTGGGACTACGAGAAGGATGCGGCGGCGGTTAAAGCAAAAACGCCACGGAGTTCGGTGATTGATGAACGTCCGTGGCGTTTCTGTGCCGGGATTTGGCGGTTAGCGGTGGCGGATCCGGAGGGCGTGCTTCCGGCTGCCGGCCCGCGCGCGCCGGCTGTCCCGGGCGGTGGTCAGCTCCAGCTGATACATCTGATCTTGCATCGGTATTCCCCCGATTCTTGAGGGTCATTGGGATTACCGCCTAGCTCGTTCGCTTCGGGCGATTCCCTCCGAACCTGCGCTTCGCCTTCCTGGCATGCTCTTCGAGTTTCTGACGCGTGAGCATCTCCTGCAGGTACTGCTGTTCCAACATGGTCGTGACTCCTTTCAGCCACTGGCGGGCGTGTGTATCGCGCCCGCTGACAAAAACTGATCGAAATGATCGTTCATCTCGATCCCGAACTGGCGCCCTTCACCAGCGGGACGGGGAGTATACCCCGTCTGAGTAATAAACACATAGTCATATAGTTATATTCCCTTATCGGGAGGTAAACCAGCCACGATTTCCAGATGGCTGATCGGTCCGCTGGTGACGGCTCCGTCCTCGGGCCGTGTAGCGAGAGAAGTTCCCGCGCGACTCCTGCTGAAGCTCTTTGTGACGTTCCGCGACCAGTAACGCGACGAGTTGTGCATCATTTAGCATCGATTGTTTTCCTTCCAAAATAGATCTGGCGTTCCGGGCAGGTGAAGAAGTGCAGGCCTTAGCGGGAACTGGGGCGGTTGTTCCGCTTGGAAAGCCGGAGCACCCGGCTGCGGCTCATATCGCGTGTGCGTACCTGTTTCGCGTCCTGGTGCAGATCGTTGTGCCGTGCCTGGGTGACTTCACTCGCGGTATAGATATCAGTAAACATTGAGCAATCCTTCCGTGATACCTCCATTGTGTTGAAAACTGATCAACACATACTAATAATACACGGTAAATAGTTATTTGTCAATATTATTTTGATATTAGATCTTTAATACTACAAATTTATACATTTTAGTTACCTTTATTGTAATGTTGATTGATATTTGAGCTAATCTGTCGACTCAGGCGACGGCAATCTATCCAGGTGGTTCTCAGCCGGGACTAGTGAGGGTGGGCTGGCAACGCAGGAACTACCAGGGACTAACGCCTGAGCGAATTCGCCGGTCTGGATGAGATACCATTCTTTGCCTGAAGGATGGTCCGATGCATGACAGGATGAGCAGCAGTTGATGTTCAGCCTGCCGTTGGCCAGTTATCTGTTCGCAATTGATAAAGGAAGATAGTGATGAGCAGACCGTTCAATGGCACGATCAATATCGACATTAAGGACTCCGTGCCAGACTGGGGACCCTATGCCCAGCCGCAAGCGCCGGAAGGAGCGCCGAACGTGCTCTACATCGTCCTCGATGACGTCGGGTACTCGGCCATGGAGCCATGGGGCGGGCTGATCGAGACGCCGAACATTAACCGGCTTGCTGAACGCGGCCTTACCTACACGAACTGGCATACCACCGCGCTCTGCTCGCCCACACGCTCTTCTCTGCTGACCGGGCGAAACCACACCACCAACGGCATGGCCTGTATCGCCGAAGCAACCAGCGGATTTCCAGGGTCGAACGGGCATATCCCCTTCGAGAGCGCGACGATCGCTGAAGTGCTCGGGGAACTTGGCTGGAACACCTACATGCTCGGCAAATGGCATCTCTGCCCGGCCGATGAGATGAGCATGGCGTCGACCAAACGCAACTGGCCGGTTGGCCGGGGTTTCGAACGCTACTACGGATTTCTTGGCGGGGAAACGAACCAGTGGTACCCCGATCTTGTCTACGACAATCACTATGTCGAGCAACCCAAAGGGCCAGAAGACGGCTACCACCTCACCGAAGACCTGACAGACAAGGCGATCGAGTTTATCCGGGATGCGAAGGTCGTTGCGCCCGACAAACCATTCTTCATGTATTACTGCCCCGGCGCGACCCACGCGCCGCACCACGCCCCGGAAGAGTGGATTGAGAAGTACCGCGGGAAATTCGACATGGGGTATGAGCGGTACCGGGAGCTTGTCTTTGAACGCCAGAAAGAGCTGGGAATCTTCCCGGAACACATCGAGCTGTCACCGATCAACCCCTACGCTGAAACCACCAGCAGCGATCGCGCACACAGCTGGCCTGAAGTTGACACAGTGAGAACCTGGGGTTCGCTCACCAACGACGAACGAGCGCTCTTCAGCCGGATGGCCGAGGTCTATGCCGGTTTCCTGAGCCACACTGACTTCCACATCGGCCGTCTCCTCGACTATCTGGAAGAGACCGGTGAGTTCGAGAACACGATCATCGTCTTCGTCTCGGACAACGGCGCATCCGCCGAAGGCGGACCGAATGGTTCGGTCAACGAAAACAAGTTCTTCAATGGCATCCCTGATGATATGGAAGACAATCTGCGCTACCTCGATCTGCTCGGCGGCCCTGAAGCGTACAACCACTACCCGTCTGGCTGGGCCTGGGCTTTCAATACCCCCTTCAAACTCTGGAAGCGGTACAACTTCGAAGGCGGTGTCGCCGATCCGCTGATCGTCGTCTGGCCGGAGGGGATCAGCGCGAAGAATGAACTGCGCCGCCAGTACAACCATGCCACCGACATCGTGCCAACCATCTATGACTGCCTGGGTGTCGAGTTGCCCGGGCAGGTCAAAGGCTACCCGCAGATTCCGCTCGAAGGTCAGAGTTTCCGGTATTCCTTTGAGGATGCCGACACGCCAACCGAAAAAGAGACGGCCTTCTTTTCAATGCTCGGTTCCCGCGCCATCTGGCACCGGGGCTGGAAGGCAGTCGCGGCGGTGCCGGCCGCGCCCGGCGGCTGGCCAGATCACATGCAAGACCGCTGGGAACTCTACGATACCGACGAAGATCCCACCGAGATGCATGACCTTGCCAGCCAGCACCCTGACAAACTCCAGGAACTGATCGCGCTCTGGTTCTACCAGGCCGGACGATACAATGGACTTCCGCTTGAGTCCCGTGACGCCGTTGAGATCCTGACGACGCCACGACCTGAGATCGGCAAACCCCGTGATCGCTATATCTACTATCCGAACTGCGCCGAAGTGCCGGAGGCGGCCGCGGTGAACATCCGCAACCGCTCCTACGCCATCGCCGCCGAAGTCGATATTCAGACGCCGGAAGCAAGCGGCGTGCTCTTCTCACACGGCTGCAAATTTGGCGGGCATTCGCTGTACATCAAAGACGGCAAACTGAAGTACGTCTACAACTTCGTCGGGCTGTTCGAGCAGATGGTCGTTTCGACAGAGGACGTGCCAACTGGCAAGCAGATCCTCTCCGCGTCGTTCGTGCGTGAGGGTACAGATATGCCGACGCATGGCACGCTGACACTCTACTTAGACGAACGGGCCGTCGGCTCGGCTGAGATCAAGACTCAGCCAGGCAATTTCTCACTCGTTGGCGAGGGGTTGCTGGTTGGCAAGGACGGCGGGGAACCGGTGACCGACGACTATGCGGGCGAGCGTCCCTGGTCATTCATCGGCGGGACGATCCGGCAAGTGCTGGTCGATGTCTCCGGCGAGCCATTCCGCGACATCGAGAAAGAGGTCGTCGCGATGATGGCTCGGGAGTAAACAAACCAGGGCGCCTGTGCCAGCAATTCAGCGTCGATCGGTGTAAAGATTCCGTAGCGGCAGCTGCGCCTACAGCCGGTTGTCCTGCTCCTTCTCTATCCGGTGAACGACGATCGAGACCAGAATACGGGCGACGACCACGGACAACGCGATAGGAGCCAGCGCGGGGATACCGACGCTAACCGTGCTAGCGCCAATCAATACCATGCCAATCGGCGCATTCAACAAGGCTCCCGGCACCGCTGCGATCATTGCGGCAACCGCCAGCGCTACCGGTATAGATGGGAAAGCAACATGTACTGCCAACCCGGCGATACCTCCCAGGAAGATCACCGGAAATACGATGCCGCCTAGAAAACCAGCTTCAAAACTGATGGCAATTGCAATGATCTTTGCCAGTAGTATGCCCAGAAGTAGACCAAAGCTAATGCTCGTGAAACGATCGGTAGCGTAGGAAAGCTCTGAGGTGCCAGCACTTGCTGTAAGTGGAAACAAGAACGCGATGACGCCGACCAACGCGCCACCAACGACACCTTTGACGAGCGGGTTTTTTATAAGAAGTCCAACTTTTGAGATCAGCTTTTTGAGAACGACGAATACTATCGCAATCAACGCGCCAAAGAACCCAAACAATAAGCCGTACAGGATGTGGGCCGTCTTGTACTCATATGCAGGCAGCTCAAACGCCCCGAGCAGTGAAGTTCCGGTAACGGTGAAGTAGATGACAAACCCAATGATTGCGGCAATGAGTTCGGGTACAAACGCAGTCACATAATTTTTCTTCGACGTTGGTGACAACTCCGTGGCCAGGATTGCGGCGAACATCGGACCGCTGAACGCAGCTCCCAGCGCGCCTGACATTCCGGTCAGCGTGTATTCCGCCCTGGCTTCTTCGACAGTGTCATCGTGCAATCTCGTAACGAGCCAGGACCCCATCGCCCCGCCGCCCACGATCAGACCAAAGGATGGACCGAGACTTGCCCCTAGCGACATGGATGTAATAGCTATGATGACGAGGTACGGTGCGGTTTTAACATCCACCCAGGCGCGATTCGCCAGAGCAATCGAGCCAGGGACTTCTTCCGGAATCTTCCACAACTTTCTCATGAGGGTGACGACCAGGCCGCCAACGGCTACAAGTGGTATCCACCACACACTTCCGGTCGCGAATTGATATGAGTCTGCTTTGAACAGATAACCGCTTATTTCACCGGTGAGGCCTGAATAGACAAGCACGAACACCCCGGCAAAAATACCGATAAGAATTGAGGCGGCTAACAGGTGCTGATACCACCGTTTTTCTGTTGGAAGCAACCGCATCTCCTAGCCTGAGTACGGTACTCTGAATTGCTTTGGATCACAACGTTGTGTCCGCATAGAATCTGTTAGGAGCAATAGACATCGAACTGAGCCTAGCGAATCTGTCCTGGTTCCTCAACAGTGGACACCTGTGTGTATTGTCTGCACGGATTAGCTGGCAGTTTCTCAGTCAGAAGGGCTTTGGCCAGCCTGCTCACGTAAATGCATGCTGACTGCATTGGCGATGTTGGGGTGAATACGATCAGCACCGATCAGATCGAGAACACCATCTCGTTGTAATACTTCAAGCACCTGAGGTTTTGCTCGCGCTAGATGTAGATCAATATTCATATCTAAACTAGCTAGAACGATATTCTTCACCGTGTCCGCTCCCTCAGTATCGATGAAATTCACCCCCTCCATGCTCAGAATTACCCCTCGCATCTCATCCGGCGCGCGGACACGCTCCTGCCGAATCCGGTCGGCTAGAGCATCTGCATTGACGAATATGAGCCCGCCATCGAAGCGGAAAATCCTCAGCCCTGGAAAGACTTCGCCGTCTGGATGAGTGTCAAGGTCATGGAAAGCATCAGTGTCTGGCATCCGGCCAAGTTCGGGAATGTACGGTCGAGCGGTAACCGCTACCAGCCAGAAAATAGACAACACAACGCCGATAACGACACCCTGTAAAATGCCGAAAGTTAGAACCCCCAGAAGCGCTCCAATCGCTGCAAGAAACTCAATCGGCTTGATGAATAGTATGCGTTTCATCTCTGGTACATCCATCAGTCCCATGACGACGGCTTCGATGATGATTGCTCCAAGGAATGCTTCTGGTAGCTCAGAAAACAGCGGCGCGAGGATCAACAGTGTCAGGATAACCAGGACCGCCTGGGCTATATTGGACACCTGCGAGCGAGCGCCCGCAGCATCATTGACCGGACTTTTCGAGAGACTGCCGTTGTTGAAGACCCCCTGGAATAGACCGGAGGCTATATTCGACGTTCCCTGCGCCAGCATCTCCTGATTAATATCAACCCGGTAGTTATGTTCGGTTGCATACCGGCGGACAGTCGCCGTTGTCACTGAGAAGCCGATCAGAACCAGTCCGACCGCCGTGCCGAAGATGATTTCGTAGTTGTCTTTGATGAGTTCCAGATCAGGGAAGGCAAAAATTGGTAAGCCGCGTGGGACTTCTCCAATCATCTCGACGCCTTTTTCGTCAAGGTTGAAGACGAGCGTTGCCGCAACTCCCAGAATCACAGCGACCAGCGCGCCGGGCACTCTGGGAGCAAAGAACTTGAGACCAAAGACGACGACAAGCGCAAAGATCCCGGTAATAAGCGTGGTTCTGTTCGTGTCGGGAAGACTTTGTATCCAGGCCCACATCTTCTGCCAGGTATTGTCTCCAGATTTTTCTGTCCCAGTGATCTTAAAGAGTTCACCAACAGCAACGTTGATCGCGACACCAAAGACAAATCCAGTCAGTACACTGGCCGACAGGAATTCAGAAATCCAACCCATTTTCAGGAGATACAAAATGACAAAAAGGAGGCCGGATACTATGATAATGGCAGCCGCCACGGCAACGGCTTCGTCAGAACCAGCAGCGGCAACCGAAAGGACTCCCGCTCCCAGGACAGCCGCAGTGGACGAACTTGGACCCTGGGTTGCCTGCTTCGAGGTAGTAAATAACGCAAAGGCAACCAGACCAAAAGTTATAGCGTAGAGACCGTTCTGAACCGGGACGCCACTGATTGCCGCATATCCCAGCGATGTCGGCACCATGAGCGCCCACACCGAAAGCCCGGCGACGATGTCGCCTTTGAGCCATGCTGTGTCGTAGTTAGGCAACCATTCCAGAACTGGCAAAAACCGGGCCATCCCGGTTGGTCCGCCGGTTCCGGTGTTCGTCTTCGCACTCAACTGACACTTCTCCGGTTTGCGTGACAACCGATCTTAGCAGCTACTGACGGTTACCTGCACCTGACCCAGAACGAACTTCTCACGATTCGACGCGTAACTGGAGTGGGTTTTCTCACTCAAATGACAGCGAGAACGAAACCAGCAAGGTGACACCGTGTCCGCACGAGCTTCCGGATGTGGGACTGGTACTAACCTTCACCGCTACAAAACTGTTCGCAACTACTCCTGAGCTTCAACTCCGGTTCCCGGTGGCGTGCCAGGTGCAAGCGAGATATGAGTATGGATAGCGAGCCAGGGATCGGTTGGAGCGTCGCGGGTAAAAATGACCGTTGCCCGGCCGGGCCGGTCGTATGGCGTGCCATCGGGATGAAAGCCGGTCGAGGTCCAGGGAACAATGCCCCAGGCTTGAACACCGGCTGCATCGACACCGCAGACAAGCCGGTCTGTCAGAAAAGTGAATCCTTCGATCGTACCCCAGATCGAGCGCCACTGCTGCTGTTCGAGGTTCTCAAGTCCACGGACGTACTCCATATAGGTGCCGAACCCGATGACGTCCGGGTGGAAGAGCTGGCGGGCCGAGACGTAGTCGACGCTGGCGACGTAGCCACCCCAGGTGTCAAACCAGTCCCGAATTTCGGATTGTTGTTCTGTTGAAACATAGAGGTCAGTCATCGAACGCGCTTTCTGATTGATGAACGGGTTGCTCCGGCGCTGCCGGTTCGACTCGCTGTGCCGCCTCCAGCACTCTCTGGCGAGCGCGGCGGTTCATCAGGTAGCCGTACCCGAGGACAAGCGTCATGACGATCAGGCCAATCACCAGCTCAAGCGGGAGTGGGGTGTGAAAATTATCGTGGATGATCGGGTCTTCAAAGAACATACGCACCGCGGTGATGACCAGAATTCCCGCGCCGATGTAGTTGAGGATCGGGAAGCGGTGGATCATTCTGGCGATGATCGAGCTGAAGAACAGCAATATCGGGATCGAGAGCGCCAGTCCGAAGAGGAGCAGCCAGATGTGGCCACGAGCTGCCCCGCCAACTGCCAGAATGTTGTCCAGACTCATGATGACATCAGCCATGATGATAGTTTTGAGCGCGCCACGGAAATTTTGCGCTGGCGCGATGTTGTGCGCTTCGGCGGCGGGTTGAAGAAGCCTGATGGAGATCCAGATCAAGAGTATCCCGCCGATTGCCTGGAGCAGCGGCACCTGCAGCAACAACGCAGCCATGACCGTGAAGGTGATCCGCAGCCCGACCGCGCCAACCCCGCCCCAGAGAATAGCCCTGCGCCGTTGATCTGCCGGCAGCCGGCTGGCAGCCATTCCAATAACGACTGCGTTGTCACCAGAGAGAATCAGATCAATGATGATGATGGCGAAAATTGCACTGAGTAGTTCGAACAAAAAACCATGCTCCCGGACGCAACGTAACCTGAGTGCCACTCCGGCATCTGCCAGGCTGACTCTTAAGTATTCAACAGTAATGCAAGGGGATGCAGACCGGTACGGTCATCGGAGACCCGCCTGCCGGTTCAAGGCATGGCAAATCACTAGTGCCGAAACATATCCGGCAAATGGGAGTGGAATCAGGCGCGACAGGTTAAAACTGGTGCGGCGTTGAAGGCGGTTCCGCCGCTTGCGGCGGGTAGTCAGCAACAGGAGCTTCGTATCGCGGGGCATTGAGATAGTGCAGGGTTGCGCCGCCAAGGGTGATCAGATCGCCGTCTTTGAGCACTTGCGTGCGGATAAGCGCGCCATTCACCCGGGTGCCATTTCTGCTCTCACGGTCGATCACCTCATGCCGGCCATCCGGTCGCCGGATGATCTCGGCGTGATAGGCAGAGACAGTCGAGTTGTCGATAACGATCTCGTTGTTCGGGTAGCGGCCCATGCGGGTTCTCGGCAGGGTAATCGGGGTTTCCTGGCCGTCAATCAGCAGCCGGGCATCCGATTCACTGGAGAGCGGGACAGCCGCCGTCTGTTGGCCCGACGATCCCCTGCCAATCCTCCCGACAGTGCCGTTCACAACCTTTTCTATCACCGAACCGACGCCATCGACGACGCTCGGCGCGAGAACGGCAATCGGGATTGCGCCGACGAAGAATGGCGCTGAGCCGGAAACGACCATCACCGGGTCGCCTCGCTCGTCTTCCGTCATCTTATACAACCAGACCAGTTCGACCAGCCAGACCACAAGTGCGAGAACAATCATGATCGTGAATATGATCTGTGCTGTTGACATACCTCGTTGCCTCCCCGACACCAGCCCCGGCTGGACAGCTCTTTATCTGTTTACCATCATCGACTTGCTGTGACATCCCCGGCACTTCGATGATTTACGCTGGTTGTAGCTCATCCCAGAAAACTACATCCCCAGCAGTGTTGCATTCAGTATAACCGAGATTATCGCCTACCGAGAATGGCATGTCGAGACGATTCTGACGCAGTTCTCACGTTGACAGGGTGGAATACAACTCGTTAAACTTTAAACGAACGCAGGTTTGCATAGATTTTCTGCGTCTTCAGTGGATTCGTCAGATAAGGAAGGATCGGAACCGGAGCGTGGCCGTCCTTCTCCTCGGCGCAAACCACGACACTGCCACCGTTGCCGTGCGTGAGTGCCTGACAATTCCGCCTGACCGTATCGCCGAAGCGTTACGCTTTATCAATCAATCCACCGGCGAAGTCGCCCTTATTTCCACCTGTAACCGGACCGAATTCTACGCCACAGACCCGCGTACCTCTGAACGGGTGCTGCGGGACTTTATCTACAACCACTCCGGACTCAGCTCCGGTGAACTGGACCGGGCGATTTACCGGCTGGAGGGGGAGGAGGCCATTCGACACCTGATGCGGGTTGCCTCCGGTCTGGATTCCATGATCGTCGGTGAACCGCAGATCCTCGGCCAGGTTCGCGAGGCCTGGCAGGTTGCCCGGCAGGCCGGCTCGCTCGGTCCAGTGCTGGACGCCCTGTTTCGAGCCGCGATCAACAGCGGAAAATTCGCACGCTCGCAGACTTCCATTTCCCGTGGCGCGGTGTCCATATCCCATGCCGCGGTTGAGATCGCCAGGCAGCACCATGGCGACCTGGCAGGGAAGTCTGTACTCGTGATCGGTGCTGGTGAAACCGGGACACTCGTAGCCCGCAATCTCCGCTCCCACGGGGCGGGAGAACTGCTCGTTGTCAACCGGACTTTCGCGCGAGCTAACGAGCTGGCGGAAGCCTTCGGGGGCCGGGCGTTCGCATTCGAACGCCTGCCAGAGGCATTGCGGCAGGCAGATATTGTGATCTCCTGTACCGGCTCCCCTGAACCGATCGTAACTCGAGAAGTGCTGGAGTCAGCGACAGCCGGAAGATCGGTGCTGGCGATAGACATCGCCGTTCCCCGGGATATCGCCAGCGACGTGACCGAGATCCCCGGCGTGAAGCTCTGCGATCTCGATGCCCTGCAGCAGCTCGTCACTGGGAACAATATCGCCCGGCAGCAGGCAGCCGGTCAAGTAGAGCGAACGATTGACGATCATGTGACGCTGTTCCAGTCCTGGTATGCCGGGCATTGCGGAGGCGATACGATCCGCGCCTTACAGGACTATGCCGACCGTATTCGTCAAGCTCAGGTGGAACGACTGCTGCGCCGGACCCCGGATCTCGATCCTCGTCAACAGCAGATGATCCACATCTTCTCGGAGCAGCTCGTCAACGCGCTCCTGCACACACCAATCACCGAGTTGCGCGATCCGGTCCACGGCCCCGCGAACGCCGCCGCATTGCGGGCGCTGTTTGATCTGGATCTCGAATTACTCGCTGAAAATACCCCGGTTGACCTCGACCACTCCGTCGCCTGATCCGTTCTCCCGCTCCTGATACTTGTCTTTTGTCGCTTGTCTCTATTCCCTTTCCCCTTCCTATCTTCTTACTCTCTTGCTACTCTCTTGCTACTCTCTT
>CAZNYB010000054.1:0-10976 GCA_964577155.1 uncultured Thermomicrobiales bacterium | reverse complement strand
CTACTCTCTTCCTACTCTCCCCACAACCCCTCTTGACACCGCTTCAACACATTGCTATTATTAACCTGTTTGTTATATAAGTCATAGGTTATATATATGTCAGGTGATCAACTCAGCATCGTGTTCAGCGCACTGGCAAACCCCGTCCGGAGGGCAATTCTCACCAGGTTGACCGAAGGTGATGCGACAGTGGCAGAGCTCTCCAGGCCGTTTGAAATCTCCCAGCCAGCTATATCGCGGCATCTCAACGTGCTGCAGGAGGCCGGACTGATCTCGCGAAGCAGACAGGCGACCTCCCGCTTCAGCCACCTTGAAGCTGCGCCGCTGCGAGAAGCGACTGCCTGGTTGGTTCGCTACCGGCAGTACTGGGACGAGAGCTTCGACCGTCTTGATGAGTTGCTAGACGCGCTCCAGCACGATCTGCCGGAGGAGCCTGATCACGAACTGACATCAACGTGAAGGAGTACCAGATGTCCACATTAGAAATCACCGCAAATCCAGACACCCCCCAGCTGGTGATGACTCGCGAGTTCGACGCGCCGCCTGAATTGCTGCTTCGGGCTTTCATCGAGCCCGAACTACTGGCGCAGTGGCTCGGCCCGCGTTCCCTAACCATGCAGGTCGATTATCTGGAAGCCCGGGACGCAGGTCGCTGGCGCTATGTCCATCGGGATGCGGACGGCAACGAGTACGGATTTCACGGTGTCTTCCACGGCACGCCCTCTCTGGAGGGCGTTGTTCAGACTCGTGAGTTCGAAGGCGCGCCAGGACATGTCTCACTGGAGACAGCAACCTTTGAAAACCTGGGCGGCCGGACGCTGCTTCGGATGAACGCCGTCTACCAGTCGGTCGAAGCGCGTGACGCCGAAATCGCTTCCGGAATGGAATCAGGCGTCCGTGATTCGATGGACCGATTACAAGAACTGCTCGAAACCTTAACAAGCCACGCTGGTAATAGCGACTAAAACGGTCCTCCGCCATCGCGGCATCCGCACCATGTTCTGAGTCAATCTGGTGAGGAACACGCTGGTTTGCTCAGGATCAGGTTGGTAGGGCGATTCACCGTGGGTTGGGTTGCGATCATAAGGATGACAACCCCTCGCATCTTTCCATCCAGAATGGAACAATCTGCGAGATCAGATTCCCGTCGTATTTCCGTTCCAGTTTGACCTTGAACCCTCAAGCACGACTCGTTCTCGAGTGCAGTCGGTTAGCTCTCTGGTACACCTTCTTAACAGAGATTGGTAGCAGACAACACAGGGTACGACACAGTCTCTCTGGTTCCCCCGAAAGTCTTCATGCACAGCGTCGCTTGACGCGGACATCTTTTCTCATTCGTGCATCCGGAAGCCGAAAGGGTTTGAGTTGTGATCGACGATGTAGACGCCATCACGCCTGCGAGTTCACTACGATCCGCCACTGAATCAGATGTTTATGTCGCTTCGGATCATCCGGCTACCCGTAGGGCGGCAAAAATTACAGCTGCGGTTGGCATCGTCCACGCGCTCCTGCTCCTGACAGCCTTTTTGATCCTGAAGATGCATCCTCCTGCAGTGAGCGCCAGTGACGATGAACTCAACCGCTACTACAGCGATGCGGGCAACCGGCGCATTGTGCTTATTGCGACCATTTACCTCATTCCGTTTTCCGCAATCGCATTTATCTGGTTCATCGTCGCACTGCGCATGTGGGCATCACGAAGCATGCAGCGCGTTAACATCCTCTTCGCCAACGTACAACTGGTCTGCGGCATCATCTACATCACCCTGTTACTTTCAGCCGGCGCTTCAATGTCAATGCTCGCGGCACAGGTCGAATTGGGTGGTGAATCGTTCAATTTGACATTAGCCCGCCAGTTCCCTCAGTTTGGGGTGACGCTATTCGTTGTCCTGGCAATGCGCATGGCGGCAATGTTCGTGTTCTCAACGACGAGTTTGCTACGCAAAGAAAAAATCTTGCCAGGCTGGTTCGTCGCTGTCGGCGCGGTCGTGGGGTTGGCGTTGCTCCTGTCTGCGACGGTAAGTTCCTGGTTCATCGCAGTATTTCCTATCTGGATCATCTGTCTGTGCGCCATCATCTTCTTCCGCGCTCGCAGATCACCGTTTGACGCCTTCTTGCCAGAAGAACCACCCACAGCAGCGGCGCCTATTCAGGCATGATCAAGAAATCGATGGGAATGGAATGCCTGGCTGGCTCATCCTGATTTTAAGGGTAAATGTGATTCTCAACACAGTGGCATTACCGTGAGCTAGCGCGTACTATTTCGCACCGGATGGTCGATGTAGCCGGAGACCTGATTGACATAGCGCTAGAGAATCCTTGATGGCTACCAACAATAGTGACCGATTGCCTGACGGCGCAGACTCCAGCGTCGCTGGGACAAACCGGGGAGCACGGTACAACAGCAAACTTGCAGTCCGGCTTTCAATGGCGATGTTCGTCCTCGTCGTCGATACCTCGCTGATGAACGTCTCGATCGCCAATGTCGTGCACGATCTCGACACGACAGTCAGCGGTATTCAGTCGGCAATTGCCCTCGAAGCGCTCGTATCTGCAGCCTTCATCCTGATCAGCAGCAAAGTCGGCGACCTCATCGGGCGCAAGCGGGCCTATGTTCTGGGGTTGCTCGGGTATGCCGTCGGCGCGGCGGCGATGATGCTCACGCAGGGCTTGACTGCAGTGATCATCTTCTGGGCATTAATTGGCGGACTCGGCGCATCGCTCCTGCTGCCAGCAATGCAGTCTCTTATTCACGGTAACTTCGACGGGGCGGACCGGGTGAAAGCCTACGCCCAGGTAGGAGCATCGGCAGCTATCGCAACCGCCGTCGGACCGCTGCTCGGTGGATTTATAACGACCTACCTCTCCTGGCGGGTTGGATTTCTCCTCGAGCTTCTCTTGATCGCGTTCGTGCTCTCTGGCATCGGCATGGTCCGTGACGTGCCATACACCGGATCGCGGCGAGTCGACATAGTCGGCGCGATCCTGTCGGTGCTGGGCATGGGTGGAGTCGTCCTGAGCATTCTCGTCTGGCAAGAGGGCGGGGAAGCCGTCGGCGCGTTGCTGATAGTCGGGCTGGTAGCCATGGGGTCACTGGTCTGGTGGCTCGTGCGCCGTAGGGGCGAGGGGAAACCGACACTCATTGACCCGGATTTATTCAAATCGATGTTTTTCCGGCTAGGCATTACCCAGCAGATGTTCCAGCAGATCGCCCTGGGTGGGATGATGATCGCCTTGCCGATCTATCTCCAAATGGTCCTGGAGTACAACGCTATGGAAGCCGGGCTGTCGCTCGCACCGCTCTCGCTCAGCATGTTCGGCGTGGCGTTGCTGGCCGGGAGAAAGGCTGGCAACCGCCGGCCTGCCAGCCTTGTGCTTCTGGGGTTCGCGCTGCTCTCGGCAGGCGTAGCGCTGCTGCTCCCGATAGTCCCCCGGGCAAGCTCCGGTTGGTACCTGGTGATCCCACTGATCATCGCCGGGAGTGGTCTTGGCTTGATGGTGTCTCAGCTCAACAACTACACCCTCTCTCCGGTCGACGAGGAGCATGCCAGCGAAGCCGCCGGTGTGAACTCGGCGGCAGGATCGTTCGGGCTATCCTTCGGCCTTGCTTTCGCCGGCGCGATCATGCTGGCGACACTCGCTTTCACCTTCACCGACATGGCGGAGTCCAGCAACGTCTTACCCCCGGCTGAGCAGCAGCATGTTGCCCAGGCGCTCGAAGACGATGCCGAGATCATGAGCAACACCCAGCTGGCGGAGCAACTGGCTGGCCAGCCCCCTGAGATTCAGGATGAGATTATCCGCATCAATGCCGACGCCAGGCACATTGCCCTGCAGGTAGCACTGATCGTTCCGCTCATTGCCGGTCTTCTCGGACTCCTCAATGCATTCCGGATGCGTCGATTGCCAGACCCGGAACCTTCGGAAGTCGCCGAGGGGATGGTCCTAGGCTAACCAGCCAGCACAACGGAATTGTTGCCGGTAACCTCCGCCGGGCGAGATTCAATTCAATGACTGGAACCGGTCTCGATCCTCCGTCATCGCCTCTCAAGACAACGCCATCGTTCTGCTAAGATGCCTGATCAGAAACCAGCCGGCCGCAGCTATCACGGGAAGCCAATTCATGACTGACCAGGAACCTGAACTCTTCACCTACAGCCGCTTGCTCACGCTGCAAGCCGAGGAGATGCCCGACCGGGTAGCGATCCATTACCTCCCAAACGATGGCGAGGAACGAAAGATCAGTTTCCAGGAGCTGGATCGTCGTGCCAACCAGACCGCCCGTTTGTTCGAAGCTCACGGCTTGAACCACGGATCAACGCTGGTTGTTGCCCTGCCGAATAGCATCGAACACTTTATCGCCACCTTCGCTGGCTGGAAAACGGGATCCACTGTTATCACCCTGCGTCCAAACCTGCCGGACCTCGAACGCGATCAACTGTTGGAGCTGGCCAGCCCCGACTTGATCCTGTCGGATTGGGTTGGCGCCGGCTACCGTGAGTTGTCATCAACCGATCTCGAACAGGCGTCAGGGTTTGACGATGCAGACTGGTCAGACCGCATCGCCAGACCAGGCCGCGCCCACGCATCCGGCGGCTCAACCGGGCGTCCGAAACTGATCGTCTCACCTGGCGACGGCACAGTCGTCCGGCAACCGCTTTCCGGTCTTGGCGCACAGCTGGGCTTCCGACCCGGTCAGCTGCAACTCCTCAACGGCCCGCTCTACCACATCATGCCCTGGGCTTGTGCCTACTTTGGACTCCTCGAAGGACACTCGCTGATCGTCCAGGACCGCTTCAACCCTCGCTCGATCCCGGACATCGTCGAACAATACCGGGTGCAATTCATGTACCTTGCTCCGATCATGATGCGGCGGATTATCCTGGAACTAGATGTCCGAGAACACGATTTCTCCAGTATCGAAGCGATCACCAGCACCGCCGCACCGGTGCCGCCCTGGCTCAAACAGGCCTGGATCGATCTCCTTGGCCCGGAGAAAGTTACCGAGCTCTACGGTTCGACCGAGGGCATCGGCTACGCGATGATTAATGGCTTCGAGTGGCTGGAGAAACCCGGCAGTGTCGGCAAACCCTTCGCCACCGAAATTCGCATTCTCGACGAGCAGGGCAACGACCTCCCGCCTGGCAAGGTTGGCGAGATCTACATGCGCATGCCGGATGCTGCCGGACCATCGTTTGAATACGTCGGCGCGCCAAACCCGGACGCTGTCGACGGCTTTCAGACACTCGGCGATCTGGGCTGGCTCGATGATGATGGCTACCTCTACATCGCCGACCGGAGGACCGATATGATCATCACCGGCGGGGCCAACGTCTTCGCCGCCGAAGTTGAGGCCGCGTTCGCCGACCACCCGGCCATCGCCGATATCACCGTGATCGGTGTCGCCGACGAGGAGTGGGGCCGCCGGGTACACGCCATCATTCAGCCAGTCGATCCAGCTCGCCCGCCAACCATCGCAGACCTGGACGCCCACGTCCGCGCCCGGCTGGCGAACTACAAAGCGCCAAAGACTTACGAATTTATGGACCAGTTGCCCCGCAACGAAGCCGGCAAGATCCGCCGCACCGCCTTGGCCGCCGAACGTTCGGGATTAAATAGCCCGTGTGCCATTTCTTCCGATTCCCGTTTCCCGGTTCCCGTCTTCCCGAGTTCTAACTCACGAAACAGAAAGTAAACGTCCTGATGAAAGACTACCGCTCCTACAGTTTCTGGCTCGACACCTGCGATGACGACCTGACTCCGCGACCACCGCTGTACGGCTCAAAGAAGGTCGATGTGGCCATCCTCGGCGCGGGGTTCACCGGGCTCTGGACCGCCTATCACCTGCTGCAACGCGATCCGTCGCTGGAGATCGCGATCATCGAAGCCGAGATTGCCGGTTTCGGCGCGTCTGGTCGCAATGGCGGCTGGTGCTTTTCGGGTTTCCCTTACCCGATGCACAAGCTGGTCGAAACCTACGGCAAAGAGGCAGCCCGCAATGTCGTCCTCCAGATGTACGAGTCGGTCGACGACGTCGGCCGGGTCTGCGAACTGGAAGACATCGACGCCCACTACCAGAAAGGCGGCGAACTGGAGATCGCCCGCGCCCCCTACCAGCTCGAGCACCTGATCGAAGAGTACGAACAGTTCAAAGAGCTTGGGCTTGCCGATCACTACGAACTGCTCGATCCAGCCGCGACCGAGGAACACATCCGGGTGACCAGAACCGAGGGCGGATTCTGGAACAGAGAAGGCGCGGTGATCCAACCGGCCCGGCTGGCACGCGGGCTTGCCAGGGCTGTCGAGCGCAACGGTGGCACGATCTACGAGCAGACCCGGGCAACCGACTGGATTCCCGGCAATCCGGCGACGCTGATCACCGAGCGGGGCAACATCACCGCCACAGTGATTGTGCTGGCCGGTGAAGCCTACCTGTCTGCGCTGCCAAAGACTGCCCGATGGATCATCCCGATGACCTCACACATGGTCATCACTGAACCACTCAGCGATGACATCTGGCACGAAATCGGCTGGGAGCGGCGGGAGGTGCTCGGCAGCTTCGGCCCGACCGCCGGTTACCTGAACAAGACCATCGATGGCCGCATCGCCTTCGGTCCCTATCGCGGCGTCTACCCCTTTAACTCGAAGATCACCGATGACCTGAACCAGCAACCGGACATCTTCTCCCACGGCCGGCTATCGGCGCTGGACTGGTTCCCGATGCTGGAGGGCGTACGGTTCACCCACGCCTGGGGCGGCGTCTTCGGTATCCCCCGTGACCGGATGCCAACCATGACCTACGATCCCGCCTCCGGCATCGCCGCTGGCTGCGGTTACACCGGCGAAGGCGTCGCGACCGCCAACCTCTCCGGCCGTACCCTGGCCGATCTGATCACCGGCGCAGACACCATCCTGACCACCCTGCCGATGACGGCCCACCACTCTCCTGACTGGGAACCGGAGCCATTGCGCTGGGCTGGCGTCACCGCCGTCCGCACCGCGATCCAGCGAGAAGAGCGGGAGGCAGCCCGCACCGGCAGCTATCCCGAGAAATCCTCGCTCGCCCGCCGTATCTGGGAAGGCTAGGACGTAGCTCTCTGACAGGTTAACCTCCTTATCGAGGAATGGGTCTGGACCATCTTGCCATCCCGAGCCGGGCTGGTCATCGCAAGCTGGCTGACCGCAAAGGCGGTCACATGGAGGAGTTGACAAGGACAGCCTTTCCGGTCCATGATTGGCTTGCCAAGCCGTGCCTATCTCGAAAGTCACGCCGTATCGTGTCCACGACCCCGTTCGGTTCCCCTCAGTCCATCGTCGGTCGCGAGCGCGAACAGGCGCTGTTGTCCAAGCTGCTCACGGAGGCGCTGGCTGGCCACGGCACGCTGGTCCTCGTGAGCGGTCCGGCGGGCATTGGCAAGACGACGCTCGCGCGCTCGCTCGGCGCCGTAGCGACCGCGCAAGGATGTACGGTCCTGGCTGGCGCCTGCTACGACATGGGCACACCGCCACAGTACGGGCCATGGCGGGAACTGGTCGGCAGCGCGACTCGCCGCAGCGAATTACTCCCAGCACCACGGCTGCTGTGGGACCAGGCAGGCATCGTTCAGGTCCCAACCGCGGATGCCTTCGTTGTCGAGCTGCGGACCTACCTGGAAACGCTGGTTGAGCATTACCCGCTCATGCTCATGCTCGAGGATCTGCACTGGGCCGACCCCGAGACGCTTGAGTTTCTGCGCATCTTTGTGCGGCAGGTCAGCGAGTTGCCGCTGCTCCTGGTTGCGACCTATCGCGACGATGAGTTAGCCCCCTCGCATATCCTGTATCAGCTCTTGCCACACCTGGTTCGTGAGTCGAACGCGTACCGGATCAGCCTGCCGGCGCTCGACCAGTCGGACATTCAAACCCTGGTGCAAGAGCGCTACGTTCTTCCCACGGTCGATGTTGCCCACCTGGTGGCATATCTGGAGGAGCGTAGCCAGGGTATTCCGTTCTTCATGCTGGAGCTGTTGAGAGCGCTCGAGGACGAGCAGCGGTTGCGCCATGACGAGGACGGTTGGACGCTCGGCACACTCGACCGCACGAGCGTGCCGGTGTTGATCAGGCAGGTCATCGACGGCCGGTTGGCGCGGCTTGACCCGGAGGTTCGGCGGCTACTCGAACTGGCGGCCGTGATCGGACCGGAGGTGCCACTGGCGCTGTGGCGACGTTTCGGCAACGCGAATGACGAGCGCTTCACTGAGGCTGTTGAGCGCGCCGTCACCACACATGTGCTTGAAGAAGCGCCACCGGGGTTGAGCCTGCACTTCACCCATGCACTTGTGCGCGAGACGCTCTATGCCGGCATTCCGTTACTTCGCCGGCAGCAGTGGCACCGCCAGGTGGCTGAGGCGCTAGCAGATACACCGGGCAGCGAGCCAGGCGTGGTGGCCTACCATTTTCGGCAAGCCCTCGATCCCCACGCGGTCGAGTGGTACATCCAGGCTGGTAGCCAGGTCGAGCGAGTTGCTTGGTTGACGGCCTCCGACTACTTTGCCATGGCGTTGGACATGCTGGGCGCTGAGGCTGATCCGGGTGTGCGGGGCTGGCTGCTGCTGCGGCGCGCCAAACTGCTGCGCTACGCGCAGCCCCGCACGACCCTGGAAGTTCTGGAAACGGCCTCAGCCACAGCGCTCGCCGAGCAGGCCGAGGATGCGCTGCTGCTGGCCTATGTCACGTTCTATCGCGGGCAGAGCCGTTGCCTGGCCGGTGAAATGCGGAGTGGGATCAGCGATATGGAGGAGAGTGTGGGCGCGCTCGCGCAGCTGTCGCCGGCCGATCTCCAACGGCTGGACGAGTTGGCGCAGCAGGGCGTCATCATGAGCCGTGAGGAAGCCGCTGGGCAGTTGGCCGGGGGTCTTGCGGAGATCGGCCGCATCAGCGAGGCGCTCAGCATTGCCGACGCGATCATCGAGCGCGCAGAGAACACGTCGCTCAGTGCCTGGTGGGCACGTGGCATTGCGCTGGCGCTGGCGGGCCGAGCCGATGAGGCGAATCAGGCATTCACGATCTGCTATGAAGCGTTGCGCCGTGCCGCCGACGCATCGAATGCCGCGACCATGCTACTGTATCAGTTGGTCCTGGTTCAGATTCCCTATCAGGCGGACGACCTCATTGAACGCCGGCGCCTGGCTGATTGGGGGATGACAGCCTGGCGGCAGTCGGTTGGGACACACGGCGAGCTGTCCCCACGCTTTGCGCACCTACCGCTCCTCCAACTTGAAGGGGAGTGGGAGGCCGCGCGTGAGCTGGCGCTAAGCCGCGTTCGCGCACCTGACCCGGCCACCGAAATGCATCTGGTATCAACCGTCATCCTCGCACAGCTGGCGCGTGCGCAGGGCGACGCGACGTTGGCTTGGGAGCTCGTGTGCGACCTGTTGCCGGGTGGGCCGCAGACGGCTCCTGGGTACCATGACCTGGCGATTAGTCTGGCGCTGATGCGCGTGGCTGTCGCACTGTGCATTGATCGAGGCGAGCTTGCTGCCGCGCATAGCTGGCTTGAGGCGCACGATCGCTGGCTGGCCTGGAGTGGCGCCGTCCTGGGGCAGGCCGATGGACACCTCGCCTGGGCGGCCTACCACCAGACGGCCGGGGACATCGCGCTCGCTACGCAGCGAGCGCGGCGCGCGCTCAGCCTGGCCCGTGAGCCGCGCCAACCCCTCGTATTGTTAGCGGCACTTCGGCTCGTCGGCGAGCTGGAGACCCAGGCAGGCCAGCTCTCCGAGGCCCGGCAACACCTGGAGGCGGCGTTGCAGCTGGCCGACGCCTGCGCCGCGCCATTCGAGCGAGCCCTGACCTTGTTAGCCCTCGCCGAGCTCCAGCTGCGCGCCGGAGCGCCGGAGGCAGCTGGTCGCATCCTGGACGAGGTCGTCGCGATCTGCACGCCACTGGGCGCTCAACCCATCCTTGCGCGCGTCGCCGCGCTGGCGGTGCGGATTGCCGCACAGTCGGTTCCAGCCGGGCTCAGTCCACGTGAGCTCGAGGTGCTGCGCTTGCTCGCCGCCGGCCACAGCAATCGCGAGATTGGCGAGGCGCTCTTCCTCAGCGCACGCACCGTCGAACGTCACCTCACACACCTCTACACCAAGCTAGAGGTCCGCGGCCGCGCCGAAGCAATCATTTTCGCCCACGAGCACGAGCTCGCCTGACGGTCGCCATCTGCCGCGCCTGCCTGGCTGCGGGCTTTCCGCCATCGACACCACGTCGGATCGCGGGCTTTCCCGGATGTGGCGGCTGGAGCCACTCCCTATAGTGGGGCATGTTCGGGGGATACGACGATCAATGCGCGTCTTCAGGAAGCGATGATCGCCGGACCCCCGAACACTTCCTACCGTTACCCGCCTCAGCACAGCCGACGACCTCCTGGTCGAGGTCCTGGTGGGCTGCACGCGGAATGTGATCGATTGGAGGACGTTGATGCATGGTTCGCGGTTCCTGATACAGCTTGCGACGCTGCTGTTCTTGCTGGTCGGCGCCATAGCCGTACCGGCTACAGCCGCCGCACAGGCTGACCCACTCTGTGAGGAGTTCCCGGAGACCAATCTGGAGATCTGCGGCCCGTTCCTGACCTACTGGGAGCACAACGGCGGATTGCCGGTCTTTGGCATGCCGTTGACCGGCGAGTTCAGCGAACTGAGCGCCGATACCCTGATGCAGCAAGATGTCCAATATTACGAGCGCGAGCGTTTCGAGCTGCATCCCGAGAACGAGGGCACACCCTATCAGACGCTGCTCGGGCGGCTAGGCGTCGATCTGCTGTCGTTCAACGGTGTTGACTGGATGAAGCTACCGAAGGCGAACCCGGACGACGCGCACTACATGGCAACGACCGGGCAGGCGATTGCTCCTGAGTTCTGGGATTACTGGTCAAGCCACGGGCTGGACTTCGGCGATGCAGGCGTGTCCTTCCGGGAGTCACTGGCCTTGTTCGGCTACCCGGT
>CAZNYB010000053.1:0-28376 GCA_964577155.1 uncultured Thermomicrobiales bacterium | reverse complement strand
TCCCTGGCAACGTCCGTGTTTCGAGTGACATCTGCTTCCTCCTGCATCCATCCTGTCAGCGTCAGTATCGAGGACTGTGTTCCCTACTATAGCTTGATTTCAAACGCATTTTCCAATGAACTATTGAACTATGCGAAAATCGATCTCCAGATAGTTGTGAATCAGGCTGATGGTATACGAGGAGCATCGATGATAGACGGCAATGGGGCACTGAATGACCTGGCCAGAATTGTAACGGCTCGTTCCGGCCGGGCATCTTCATACGATAGAAGTGGTGGCAACGACGACCGCTATCATCTCCATCCCGGGGAAACAGCCGAGCTGGCTCAGCTGGCAGGTTCTGGGAAAATCACACACATCTGGATGACCATTGCAAGCGAGGATCCCTACGTATTACGGAAACTGATTCTTCGTGCCTGGTGGGATCACGAGTCTGAACCGAGCATAGAGGTTCCTGTAGGTGATTTCTTCGGTATGGGTCACGCGATGACTCGCTCGTATGTCTCCGCGCCGCTGCAGATGGCGCCTGAAGATGGCAAATCATTCAACTGCTGGTTTCCAATGCCGTTTGCTTCCTCGGCTAGGTTCACACTGGAGAGTGAAGCGCATGCACTCGCCTATGTTTACTTCTACATCGATTATGAGATCTATCCCGAATCACGATCGGTTGAAGGTACCGGCCGGTTTCATACCCAGTGGCGTCGAGTGACCGCACCACCCGGCGTAGACGATGACGGATGGGACAACCGTGAGTGGCAGGTAGGCGGACACAATACCGATATCACCCAGAACTACCTGATCCTTGACGCAGAAGGAACCGGGCACTACGTAGGCTGTCATCTCGACATCCAGAATCTGCGCCTGGTCCCGGAAAACATCTGGAACTGGTATGGCGAAGGCGACGATATGATATTTATCGATGGCGAATCGTGGCCACCTTCACTTCATGGAACAGGTACCGAGGACTATTTTGGGACCGCCTGGTGCCCAACACAGGAATTTCATGGCCCGTATCACGGACTGATCCTGCCAGGCGGTCCAAACTGGTCCGGAAAAATCACACTGTATCGCTACCACATTCAGGATCCGGTGCGTTTTGAACGATCAATAAAGGTCACCATCGAACATGGTCACGCTAATCGTCGCTCTGACGACCACGCAAGCACCGCCTACTGGTACCAGACCGAGCCACACAAGCCGTTTCCGGCTTTACCTGGGGTAGAAGCCAGGTTGCCGCTAGATTGACGTCCTATTCGGACTCGTCACCTTCCACGACCAGCAAGCTGCTATCAACCGGCAGGTCAGTTGAAACAATGTTTTCGTCGGTACGACGGAATGGAGCGAATGCCGCCAGAGCAGGTTGCAGGACGAATCGCATGCCAGGGATATCGGCTGAAAAGGATCTGCCGGCGGTAGCAGATTCTGTATTGCGAACGGGTTTGAATAGAAAATCATCATAAAACGCAACCAGGAAAAACGAACCAACGATCGCCTTCAACAGTAGGTCTGAGGAGCGAACCAGGAGGGCGACAAATGTTGCGCTGGCGATGGTGATGCCAACGCTGCTGAGCATCCCGGTCAGGGATGATTCAGCGATGCCGAACCCGCCCGGGACGGGAATTGCCACCTGTGCTGTTTCGGACGCCGAGTGAACGAATAGCCCTTCGGAAACTGACAAGCCACCGGGAATAAGAGTGTTGACCAGCAGGACAAAATACATTGCCGAGACAAGGGTGATGAGAAAACTCAACCCAGTCCCGATACTCAGAATCGGCGTTCTCATCATCATCCTGACACGTTGCTGCACTTCGCGTTCCTTTGGCAGCCATTTTTTTGAGAACTGCCAGCGGTTGAGCAATCGGGCAACGAACACCCAGGATCGGGACGATCGACCGATTAGGACGAGTCCAAGACCAATACTTAACCCGATCAACGGGATAGTGAACCGGATACCTGGCTGACCGATAATGGCGAAGGAGAAAAACGCAAGGATTGAAACGGCAAATGCGTCGCCGACAAAACTACAAAACAATGCCGGGGCGGCCTGCCGCATCCGAATATCTCCGTGCTCCTGAGCCAAACGAGGCGAGAGTAATGATCCGCCAGGCAACGGAGCTGCCGCCATCGCAGCCAGATAGCTGGTAAGCCCGTCACGCCAACGGATATTGAGTCGAGCGGCTCGGAGGTAGTAGGCCCAGCGCAACCCTTTCAGCGTGGACGATATCAGGAACAACAGGATAAGCAGACCTATGATCCTGCGAGGCATTGAAGTCAGGGCATGCAGCAATGCAGTGAAATCTACGACGTAAATCAACGCCGCAATACCTGCAACAACTGCAATCAGAATAAAGACGCGTTTCATGCCAGAGCTTCACAAGATTCGATGAACTACGAGAGGTGGGACATGGTCCCGGTCATTAACAATCCGGGTGTGGCGATCACGTTATCGGATTGTTGATACGACAAATGTGTCCAACAGCGAAGCAGGCGGTCATGATTCAGAACGTCCTGCGACAGCCTTCCAGAATCCGACGGCTCGGGTGATCTGCTGACGCTCGTCATACTCGAATTCTGTCCACGGAAATATCGACTTGTCAATTGCTTTTGACAACGCCTCGCAGGTCCAGTATCCGTGTTGTTCACATTTTCGCTGAAGTGAACGTGGGATTCCCATCGACGCGAGTGGCTCGTCATCCCACTCAAGGTCATCTTTCATCGAAATCAGCGGTTGGAGTCCAACAACAACGATGAGACAGAGACCTAGCGAGGTGGCCGCCATGGCAATAACGGCCAGAAACATGCTTGGGAAGAGTAGCCAGAGCGGCCAGCGATGCATCGTTGTGACAATCAGCACGCTCAGCGAAACGCCTACGCCAGAGAGTAATACGCCGAGGATTAGTGGCCGTTCTCGAAACCATCGAGGTATGCGTGGGGTGAACGGTTCATGCATGCGATCACGCTCTATGTGAGATCGCCCGTGAGACCAGTTGTGACCCGGTAGACCGCTCAATCAGTTCTCGCGTTTCACTAAGGAGGGAAAGCAGTGACTCCCAAAGACGGAGAGCCACTGACACGCTCTGCGGAGCGTGTCAGTAGTCTAGCAATAAAACCATGATTCAGGTGAGAAATGCACGCTATTCAGCGGACATCAAACCGGCTCGTTGAAGCAATTCGGTGGAGATGAGACCTAGCGTTATCTCTTCACCGGTCCCGACCATGTCTGGCCACCACTCAAATCTACCGCGCTCGAAGACCTGCTTCACTACCTTACGGCCGTCCCGGTTTGTCGTTCCCCATTCTTCTGAGAGTGGCGCACCAAAGACTTCGTAGCCTCCGTGTGCGAAGTAGAAATGACGGAATCCACCACCCAACGAATGTCCGGTCTCCGAAAAATACATCGCGTAATCGTCATCCGGGAACCACGGAATTGGCTCTCTGGCTGCCGGATCGATATAGGTCTCATATCCAAGGTTGTCCGCCGTCACGTGTGGATCGCCAGTATCGGGGTCCCAGGAAACTGAGAGGATTGTTCGCTCGAAGAACTGAACATACCGAACTGAGCCATCAGCCTCTATCTCCCGGAAGAACTCGCTGATTGGAAGGCCTTGCGTGAACCAGTTGCCGTGGGACCACCAGTAGTCCATCAGCACTTCCGGAACATTATGTCCGGTTTCGACAACATAGTCGTACCGGTCGTCATAATTCGGCTCAACCGAATCCAGGGGCGGGCGTTCATCCCAGTAGTACGTATCGATATCCGGGAACGGGGATGGTGAGTCCGCGACACTGATATTGCTATGCCCATCTTCCTGCCAGAGGAAGGTGACATTAACCCAGTCCGAACTCGTCATGCCAAGGGCGTGGAATGCGCCATCGGCAATGTCCATCCCAGCCTGGGTAAGAACTTTGCGGTCCCATCCATCCAGGCCGCCGTTATAGCCGTCGTTGTAGGCTGCATATGCCTGTGGCACGCCGCGTGGCAACCCGGGCCATCGTCGTTCTTCTGGCGGGTCCCAATAATTGTCATCCACGTTCCAGGGACCGACATCCCAGACGGGTACAACGAGGGAATTACCCTCATACTCGATCAGAACTTCAAACTCGCTGCCGCCCTTGCTCGACAAAACACAGAAGCACGGCAAAGCAACGAAGAAATCTTCGGGTTGGATCGTGTGTCCGTTGGCTGTTGTATGGCCAACCAGACCTTCTGGGTGTGCGAAGATTCGAAATGTATTGCCGCCCAGTTCCGTGCCGGTCTCTTCCGGTTGATCGACGGCATCCGCATCCTCAGCCGCAACCGGGACGATCAATAAGCCGCTCAAAAGCAGCACAGCAACGATCAACTGCGTCATTCGTAAACGGGGGAAAGTCATTGAACTACCTGTCATGTATGACAATGCCACTGCTGAGCCAATGACGGGTTGCCATAATGTCAAAGCAAATCTACCCTCTTAAGTTGTATGTTCTATCATGCCCGGTCAAATGAGGCAAAATTTGAGAGCAATTTGAGGCTTGATAAAAGGCTTGAATGACGGCTAGCTGGCTAGTTTTTCCGGTAGTGGAGCAATCTTCCCAAAGTTCCATCCTTCTCGCTCAGATCTACGTTCCAGCTGCGCGAGATGTTTACAGACGCCGGTGTATACATACCCGTCACACTCACACTCCCAACCATCTGGTTCATGAGTCAGGTGGTAGATACCATTGTCGGTTTGAGAATAGGTCCAGTAACACTCGCCTGGTTCGACAACGAAAACGCGAACGCGACGATCCAAAGCTCTACTCCGAGCTTCGATTTCTCTGGCTTGTTGAGGTTTTGAAAAGTTAATCATGGTATATCTTTTCCGTCAGTTAAGCAACGATTGTTCACAATAATTAGAACATATATTCTACCATTTTTAGCGGATATATACGAAAAAAGGAGTCAAAACTCATGACCATCGTCGTACAAAATCGGTATTTTGTGAGACCGGGATTCGAGGATGAAGCGCTCAGCGTCCGCCGTAATGCGACGGCTGTTCGAGCCAACGCAGGCAAAGCTACTGGAAGGATTCTGGTAACCATTTCCGACCAAACTGATGCGCCGACATTTATCTGGGAATGCGCCTATCTGAATGAAGAATCACGGTTCGTCGACGCCGCCTGGGCTGATGATTCCCCGGAGTTCACCGAGGTCCGGCACCGAATGAGCCAGCTCCTGGAAAACTTTGAACGGCATATGTTCACAGTCGTTAGCGATACCGCATAACTAACTACGTTCGGATAGACCGGGCAACTCATATGGCACATCAGGCATCGCTGGCGGCTTGTTCCTGAATTTTCCAGCTCGCATGAGTTCACCGATGCAGTCCACTGCCGCGGTCGCGCCAAGAATCGATGTGATATCCGCCGTGTCATACGGCGGCGCCACCTCAACGACCTCCATCCCGATGAGACCTTCTCTCGCGATTGACCGGATCATCCGCAGCACTTCTCTCGGCAGTAGCCCGCCGGTAACCGGCGTGCCGGTTCCTGGCGCAAATGCCGGGTCTACCGAATCAACATCGAACGAGATCCAGACCGCGTCAGCATTGTGCCAGGCTATTTCAAGCGCAATTTCAATGATCTTATCAACCCCGTAGTGCTCGACATCTGCCATCGTGATGACAGTCGCGTTGCGATCACGAGCGACTGCAATGCCGTCACGTGTGCCTGCCGCCCAATCGCCGATGCCGATTTGCACGAGGTTCTGAGGCGGAGCGTTCGGGATGTTCGTGGCGTGAAAAAACGGGGAACCATGCATCCGCTCATCGAGAAATTGTTCACTCAGATCTGAGTGACGGTCGAAGTGGATGATTCCGATGTTCCCGTTGACATACGGCGACAACCCGCGAACATCCGGGTATCCGATTGAGTGATCGCCGCCAAGCACAACCGGAAAAATCTCCCGTTCGGCGACGTATGCGATTGCTTTGGCGATCTGGTCAAACGATTTCTCAATATTCGCCCCGATAATCGAGATATCTCCGGTGTCAACGATATCGAGGACGTCAGTAAGAGTTGCCCCTTCGACCGGGTTGTAGGACCAGAGCACTTCGTTCGTCACCCTGCGCATTTCCTCGGGTCCGAACCGCGTACCCGGTCTGTTGGTTGTCCCGCCATCGTACGGAGCGCCGATGATAGCAACATCGTGTCCGTCGAGCTTTCGCATATCTTCGATGAATGGCACCCCGAGAAACGTCTGGGTACGCAACCTTCGTCCGCGTTCGAAAAGCGGGATTGTCCGGTCCTGAACGCTATCGGCGGACTCAAGCCCGTAGGTACGGGCAGCCTCTATACGCTCTTTGCCTCTGGTCCCATCCAGCATGGCTTCAGCTTTGAGCGCCCAGTTGCCCTGCAGATCGTCATATTGCAGTCTGTCGTCACTCATCGCGTGTCCCATCGGGCTTGGGCCGGCGTCGTGGGAGATCAGGCAATCGGTATGGCGGTTCCGGCAAATCTTCGGTTCGCTTACCTAATTTGCCAGCCATCACCGCGGAACCGAGACATTCGAGGATCGACTGTGCGCCCAAGAGCGAGGTGATATCGGCATGATCGTACGGTGGCGATACCTCGACCACTTCCATGCCGACGAGTCCTTCAGCGGCGAAGGCGCGAATCATGCGTAACAACTCCCGGGGTAACAGACCGCCGGCTACTGGAGTTCCGGTGCCGGGAGCAAACGCCGGGTCGATGCTATCGATGTCAAATGAAATCCAGACCGCGTCCGCGTTGTGCCAGGCAATTTCCAGTGTGTATTCGATGATCCGGTCGACACCATAATGATCGATGTCATCGACGGTAATCACTGACGCTTCGCGTTCACGAGCCACTTTGATGCCGTCCCGGCTTCCAGCCCAACCGCCAATTCCGATTTGCACCAGATTTTTCGGAGGAGCATTCGGGATGTTCGTTGCATGGAAGAACGGCGAGCCATGCATGCGTTCGTCGTAGCTATACTCGGACAGGTCCGAGTGACGGTCAAAGTGAATGATGCCGATGTTTCCGTTGATATATGGTGAGATCCCCCGGACATCCGGATAGCCAATAGCATGGTCTCCTCCCAGAACGATTGGGAAAACTTCCCGCTCGGCGGCATAGGCGACAGCTTTGGCGATCTGATCAAATGACTTTTCGAGATTTGACGGGATAATGTTGACGTTGCCGGCGTCAACCATATTGAGAGACTCACTCAGGTCAACACCCATGCCAGGATTGTATCCACCGCTCCGGGTTGACGCTGTTCGCATCCCTTGCGGACCAAACCTCGTTCCGGGTCGGTTCGTGGTTCCACCATCGTAAGGAGCGCCGATTATGACGACGTCTTGACCGCCAAGTTCGCGCATATCTTCAAGATAGGGCACATTCATGAAGGTGCCAGGGGTGAGCGGCCTACCTCTACTAAAGAGAGAAATTTTTCGATCACGGATTGTCTCGGCTGAATCAAGACCATAAAGGAGCCGGGCCTCTTCGCGCTCCTCATCTTTGGTACCTTCAAGCATGGCTTCGGTCTCCATTGCCCAGGTACCTTGCAGCTGTTCACGCCTGAGACGATCAGTTCGTTCATCCATGCTGGCGCCTCTCATTTCCATCACGAGTAGTTGATGACGAGGCCGGTATTGAGATTGAGGTAGATTGCTGCCCGGCGAGCCGGCCTGTCACAGCCTACACGTTTTCACCAGTGCTGGAAAGAGGCGAGCATCTTACTCGTCGACAAGACCAAGGTGCGTCAGCCGCTCGGCTTCAGTCAATAGCGAGATCATGTCAAGAAGCCTGACCGTGAACGGATCAATGACCACACGGTTGAAGACCAGATTTAGTAGCGACCACCTTCCGCTGTCAGTTCTTGGATAGATACGAACGACAACCCGGTCATCATCACGCCGGTTGAAACGCCAGTTCTGATACAAGCCGCCGCTTAGTCGACCGGGGAACTGGAGCTGAGAACGATATTCACCATCTTTTTCAGCGACTCGTGTCCGACAGCGAAGGTTGTAGAAGAATGGTCTCCAGAGTCTGATTCGTACCACCGCTTCAAGCGTGTCAGCATCTTGTTGCACATCTGCGACGTTGGTCACATGAGGCATAAGCGATTTCCAGCGCTCCATGTCGGTCGCCAGACTGACAATTTCTTCCAAATCCCCGTCAATAACGTTTTCGTACTGGTGCGGCATGCTGAAGGCAACTCCGAATTTGACAATCAAACAGGTTATGGTTACAGCAAGGTGTACTGCTCGTCGACCCCGCCCATAATCGGCAATGCATATGCGTGAAAGACGGCTGTTACGTTCGTGCCAGATTCGGCGATCATCTCATCGGGCATCGTCCGCTCGATGTTGGCCACCTGTTCCACCGGCATCACTTCAACGCCAACTGATAACGACGTCGAGGTTACAGATTCCGGAACCAGCTTGAGGACAACACCGCTGTAACCATCGGCTAACCTCTCCACTGCGGCAACGCCGCACTGGAAGGCATGTGCAGCCTCTTGCTCGAAGCCCCGACCTGTAGCTGCTCTCATGAGCGTTCCAGGTTTGTCATATCTGGCTCGCAAACCGAAGTATTCGGTGACGGATCTGGACAGGGCGTGTCCGGCGCTTGGGAAATAAGAATGCCCGAACGGATCGACATATTCTGGCACGGTTCCGGCAACATGCTGCCCATCGCGCCAGCGCAACGTCTCCGGCACAACGACCACGGCGAATCCATCTGAATTCAGCCGCTTCTCGAGCTGCATGGCTAACTCATCAAATGACGCAAGTGGCCGTTCCGGCAGACAGAGAAGCGGCTCTGGCAAAGCGGCGGTGCAGCCAAGACTGCAGGCGGCGACCAGCCAGCCGGCATTCCGCCCCATGACCTCGAAAAACTTGACCGGATACAGACTCGCCGTGCCGATGGTATCCATCGTGGCATCCCGCACCGCACCGGCGAGAAAACCAGCAGCAGACCCGTACCCTAACGAGTAGTGTGTCCCCGGTAAATCGTTGTCGATCGTCTTCGGTATCTCGACGATGTGTGGCCCATCGCTTCGAGCCGCTATTCGCCTGACCGTATCCGCAGTGTCATTGCCACCAATCGCAACGATACCGGAGATGCGGTGCTGGCGGCAGCGTTCGATGACCAGGTCAATTTCTTCTTCAGACGGACGCTTGCGGCTTGTTTGAAGCGAAGCCGAAGGGGTTCGGTAGAGTTTCTCCAACCTGTTTGCCGACAGACTACTGAGATCGACGAAATCATCGGCAATGAACCCTTCGATACCACGCCGAGATCCCAAAATATGAGAACAGGTTGGACCGGCAGTCTTGATGACGCCAACCAGACTGGCGTTGAGCACTGCCGTAGGTCCGCCTGACATAAAAACCGCGATACCGTTAGAATTCGTCACAGCTATCTTTCATATCCAACGCTACTGGCGTTACCCGAAGTTAGTATATTGATTTAAAAGGCAACAGATGGGCTACACATTGAGGTTACACATACGAATTCATCAACCAACATGTAGCACCGTTTGATGCGCAGAATGGGAATAGTTACCTGCTGACTGCGTTAATATATGTTGCGATCGTACATTTTGCTTGCCATCATTATGAACTAAACTTCGCAATATGACATGACAGTAGCTATTCAAGATTACAGGCGAGCAAACCCTTACTGATCCGGAGGCAAGTACATTGGGAATATCAATCCGAGAAAAAGTGAAAAACTCAATCAAAGAACTCGATGAACGATCTGCGGATGTGGCTGAAATGCTTCGTCGAAAGTTAGCCGGTAACCGCCCGGCACGAGTCCCGGTACCAATTCGTTCCCGGGACTAGCTTTCAGGCGGTTCCAGGCTAACTATTCTCATCGTGCTCAAACAGGTAGTGCATTCGTTCCAGGCTATCCGATTTCCTTATCAGGCATCGAACGCTCCAGAGGAAACGCTTCTCCTACACCGCAGTATGCTGATTACCCACTCCGTTTCAAGCGCCCGGTTCTCTTCGCATAGCGTTCAAAAAAACCGAAGATAAACATGCCTAGCGGTATCGTAACCGCCGCAATCAGAATGACTGGCCAGACAGCTGACGCAAGTTCTGTCACCGAATCGCCATCCAGAATTGCGCCTCGCATCGCCTCAAGTATGTAGGTAGCCGGCGAGAGCGTCGCCAGCGCCTGCATCCAGCCGGGCATGACATCTATCGGGTAATAGACGCCCGAAACGACGAGCAGAATGCTGGAGATGACAAACGTCATCTGTTCACCCTTTTCCGGGAATAGCAACGGCAACACAGCGCCCATGATCCCGAATCCGATGAACGAAAAACTGCCAATGAAAATCACCGCCGCTGCGCCGCCGAGATTCGCACCGCTCAGGTCGATGTCAAAGAACAGGGCGAGAATGACGAACAGAATTGCCGTCCTTACGATTCCGTAGAGGATGCTGAAGATCGACATCCCCAACATGTGGGTCAACCGGGAAACTGGCGCCATCATGGTGTATTCAATCGTGCCTTCCCACCGCTCCCAGGCAACTGTTTCTGACACGTTCATGAATACGGAATTCAGGTAGCTCCAGACCAGGGTGCCGATGCCCAGGTAGAGAATGAACTCTGTTGTATCGGTCTCCTGCGATTTACCAATAAACATGATCGACAACGATGCGGCGGCGGTATAGACCAGAAACGCTATCTCCCAGCCCCAGTACCGTTTTGTAAGATAGAAATTCCGCTCGACAAAAGCAAAGGCAGCCCAGAGCTCCTGCTTCGTTCGAGCTATCGCACTGCGCGGTCGCCGATCAACCACGCCTCCTCGTGTATGTATCGCCATCAGTCGTACCTTAATCTTTCTTCTCGTCTACTTCTTCAAGTTCTTGCGCTACGCTGCGTTGTCTCAAGCAGCTTTGAGCGCTTGCATATCATCAGGAAGTTCATGCCCGGTCAGTGAGATGAAGACATCTTCCATTGTCGGATTGATCATTTGCTCCTGCTCCTGGACCTGCTGCTTGAGCTGCTCAACGGTCCCAATAGCGACAAGCCGGCCATAATCCATGATCGCAATCCGGTCGCACAACTGTTCGGCTTCGTCCATATCGTGCGAACAGATCAGCACGGTTGCATCGTGCTGCTGGCGGAGGTCACGGACAAATCGCTGCACTTCTTTCTTTGACCGTGGATCCAGACCGGTTGTCGGTTCATCGAGCAACAACAGCACTGGCGATGTCAGAAATGCCCGGGCGATAGCAACTTTCTGCTGCATACCACGGGACATCTGTTCCAGCGGCGAGCCGATTTTCTCTTCTTTGATGCCCAGACCGGTCAAAATCTCAACGATATCCTGCCTCAGCCCGTTTCCAGAACGACCATAGAGCCGCGATGAATAGAGCAGATTTTCCATCGGAGACAACTTTTTGAAGAACGACGCTTCGACGGAAACACGGTTGATCAACTGCTTTACCTCTGCTTCGTCGTTCCGCACATCGTGCCCGAAAATGTTGATCGTGCCTTCATCGGCGATCAGCAAGGTCGACATCAGCCGGATGAGTGTTGATTTACCCGAACCATTCGCGCCGAGGATGCCGAAGATTTCATTTCGTTCCACTTCAAAGCTAACGCTATTGAGCGCTTTTGTGGCCGGTTTACTTTGTGTGTTTTTCCATGGACGCCAGTTTCGGCCGCCGCCAAAGGTCTTTGACACGTTCTGAACGCGGACCGCATAGGTCTGGTGCGCGTCGAGCATCTCCCAATCCGTTCTTTGTTGTTTCTCTGCCATCTGTTGGTCAAACTGGTTTTCGTTTCGTTGCTGTGTTTGTAGTGCTGACATACATTCCTCATCCTCTACACGTTGGTTGCAATTGCGTCCAAAAACAATTTCGTCCGATTTCAACGGACATAAAAAATCCGCGGGTCCCGATCCTCGTTGGGTCTGCCGCGGTTGAAAAGAATCTTTACGTTATTGCTAACGAGTCAACACTCCTTCTCTCCCGTGGTCGTTCCGTGCGCCGGACGCACTCCACCCATGGCGAGCCGCTGAGTGAAGCTGAGGGTGCTCCACCGCGCTTTCCATGAAATGTCGATATCCATGTAGCAGGTCATTCCAATTTTTCTCTAACCTACAACCTACTCGGAAACGGACGTACAGCCTGACCAGTCTAAATCCGACTTCCTGTGAAGTCAAGTAGTTCCACACACCCAAAGTCTCTGCAATTGAATGGAATCAGGCCACAATGCCGATTTATTGACACGACAAAGACTGAATCGAAGCCAATGAACCACACCCGTGAAGCGTAATCATTTGGATTTGACGAACCGAAATCCTCGTTCGGACAGTTGGTGAGAACGGTTGCTGGCGCCACCGATCTCCGAGCTGGCCGAAAGATGCGCATGGAAATTTGGTCGCGTACGTACGATATAATCTCGGCGTAACTGGGATCCGATCAAGTTCTTATTCAGAGTGGCAAGCCGACGTGAAAGGGTCGTATGGAGCAGCTTATTCGATGGTCAAGCGCTTTGCTCCTCCAGGTGATGTTCACCGGTCTGGTGGCGGCATTCCCGGGAGAAACCGATGTGCCTGTTGCCAGTCAGCCAGCGGAACCTGGCTTTTTTGGCATTGTCGCAATGGATCCCTGGTACACCTACAACACAGACACGGTGCTGTTCCCCAATGATGTCAACCGCGAATTTCTCGAACTGATGATAGCGGATATCTCACGGCTCGGCGCAGAATGGATTCGCATTGAAATACATGCAGAGTATTTTCAGGACTCCGGACCAGGTGGCATTGACTGGTCCAAGATGGACTGGTTCCTGAACGATCTCGTTCCTCGCTACGGGCTGAAAGTTCTGGTAGTTGCTGGATCAGGAATGATTGGCGACCGGGATACCAACTGGCGATTTAGCCATATCAATGACCCGCTGGATGAGAACGGTTCAAATTACTACATCGATGAATTCATTCTGCGAGTTCGCGAAACGCTTGACCGCTACCGAAATACGATTCACGCACTTGAGATCCTGAACGAACCAAACCGGAATTTCCATATCGCACTTGAATCCGGTGGCCAGCGGAAATCGGTGAAGACGGCGAATTACGGCGAGTTGATCCGACGCAGTTTCGAAGCTGCCGGGCAGATTGCCCCCGAAGTTCAGATCGTTGTCGGCGGCATGGTCTATGACACCGAGGAAAACACCCTGCCACCCGGTAAACCACAATCCTATGATCTAGATTGGCTCGAAGCTGTCTACGGATCTAAGGCCGTCCAGCAATACCGCGCTCAGCATGGACGCTACCCGTTCGACGCGGTTGGCGTGCACCCTTACTATCTCGATCCCAACCAGATCATTGACTACCTCCAGCAAATTCGGGATATGCAGATTCGTTTTGAAGACCGGACCGGTAGACTCTGGATCACTGAGATCGGCTACCCCGCTGATCCACCTAATGTCACACCGGACTCTTCACTGGTCGCGCCTACAAATGCCGAACGTGATCAGGCGGATTTTATGAGCGCACTTTTCACCACCGTGAGACAGAAATCGCCGTTTGTCGAAAATATCTTCTGGTTCAAGTACGAGGATTTCCCGTCACCGAACGAGGCGCACAGCGGCTGGGGACTGGTGCGCCTCCGAGATTCAATGACGAACTACGGGGCGTTTGCCGATCCGTGGCCACGAAAATTTTCATACGTCGTTTATCAGGCGCTCGCCAGGCCACACTTGCTGCCGATGGCGCCGGTTGATCCGCCAGCCGACGGAGATGACCGCTATTTTCATGAGACGGGTCACACCGTCGGCGAGATGTTCATTGACTACTGGTGGGCAAACGGCAGCACCACGATGTTTGGCTATCCACTAACCGAACCTTTCGAACTTGCCGGACGCACAGTCCAGTATTTTGAGCGAGCCAGGCTGGATCATTTTCCGGAGTACGCTGGAACCAGTGTTGAGATTCAGATCGGACTGCTTGGAACCTACCTCACTCGCGACAGGTCATTCGAGCGGCAAGATCCAGGCCAGACCGGCGACAACAGGATCTACTTCCCGGAAACCGGCCAGTATGTCCTGGGAGCATTCCGTGATTTCTGGGCTGGCGCAGGAGGTTTGACACAATTTGGCATGCCGTTATCACCTGAATTCGAAGAAAACGGGGTACTTGTCCAGTACTTTGAACGAGCCAGGTTCGAGTATCGCCCTGTTCCAGACAGCGACGCATACAAGGTAGTTCTTGGCCGGATTGGAGCGGAAGCGCTGCTCGAACCCGGCTGGTTCCGCTAACCGGCTTGCTGCAATGGATACAGAGCGCGCAACTGATTCCAACCAGCAGCTTGTCCAGCAGATCCGTGATGAAATTGTTCGTGAAGGTCCAATTACCTTTGCACGTTTCATGGATCATGCGCTCTATCATCCCGAACTCGGCTACTACACTGCATCAAGCGCCGGTCCAGGTACAGACGGCGACTTTCTAACGGCCCCGGAGACGCACCCAATCTTTGGCTGGACCATCGCGAAGCAGGTCGCTGAATGCTGGAATGCCCTTGGGAGACCAACAGACTTCAGAATTCGTGAATTTGGCGCGGGTACCGGCACGCTTGCACTTCACATCCTCGAAGGGTTGCGGCGCCGATATCCTGACGCGCTCCTGTCGACTACTTATGAAGTCCAGGACGTCAACACCGCTCGAACCGACAAAGCCGTACTCCGGCTGATCGAACATGGTTTCAATGCCGCTCCTGCCGGAGACGCCACATCTGCGATAACCGGTTTAGTGCTGGCAAACGAGCTGCTTGATGCATTTCCTGCGCACCGGCTGATCCAGAGGAACAAAAGGCTTGATGAAATCTACGTCGGCTGGAAAGATGGCTGGTTTGTGGAGGAATTTGGAGATCTCTCTAATTCCAGGTTGCTTGATGCATTTATTGACATCCAACTCCGAGAAGGTCAACGTGCCGAAGTATCACTGGCAGCCTGGGATTGGACTGCGAATCTCGGCAGCCAACTGGAGCGCGGATTCGCACTGCTGATCGACTACGGATACGAAGCGGCTGAGCTCTATGCGGATTCGCGATTTGACGGAACCCTCAAAGGCTACTACCAGCACCAGGTTACCGATGATCCGTTCCAGCATGTCGGCAATCAAGATCTGACAACACATGTAGATTTCAGCGCCATAAACCGTGCAGCACGCCTGTCTGGTTTACAGCAGATCGGGTTGACAACCCAGGCGTACTTTGTGGCCGGGCTTGAAATCGAATCGCTACTCATGGAAATACAGCAAGCATCAGCAACAGTAGCGGACTATCTACCGGCTCGATCGGCCGTGATCCAACTCATCGATCCAGCGGGATTGGGGCGTTTCCGCGTCCTCGGTTTAGGCAAGAACATCGACAGAGACACCAATCTGGCCGGCTTTTCATTCAGTCTGTAGCCAGTTCCAAATCCGAATCTACTTCCAGCACAATATCCGGATAGCGTCCGAACCCAGGGACGCCTATTCTGAAGGTGAAAGGAGCAGGCAATGAATGAGTTGCTCACCATCTGGCTAGAGTCGAACCAGCACAAAGCGCGTGCTGCACGATGGAAAAATCGGAACAGCAGGGTTCGCCGTTAGATTCAGCCCACTGTTCCCGAAATTTTCACCCGCAGCACGAGTTCGCTGAGTCAGGAACGGATCCTGGCCAGAAGCTACAATCTACACCATGAACTGGAGAAACACATGTCAGTAGCAATCGACGAATCGAGAGCCTGGAAAGCAGTTGTCAATCGCGACACAAATTCGGATGGCGACTTTGTCTATGCCGTCCGTTCAACAGGCATCTACTGTCGACCTTCGTGTCCGTCGCGGAAACCGGGAAGTCCGGAAGCGGTCCGGTTTTTCCCCGAACCGGTAGAGGCGATGCGCGCCGGATTTCGAGCTTGCAAACGTTGCCGGCCAAATGAAGCTGATCGCAATCTCACGATGGTTGAAAACGTCTGCCGGTATCTTGATGAGCTTGTCTATCAGCCTGGCGACTATGAAATGCCTACCCTCGATGAACTCGGGCAGCGGTTCAGCTATAGTCCAGGGCACTTGCAACGCGTCTTCAAACAGGTAGCCGGAGTAACTCCGTTCGAATACGCCGAAACCCGGCGCTGGGAACGGCTCCAACAGTCGCTTGATAGAGCTTCAGATGTCACCACTGCTATCTATGACGCTGGATTCAGCTCGCCAAGCCGGGTATATGAACGCGCATATGACCAGCTGGGTATGACCCCCTGGGCATATCTCAAACGAGGAGCCGGCCAGCGAATCCGGTACACCGTCGCACAGACTCCAATTGGCTGGTTGCTGGTGGCGACGACCGACAAGGGAATCTGTTCAGTGCAGTTCGGAGAAAGTCCGGCGGATCTTGCTGAAAATCTTGCATCAACTTTTGCTGAATCGTCGATACAGCTCAGCCCGGTACTCGATCAGACTGTTCAACAGATACTCGATCAACTCAGTGGCAAACAGCCGAGCGTCGACCTGCCACTTGATATCCAGGCGACAGCGTTTCAACGCGCAGTTTGGAATGAATTGCAAAAGATTCCTGCCGGTGAAACACGCACTTATGGTCAGGTTGCTGCTGCCATCGGCGATTCGAAGAAAGCCCGGGCTGTCGGGAATGCCTGCAGCGAAAACCCGGTCGCGCTGATCATACCCTGTCACCGCGTTGTACCCGCCAACGGAGATACTGGCGCTTATCGCTGGGGCGCTGACCGGAAACTGTGGTTGCTGGAACAAGAGTCCCGAACTGGATCGTAATTAACCGAAAGAGGCTGGCGTCGAGAAATTGGCTTGCGTCAGCCTTAATCTCACTCCTGCTCTTCCTATTTTCCGCCAAGTTGTTTATTATGAGGTAGTGACCGTACACGTGAATGCCTGCTGTTGAGGAAACAGGCGCATTCGCAGCCTCGTACAACAGCCGTACCAGAACCATCATCTAGTATCGGGGAGGATGAGGGAGATGAGACGATTACGCTACATCGTACCGCTCGCTATCGCCGCAATTACGTTGCTATACATTGCCTTGCCTGCAGGAGCTGTGGACCCTGCGCTACCTTCATTCCAGCGCACCTGGGATCGCACCGACAAAGGCGTTGCTGAAGGTGTTTACTCACGCACCTGGTTCTGGGGTCCACTTGACAACACCCTCCCGGCAAAACAGGAAGCCTATGCTCAGGCGCCGGGTGGTATGCGCACCGTACAATATTATGACAAGTCTCGCATGGAGGACAACAGCTGGCGCACAACCACCGAACCGTGGGATGTCACTAACGGACTGCTTGCCAACGAACTGATGACCGGAAAAATGCAAATCGGGGACAACTCTTTCGAAAATCGCACCCCGGCTCAGGTCAATGTCGCCGGTGATCCGGTCATGCCAAATGGCGCGACCTACGCAGTCTTCGGCACGAAGCTCGATTTACCGGCTCAGCCGGTCGGGACAACGCTCATCCAGCGCATGAACGTCGCTGGTGAAATCACAGATGACGCCTCACTAGCCGCGCAGGGGATCAATGTCGGATTTGTCGATGATGTCACCAAACATGGCATCGCGGCGCCATTCTGGGACTTCATGAATTCGTCCGGCACGATCTGGAACGGCTCAGCCTATGTCGAGGGACCGCTCATGCTCAACCCGTTTTTCGCAACAGGTCGTCCACGCACGGAAGCCTACTGGGACGATGTCCTGGTCGACGGCAACACAAAGCTTGTGCTGACCCAGTGCTTCGAGCGACGCTGCCTGACCTATACGCCGTCAAACTCTGAATTGTGGCGGACGGAGATGGGCAATATTGGCGCGCACTACTACACCTGGCGTACGGACACACCGCCGCCGACGGCGACAGCAACAACGCCTGTGGGTACGCCAACCGCAACATCACCTGAACCAACCGCAACCAGCACTTCGCCAGCGCCAACGCCGACTTCAACGACGGTTCCGGCAACGAACTATGTCTACGCCTCCCAACTCGGAGCCCAGAGCCAGGCGGCAAATGACATGCAGAATCCGATCGATATCGCCCACGATTCTGCCGGAAACATGTATGTCCTGGATTCGGTTATGAATCGAATTCAGAAATTTGACCCGAATGGCGTCTGGATAACGAACTGGGGAAGCGCCGGCAATTCAAACCTCGAATTCAGCTCACCGTTTGGTATTACCATCGATCCCGCGGACAATATCTATGTCGCTGACTGGGCTAACAATCGGGTCCAGAAATTTAATTCGAACTTCGTTTACCAGAACTCCTTTGATTCACCGCCTGGAGGCTTCTCCGGTCCGACAGGGGTTGCGGCAGATACCCTTGGAAATGTCTATGTCGTTGACAACGGCAACAACATACTCCACAAATACAGCACCGCCGGTGTCTACCAGACGAGTTGGCCTGGTAGCGGCGGCTTCAATAGCCCCTGGCATGTTGCGGTGAGCCCAAATAATGCTCGGGTATATGTGACCGACACGGTCAACGATCAGGTTCAGGTGTTTGACTCCGGCGGCACCTGGATCATGGATATTGGATCGTTCGGCACTGGCGACGGTGAATTCGATAGCCCGACTGGCATCACCGTGAGCCCGGACAATACCAGCCTGTATGTCTCAGACAATTCGAACAACCGTATCCAGAAATTCACGACACTCGGCGTGTTTGAAGAGGTTTGGGGAGGACTTCTCGCTGGCATCTACCCCGGCGAGTACGACAGTCCGGCTGGCCTCAACATGATGGGCAACAACACACTGTACGTGTCCGATCAGGGAAATGCCCGGGTCCAGAGCATCAATACCGCCGATGGCGCATTCAACAATCAGTTGACCGGAGATAGTAGAGGCCGGTTCCAAAATGGTTACGGTCTGGCAGTGAATGCAGACGGTGAGACAATCGCCACCGACATCGGTTCGAATCTGATCAAAGTCTTTAATCCAGATGGCTCCTACAAAAATGAGTGGACCTGGGTTGCAGATACCTCTGTCGTTCCTACCAGCTACTCAATGTTAGACATCCCGCTCGATGTGGCCGTCGACTCCGCGGGCAACATCTATACCACGGATTCCGGGAACCACCGCGTCGTCAAGTTCGACAATCAGGGCAATACGCTGAACTTCTGGGGTGCGCTTGGCAACGGAAACGGCGCGTTCAATGTCCCTACCGGGATCGCAACTGATGAAGACGACAATGTCTATGTGGTCGATCAGGGTAACAGTCGCGTACAGAAGTTCGATTCGGACGGGATGTACCTGGATAAATGGGGAACCTTCGGCAATGGAGATGGCGAGTTCAACGACCCCACCGGAATTCACGTTTACGGTGACCTGGTCTACGTCGTGGACCAGGATAACAATCGTGTTCAGGTATTCGACCGCGATGGCAATTATGTCGATCAATTCGGCAGCATCGGTTCATCTAACGGTCAGTTCCTGAATGCGACAGACATCGCAACTGACAGCCTCGGGTTCATCTATGTGACAGATACCGGTAACGACCGGGTTCAAAAATTCAGACCAACCCTGGCCTACCTTGCACAGTTCGGCGTCAGTGGCATTGGAGATGGGGAGTTGATGCAGCCGCTTGGCATTGACGTCCATGCCAATGGCGATGTCAGTGTCATGGACAGCGGCAACTGGAGAATTCAGACGTTCATGCCGTCTTAGATCTAAAAGGGCTGAACCGCTCCGGTCTCGAACGAGGCTGAAACGCAACACCACCCGGCGCTAATGCAGGGTGGTGTCGTGTGTGGTTCGTAACTTGATTGATCAAGCAGGTTTTGTTGCGCGGATGAAAGCGCTCACCGCTGTAACATCCGTGCCAGCGACCGGACCGGAGCAACACGAAGAGGCACTGGCTTCGACCGGCGTCTCGCAACATGAGGAACCGGTAGATCCGAGACGCTGGGTTATTTCAGTACTGGCATCGACGAATCCGGCTGCCGTCAGTTTCGCGAGATACTCATTTTCTTCCAGCGCGCCTGCAACGCAGCCAGCCCAGGAGTCCATATCATTTCTGATCTCATCTGAGACTTCGCCCTGGAACACAATATCTGACACAGCAAACCGGCCGCCTGGCTTCAGCACCCGGAAGGCTTCCTGTAGGACGCTATCCTTATCGGCAGAGAGATTGATCACGCAGTTGGAGATGATGACATCAACACTGGCGTCTGGCAGTGGAATTTCCTCGATCTGACCTTTCAAAAACTCGACATTCATAACTCCGGCCTCAATCCGGTTTTTCTCCGCCAGTTCAAGCATCTCATCTGTCATGTCCAGCCCGTAGGCGAATCCCTCCGGACCGACGCGCTTGGCAGACAACAGAACGTCGATACCGCCTCCGGAACCGAGGTCCAGCACTGTCTCACCAGCATGGAGATCGGCCAACGCAGTCGGGTTTCCACATCCCAACGAAGCGAGCACGGCAGTCTGCGGTAGACCCGCCGTCTCAGCCGGATCGTAGTCTTGAATTGCCGAAATCGAAAACGAGGCGGCGTCTCCACAACAACTGGCCGCTCCATGCTGATCGAGAACGAGCTGTGCGGCTTTTCCGTATCGGTCGCGGACCGTTTCCTGTATCCGGTCCTTACTTGGCGCTGTCATTTGACTGGACCTTTCATCTGTTAGTGACTTCATCGTCACTCGTTCGTATATTTACGTTACGTATTTTTACGAATTAATCGTTGTTTGTCAAGCCTCAACCTCAAACACCCGATTCTCGTGCACTGTTGCTATATTTATCTTATGGGCGAAGGAGATCGCCTTTGCCAGATTCGTTGAATATACGTATCTTCAAGAAAGGAACAAGCTGTGGCAGGCATTGAACGAGAAGCGACCGTCGTTTGGAAGGGCGGTCTGATTGACGGCAGTGGAGAGATAACTCGGAGCACAAGTGGCGCGGTGAAAGACCTGCCGGTAACCTGGGCATCACGCACCGAAGCTCCGGAAGGCAAGACGAGTCCTGAAGAACTCATCGCCGCGGCGCACGCCACCTGCTTCCTCATGGGATTCTCCTATGGACTCGCAAACGATGGCCACGCGCCTGAGTCGTTGGAGGCAACTGCCACCTGCACGCTGGAAATGACCGGCGCAGGTCCAAAAATCGCCAGCATGCATTTTGCGGTAACCGGAAAGGTGGACGGCGTGACCGCCGATGAGTTCAGCGCCGCTGCTCAGGCAGCCGCTGAATCCTGCCCGGTTTCCAATGCGCTGGCTGGCAACGTCGAGGTCAGTGTTGCCGCCAGCCTGGCATAACCACTTGACCGTTCAAAACGCGGGAGGCTGGTTTCTGACCGGCCTCTCTCTATTGCTTGCTCAACCCTGCCGGTGGATATGAAAGCCCGTGTGACTGTTCGATAAACCGGGCAGCCTGGAGCACCAGCGCTTCTTGCCACGGTTTGCCGATGACCTGGAATCCAATCGGCAGGTTCTCACTGGATAACCCGACCGGCACACTCACCGCTGGCCAGCCGTTTGTATCCCAGATGTTCGTCATTCGCAGCAGATCCAGATCCCGCGCGCCGACTTCAGGAGGGAACACCGCCAGGGTTGGGCTGACGGCCAGATCAAATGGACGCAACGTTCGCTCAATCTGATGCATCCGGTAGTCGGTCTCGTGCCGTGCCAGCTTCACAACCGCTCCAGAAACCTGCTGACCGAGGATCAGGTCTCGAAGCACATAATCTGACAGGTCACCGGGTTGTTCGAGCAGATAGTGACCGTGGTGAGCGTAGATCTCAGCCAGGAACGATGGCGAGTCATCGTCTTCGTTTTTCCAGTAGCCTGTAATATCTACTTCCTCTACCTCACAATCCTGGCTGAGTTGTTCAACGCAACGATCGAACGCGGCAGCTATCTCCGAATCGACTTCCAGACCATCACTCGGTATTACAGCAATGCGGAGTCCGGCGACGCCTTTCTCCAGCCCGGAGACGTAGTCGCCGACTGGCTGATCGCGAGAAAAGATATCGTGCTGATCGTAGCCAGCCAGCACCTGCATCAGCAGCGCAGCGTCCCGGACCGTGCGCGCCATTGGACCGACATGATCTTCGGATGCATTGAGCGGCACCACACCGCGCAAACTCACTCGTCCCCAGGTTGGTTTCAGCCCTACCAGCCCGCAGGCGGCAGCCGGCATCCTGATCGATCCTCCGGTATCCGAACCTGGACCACACCAGGCCATGCCGCTGGCGATAGCGGCAGCCGTTCCGCTGCTCGAACCCGCTGTGTCATATTTGAAATTCCACGGATTTCGCACCGCCCCATAATGCGGGTTTGTCGAGGTTGGCATCGCCGCGAATTCGGGTGTTCCGGTCTTCCCCATCGAAACAGCGCCAGCATCACGCAATAACCGCACGACCTCAGCATCCTCATCTGGCACACGCCCTGCCATTACCTTCGAACCAGCGGTCGTTGCGATACCGGCAGTGTCAAAGAGGTCCTTCAACACAATCGGAACCCCGTGCAACGAGCTGCGGTACAGCCCGTTTGCTATTTCAGCATCAGCCTCCCTTGCCTGCTTAAGTGCCAGATCGGGTGTTTGCAAGATGAATGTATTCAACTCCGGTCCCCACCTGTCCGCTTGCTGTATGGCGGATTCCGTCAGCTCAACAGACGAGATCGTTTTCGATTTCAGCAGCTCGGCTACTTCGTACATCGGTTGAAACAGGAGATCATCCACTGCTAGCTCCTCACTCGGTGAGATCCGTCGATTATCTGCATTGTGTCACCATAGTACACCGAAGTCCGGTTTCACCAAGGGATCTGGATACGCTTCTATCAAGCGAAAACAAGCCGCCGAACACGCACACACCGCTAGCTTGAATACTGTATACATAGACCGTGAAGTCTGACGATAGATTAACTCCCGTCGACGAAGCATCGGCGAAAGTGGAGCTACGGAATGTTCAAGAAATCAACGGTGGAGCGGACAAGTCGACAGCTGATGTTCAGTGATGATGAATTTATGCGGCGCTGGCTGGGATTGAAACGCATTCTGCAGATGAAGGGCGATGCTTTCGGCCTCATTGTCGATGGCGATACGATTTTCTACCTGACTGGATTCAGCGGTACACCAACGACATTTCAAGCGATCCTCATACCAACTGATGGAGAGCCGCTCCACCTGATGCGCTATGCCGAACGATCCTCATTTGACCGGACGTCCTGGCTAACTTCGGCACGCTACTATGACGACGACCAGGACCCAGTCGAGGTGCTAGCCGAAATTATTGCCGGGTATTCATCGTCTCCACAGGTAATTGCGGTGGAAAAACGATCCCTCCAGTTGTCGGTCGCCAGGTTTGACCAACTTGATACAAGGCTGCCTTCATGCTCATGGACAGATATATCAGAGGAAATCGGCGCTTTCAGGAGAATTCGCTCCAATGAAGAAATCGAAATGCATCGGAGAGCATGTGTCGCAATTGAATCCGGTCTGCAAGCCGGCATCGACGCATGCGCTGCTGGCGTCACCGAACGTGATCTCGGCGCAACCATCGCAGCGGCACTGGTGCGTGCCGGATGTGACACCCCGCGGATCGGTGTTATCAGCGCCGGTGACAATCTGCAGGAAGTCCATGGCGGACTCAGTGATCGCCCGCTTGCAGAAGGAGACATGGTCCGGCTCGAGATGTCGAACTTCGTCAACCGGTACTGGGCCAGAATTATGAGGATGGTTTCGATCGGCGAGCCTGCGCCTGCTACCCGGCAACGATTTGAACTCGCCTGTCAGCTGCAAGATGAACAGATCGCCAGGATGAAACCAGGCGCTATCCCGGCTGAGCTCGACGCACTGGTACGCGATAGACTCCCCGCCGACGCCTGGACGATGCAGCTCACCGGCTACTCACTGGCTTTCCATGAGCCAGCCGTGATCGGACACGATCTCGATCGGTTTACGATTGGATCCCATGAACACCGCCCGCTTGAAGCAGGCATGGTGTTGCACATCTACCTGAACCTCGACGACGTCAGCACCAGCGAGACCATCGCCATCACAGATTATGGCGCTGACAGGTTGACATCGTTCCCACGGAAGATTTTTGTCAAATAGCACAAAGATTGTCTACTTGGTCAATTCGATTCTGACGTTGTGGCCATGCTCTTGAAACAAGTAGACTAAACTTGAGCCATCAATTAGTTCAATTGGTTTGTCTTTCACAAATTCTCTTGAACCATGGCCAAAATATCCTGTAGTTACTAGCAATCCTTTTGAGGCACCTTCATCCAGCATCGCTCCATATAAGTCTCGAGCAGCTGAAGGTGATACCAGACCGTTGTATCGTTTTGCCTGAATCACAAATTTACCTCCGCGAATTGGCGTTGGATCAAAGGCAACGGCATCAATCCCTCCATCACGGCTGGCACGAGTAACCTTAACCTCACCGCCGTCAGCTTCGAATATTGCATTGAAAAGCTCTCGCACAAGATGTTCGAATTCTTCCCAAGGCATCTGTGCTAAATTTCGTGACGAATCCAGATCCGCAAGGATTTCACGTGATTCGACAAAACGATCATCGTCGCGACTAATTTGCATGATCGGCCTTACGGGTGCAAGGTTTGTAAGCGATCCACCAACCAGACCTTTGAGACCGCGCACGCATTCTTGGGGATCGACTCGTGACAGATCAATCGATTCAAAAACGCTGCGCTCCGCCTGACAAGAAATCGTAACGGCAGTAAAATCGCTTCCTGTCGATTTATTAACACCTTGAATCCAGCCGTTAAACACAACTACGTTGCAGTTATTGGCGTAGTCAGATTCAAAAATTTCGTGAATAGTTCTTAAGGTTATTTGGAACACAACGGAATTGTAGAATTGCTCAAATTCACGTTTTTTCATTTCAATTGAATTGATGATTTTGCGGGATTGGATGAATCTATATTCGACAATATTTGGAATGTTTTCAGGTGTAGGTAGTCGAAAATTGACAATGAGAGTCTGGCCAATAGGATCAAAATCAACCAGTGTCTCATATTCAAATCCTTCAGGATATTGAGAACGTTCTAAAACTAAATCAAAGTAATCTTCGACCGATTGTTTTTCACCTTTCTCATAGCCTGCTTTGAATCTATTGATCTCATCATGCTGTATTGATTGGTTTTGCTCAAACTCGGCACGAACTTGGTTCTGCTGCTTCGTAAACAAGTCGACCTGTTCCAAATATTTCTCACGTCGTTCCAAATAGGTTTGGCTTGCCAATTCTTCAAGCTCTAATCGCCGGTTCTTTTTAGCCGACCATATTGGTTCGAGAAAACTCTGTTCTGGAACTCTAATCTCTTCTCGTATACTTTCAATAGTTGGGGGTTTGCCATTATACTTTTCTGACACAAACACTCTATTATCGTAGAGCAAATTCCAGTCTAGACGATCATTAAATACAAGTGTTGCTTGTAGAATTCCTTCATATTCATCGATAAGAGTTTGAGCTTCATCAGACTGCATTTCTGCCCGTCGTCGCAAATCTGCTACTTTTTGCTGTTCACGCTGTCTGGTTACTTTTTTATCCCAGATTGCTATCTGTTTTGCCGCTTTTGCTTCAACTTCTGCGCGCGAGTACCCTTTGACTTCCTTAAATTCTCCAAGTTCAGGATTGCTTATATTTAGTGAGTACTGCACTCTTCTCGACATTTTTCCTCCAGAGTCTGTACGATTTGAAATAGCCGGATTGGATCCGTTGCCATCGAAAAACCACAGTTTGAGACTATTATTTGCATAAAGTACGTTGCGACAAAATTCTACCAGAGAGGTTCGTTTATGGGACGCGGATTCGGTGTAGCGGCGAATGTCGATCATAAAGTGATCCGGGAGGTAGCGAAAGCCGCCGAAGGGGCTGGGTATAGCTCATTCTGGGTCAATGACACGCCTGGCGCGGATGGGCTAGCGGCGCTTGGAGCAGCTGCGGAGGTCACATCTAACCTCCGGTATGGGGTTGGCGTCATTGCGGTAAATCGCCGGCCAGGGGATGAAATTATCCGTGACGTCCACAAATTCGGCGTTCCCGAGGAGCGGCTCTACCTCGGGATCGGTTCGGGCGTTCCGTCGGGAGCGCTGGCGATGATTCGTGAGAATACTGCTACGCTGCACGATGGGTTGAAATCGCGGGTCATCGTCGCAGCGCTGGGGCAAAATATGTGCAGGGTCGCCGGTGAAGTCGCCGACGGCGTGCTCTTCAACTGGCTGCTGCCAGGGTATACCGCCGAATCGATTGACCGGGTCGAAGCTGGCGCTGAATCGGCTGGCAGGCAGCGACCATTGATGATGTCCTACGTCCGGTGTGCGCTGCTCCCTTCAGGACAGGAGCGGGCAAGGACCGAAGCAGATCGATACAACAGTGTCGGCAACTACGCCCGCCACTTTGAGCGCCAGGGAGTACCAGCCTACGAAACGGTGGTCACCGGAACAGTCGCTGGTGAGATTCAGCCACAGATAGCGGAATACGAAGCGCTCCTTGATGAAACCATCGTTCGCGCGATCACCGCCGACGACACCGCTGACACGATTCTTGAACTGCTTGAAGCGTGCAAACCCGGAAACGAGAGCTAATGGATCTGTTGAATCTTGAAGAAAAACGAGGTTTTGGCATCGATGCGACGGTGAGTCCGGATGTCATTCGGGTGGTTGCACCGGCGGCAGAACAAGCGGGCTACGGGAGTTTCTGGCTCAATGGCAGTCCTCCGAGGGGATCACTCGAAGGCATCGCCGCGGCAGCAGAATCTTGCAGCTTGCCGCTTGGAACCGGCGTCCTCCCCCTCGACCGGCGGGCTATCGAAGATGTGGCCGAGGATGTGCTGAAACTCAACATCCCGACTGACCGCTTCATGATGGGCATCGGTTACGCGAAACCCCGTGGTGCGCTGGACTATATTCGCCGCTCGGTCGAGATTATCCGAGATGATCTCGGCGCAACGCCTATCGTTGGCGCATTCGGACCGAACATGATCGAGCTGGCAGGCGAGGTTTCCGACGGGGTGATTTTCACCTTCTGGTTCAGGGAGGCGGTCGTCGATGGCACAAAGCTCTTCCAGGCCAGCGCGAGATCGTCTAATAGACCGCGACTACCGGTGATCTCATACATCCGCACTGCTTTGTTGCCGCAAGCCGAACAACGTTACCTGGAAATCTCGGACAACTACGACAGCTACTCGAAATTCCGGGCGTTGTACGCACAGTACGGGACTCGCGCTCACGACACCGTCGTAACCGGGTCAAACCGGGCTGAGATCATGCCGGAGATCATCCGCGAGGAGGAGGTGCTGGATATCTCGATTATCCGGGCGATCACCGCTGACGAATCGGCGGATAGCATACTTGAACTGCTAGAGGCTGCAGCTCCTGGTGATTAAGTCAATTCTCTACACCATCGGGCACTCGAATCAGTCGCTGAAAGAGTTCATCCAGCTGCTCGATCAGCACGAGATTGAGGTGGTTGTCGATGTCCGGTCAGCGCCATATTCCCGTTACGTCCCGCACTACAACAAACATGAACTGGAAGCTGCCATCAAAGAAGCTGGCTTGCAGTATATCTACCTTGGCGGAGAATTGGGCGGCAGACCGGATCGTGCTGAGCATTATGATGCTGAAGGCCATGCGCTCTACGGAGAGATGGCCAGTACTGAACCGTTCCAGCGTGGCATCCGCAGGCTGAAACAAGGAATAGCCCGCTACAGAGTCGCCATCATGTGCAGCGAAGAAGATCCAACTCACTGCCACCGCAGGCGACTGGTGGGTCGGGTACTCGTTGACGATGGTATAGAAATCCTTCACATTCGCAGCGACGGAAGGATTGATGCCGAAACTGAGATGCGCGAAGCTGAAGTGAACAAACCACAACAGCAGCCTCTATTTGATGCAAACGACAGGGAAACGCTGGTATGGAGATCTACACATTCGGTGATGCCGGGCTGACGTAGTTTCAATTCGCCTGTTCACTGACTCCAGTGCAACAACATTCATCTTGCCGATCAGCCATTATGACGTCTGGTTGACTCATCACCAACCGACCTCAGGTATTTCGCTCCCCGACGACAGACCGCGCGCTAACAACTGCTCAAACCAGTAGTTAGAAATTCACGCTGATTTGATTCGATTTTTTCGTCCGTGGTGCTACTATGCGCTCGCAGTTCATGATGAACACAAAGGAGCGCAACGAGCCATGCCAGAGAAACTCTCACTGACCGTCGATCGCAATCTAGCCATCCCGATGACCGACGGCACGATACTCTATGCGGATCTCTACCGGCCGGCGGGACCCGGTCCTTTTCCAACGCTTCTCCAGCGAACACCGTATGAGAAAGCGTTTCGTGGGCCAACACCATCCGTCCTCAGGTTCGCATCAGCCGGCTACGCCGTCGTCGTCCAGGATGTTCGCGGCAGATACGA
>CAZNYB010000052.1:0-28376 GCA_964577155.1 uncultured Thermomicrobiales bacterium | reverse complement strand
GGCTGATATAGAGCTGATCGGCAACCGCCGCGTTGGTCAGTCCCTGTGAGACGAGGCGCAGGACGTCGATCTCACGAGCGGTCAGGCCAGCCGGGCGCGGATCAGCCATCGCTTGCAACCGGGCGTCGAGGTCGTCCGTCAGCGCCAGCAGCCGCTGTGCCTCCATCGGTTCACAGATCGCGCGCACCTCGCCGATCAACCGTTGTGCTTCGTTGTGCTGGCCAGACCTAGCCGCCAGCTCAGCCAGCGCCAGCAGGGACTGGGCCTGTTCGTATGGCGCGATGCAGGCGCGTGCTAGCTCCAGGGACGCTGCCAGGTGGTCGGCTGCCTCATCGAGGCGGCCGTCATCGGTGGCGAGCTGGCCGAGTATGCGGTGGGCGGCGATCAGCGCCAGCGGCTGCCGCTGGATCGGCATGGTGATCCTGTCTGTCTCTGGTGTGATTCGATTGTGAAGACTATAGCATGACGGGGGATGAAATCGGGACGTAGATGGCCTGCCAGAAACTCGTGCCTGGCTGACGAAGAAACAGGCACATGCCTGCGGCTCCGAGGGGGTGAGAGCCAGGGCATGTGCCTGTCAAGAGGGAGAACGTCGTTTACGTGTTTGCGCCTGCCTGATCTGCCGACCACTCGAAATCCTGGTCGATGGGCCAGAGCGGACGTTGCATATGCCGGAAGGGCAGAGCCTCATAGTCGACCATGCTCGCGCCCGGCGTATTCAGCTCAATGATCTTGGAGACGATTGGTCGCAACGAAGCCCGGTGAGCCTGGTTTGACTTCACGGCGATGATCTTCTTCTCCTCAAGAATGATCCCGGCGCTCTTCATAAAGTCACGATCGTTGCGGGTGCGTTCCCGGGTGAAGATCACATCGATTTTGTTGTCCAGCCGGAGGACCGCTCGCAGACCGGCGTGCTCTTCTCGCCAGGCTTCCCGGGTGACATCCCTGCCCCAGCCGGCATGAGTCGGCCCGCAGACCATGTAGTCGCCATCGTCAATGGTCTTGACCCTTCCTTTAATAAGGAGTGGTTGGTAAAAGCGCTGGTCGATGGCTGCGCCGACCTCCATCTCAAGAGTTGCGCCGACGCCGGCTTCGATGGCGGCATCGACGACGTTCGGGTCACGGATGATGACGACACAGTCGTGCGCGCCTTGCCGGATCAGGCTCTCCAGGACAGCCGGGCTGTCGGATGGTGTTGAACTGCCTGGATCGTCGCCGAGATCGACGAGGACGACTGGCTTTTCTTCGTTGCTCTCAATCGCCAGTTTGACGCCTTCATCGACCGGGTAAATTGGCCGGACAGTGAGGATGTCGTGCCGCCGTTGCCAGACCCGTTCCGCCATCTCGTTGGCCAGCTTCTCGGCCAGCTCGGGGTCGTTGTCGGTCGTCACAACCACGGACATGCTGGTCTCCGGCGTATCGGCATAGCCATAACCACCGAGAATCGTGACGTCAATGACGCCGGGGGTATCCTCGACCGCTTCCCTGATCAGGTTGAGCTGGTAGAGGGGCAGCATCTCCTCTTCGTCGGGATCGTGAGACCAGGTGCTCTGGCCGATGTTGGGACCGATGATCGGCACGTGGACCAGTTTCGTCACCGGCTGAATCTCGCCGTCGAGAATGCCGAGCATGCAGGCCGCAGCCTCCAGGCCGCGCTCATATCCGTCAATGTGCGGGTTTTCGTTGTGTGGGAAGGCAGCGGCAAGCTGGCCGACCTCATCGTGAGTCATGATGCCGTGGAAGTCGTAGGTGGCGATGAACGGCACTCCTTCGCCGACCGCTTCGCGGGCTGCCAGCAGCAAATTACCTTCGGCGTCGGTGTAGGGATCGGCGGCGGCCATCGCGCCATGGAGCGCGAAGTAGACGCCATCCAGCGGCGTTGCGTCGCGCAGGCCATTGACGATGATGTCCCGGTAATGCTCGAACATCTCGGCGCTGATCAGCCCGCCGTGGTAATACCTGATGTGAGCAATCGGGATGATTTCGATGTCATCTCGTTCAATGCCCTCCAGGAAACCGCCGACGAAATTCTTCGGATGAGCCAGGTCGATCATCTCCTGCGCCAGCTGCAGCGTGGCGTCCGGTTCAGTGTTCTGCTCCAGCGCGAAGGTGTTCGTCTCATGAAAGAATGATGCGATGGCAATACGTTTCAAGATCACGTTCCTTTCGGTCGGCAGGCGAGATTCAGGTGGAGCGGGCGCGCTGTGTGAATAACGCGCCCGTGCTGGTTGCCTGTCTCGACCAGGCCGCTAGCGTCAGTCGGTCGCCGACCACTCGAAATCCTGGTCGACCGGCCAGAGCGGGCGTGGCCAGTGGCGGAACGGTAGCGATTCGTAGTCCACCGTGCTCGCGCCAGGCGACTCCAGTTCGATGATTTTCGAGACGATTGGTCGCAGCGAGGCCCGGTGAGCCTGGTTGGACTTCACGGCGATGATCTTCTTCTCCTCAAGGATGATCCCGGCGCTCTTCATAAAGTCGCGGTCGTTGCGGGTCTGTCGCCTGGTGAAGATCACATCGATTTTGTTGTCAAGCCGGAGAACCGCTCGCAAACCGGTGTGGGCTTCCCGCCAGGCTTCCCGGTTGACTTCTTTTCCCCAACCGCCGTGGGTCGGACCGCAGATCATGTAGTCGCCATCGTCAATGGTCTTGACTTTGCCCTTGATCATAATCGGCTCGTAGAAACGCTGATCAATCGCCGCGCCGACTTCCATCTCCAGGGTTGCGCCGACGCCAGCTTCGATTGCGGCATCGACGACGTTCGGGTCACGGATGATGACGACACAGTCGTGCGCGCCTTGCCGGATCAGGCTCTCCAGGACAGCCGGGCTGTCGGATGGTGTTGAACTGCCTGGATCGTCGCCGAGATCGACGAGGACGACTGGCTTTTCTTCGTTGCTCTCAATCGCCAGTTTGACGCCTTCATCGACCGGGTAAATTGGCCGGACAGTGAGGATGTCGTGCCGCCGTTGCCAGACCCGTTCCGCCATCTCGTTGGCCAGCTTCTCGGCCAGCTCGGGGTCGTTGTCGGTCGTCACAACCACGGACATGCTGGTCTCCGGCGTATCGGCATAGCCATAACCACCGAGAATCGTGACGTCAATGACGCCGGGGGTATCCTCGACCGCTTCCCTGATCAGGTTGAGCTGGTAGAGGGGCAGCATCTCCTCTTCGTCGGGATCGTGAGACCAGGTGCTCTGGCCGATGTTGGGACCGATGATCGGCACGTGGACCAGTTTGGTGACCGGCTGGATTTCGCCGTCGAGGATCCGGAGCATGGTCTCTCCCGCTTCCAATCCGCACTCATAGCTGTCGATGTGCGGGTTGGAGTTGTTCGGGAACGCGCCTGATAGCTGGGCGACCTCGTCGTGGGTCATGATGCCGTGGAAGTCGTAAGTAGCGACGAAGGGCACACCCTCGCCGACCGCTTCGCGAGCTGCCAGCAGCAAATTGCCTTCGGCGTCGGTGTAGGGATCGGCGGCGGCCATCGCGCCATGGAGCGCGAAGAAGACGCCATCCAGCGGCGCAGCTTCACGCAGGCCGTCAACGATCATATCTCGATAGTATTCGAACATCCCGGCGCTGATCAGCCCGCCATGGGAGTACCAGATGTCGGCGATCGGCACGATCTCGATGTCGTCACGGCTGGCGGCTTCGATGAAACCACCGACGAAATTCTTCGGGTGCGTGTGGTCGAGCATGGCCTGGCCCTGGTAGCAGGCGGCGTCCGGTTCGGTATTTTCCTCCAGGGCGAAGGTGTTGGTTTCATGGAAGAACAGTGAGACAGCAATTCGTTTCACGGTCATGGCCCCTTTCATCGAGTACGTACCCGGGATGCCAACCGCCTATCCAGAGCAGGCCGCGAACCCGGCGAAACGTCTGAAAACCTCTTGCGATCCCTCAGTCTCGTTCAGCGGTGAAGTTTCGCGAGATCGAGACTGTTCACAGAGTGAAACACATATTCACTTTGTATATGTTCATAGTATAAAGCTCATCTGATCCTGTCAAGGGAGCCGCAAGTATTCGTGCAAAAATTCGCAATGTCGGTAGAATATCGGTAATTGACGAGGGTGAGTCGATCTGCTACTATCTAGTGAATGATTTTGTGTTTCACACAGTGAACAGTTAAGAACTTCTGCCTATCCGGAAAGGTGCGTGCCGATGCAGTTACCTCAGGCTATGACGCCCGAGGAGTTAGCCAGCAACGCGCAAACTGTGCTTGCTGGCGGGGTCTCCGCATCGATGCGGCTGCACCCCTACCTCAACCGCCCGCTCTACCTCGCCCGAGGCGATGGCGCGGTGGTCACGGATATCGATGGACACCAGTACATTGACTTCAACATGTCGAATGGCGCGACCTTGCTGGGGCATGGCAATGCGGAAGCCCGGCAGGCTATCGCCGAAGGCTTGATGATGGGCACGATCGCCGCTGCCGAGACGCCTTTTCATGAACAGCTCGCGCGAACACTGACCGAGATCATTCCCGGCGCGGAGCGGGTCCGCTTCGCGAGCACTGGTTCAGAAGTGACCAGCGTGGCCGTCCGGCTTGCCCGGCATGTCACTGGCCGGACAAAAATTCTCAAATTCGAAGGCCATTTTCATGGCCTGACCGACACCTTTCTCTACCGGTCGGACGGCGCGGCAGTAGTTCCGTCGTCGGGTGGTGTGCCTGCATCCGGCGCTGAAGATGTCGTGATCGTTCCATTTAACAATGTGCCAGCCTTTGATGCCGCTCTTGAAGACAACCAGGGCCAGATTGCCGCGATCATCGCCGAACCAGTGCACTACAACGCTGGCTGCATTCTCCCCGAACCTGGATTTCTCGAACATCTACGAACGCAATCGGAGGCCGAAGGCATCGTCCTGATCTTCGATGAGGTGCTCTCTGGATTCCGGATGGACCTTGGCGGCGCGTCCGCCTACTACGGGGTAACCCCGGATCTCAGCACCTGGGCCAAGGCGCTGGCGAACGGCATGCCGCTCTCGGCGCTGACCGGCCGGGCCGATATCATGGAAGAGCTTGCGCCAACTGGCCCGGTCGCTCACAGCGGCACCTATTCCGGTCACCTGCTGAGCGTGCTGGCGTCGCTGGCGACGCTCGAACAACTGCGGCAGCCGGGCATTTACGATGGCCTGCTTGAGACGAGCGAGACCTTTTACCGTGATATGCAGCGTGTCTTCGACCGCCACCAGTTGCCCGTCGTCGTCCAGGGGTTGGGTGGCCGTTTTGGCATGTATTTCGGGCGGACCGAACCAGTCCGCACCTACACCGATGCGTTGAATCATGATCATGAGATGAACCGTGAGTTTGTCATCGGATGCCTGGAGCGCGGTGTCTACTTCCATGCTTACAACCGTTCCGGAGCGCCGGGTCACAGTGGTATTTCGCTGTCGCACTCTCAGCTTCAGCTGTCGGAGGCACTGGGCGTCATGGACGATGTTGCGTCCAGGCTGGCATCTGGCCGGGGAACGGGATCCTGATGTCGTCGAACGATTACCGGATTCAGGTCGTCGATCGCGCCATGGACGTGCTGGAGGCGCTTGCTGAATCGGACACGCCAATGGGCGCCAGCGAGATCGCGAGGGAGATCGGCGCGACCAGGTCCGCTGTGTTCCGGTTGCTGGTGAACCTGGAGCAGCGCCGCTACGTTCAGCGTGATCATGCGAGCGGGAACTATGTTCTCGGCGGGCGTCTGATCTGGCTGGGTCATCGGGCTCAGCGCGCGTCGAATATTCGCACCTCGGCCCGCCCTGTCCTGGAGGCGCTCCATACTCGTTTCAATGAAACCGTCAACCTGGGCGTTCAGGCGGATGGGCGTATAAGCTACGTCGACATGATTGAGAGCGATCAGGGTCTGCGTATGGCGGCTCAGATTGGCTCGACCGACGACATCCATTCCACCGCGCTCGGCAAAGCGATTCTCAGCTTTCTCCCAAATACCGAACTCGAACGCATTCTTAACTCCGGTCTGCGTCGCCTGACAGATCGGACGATTACCAACCCGCAGTTGCTCCTGGCTGAGCTGGCTGAGATCCGTAAAACGGCTATTGCTGAAGACAGGGGTGAGAACGAGCTCGGCGCGCGCTGTTTTGGTTCGCCGATCTTCGATCATCAAGGTAATGTCGTTGCCGCCATCAGCGTATCAAGCCCCGAGAGCCGCCTGCGGGACGACCGTGCCTGGCTGGTTTCCCAGGCCGTGCGAAACGCGGCGGCTGAAATCACTGAATCTATCGGGGGGGTCTGGCCGCTTACGCTTTCAGCGATGAACGAGGAACGTTCTCAGACTCGCGGGGTGAACTGAAGGCGAGTCCAAACGGAAAGGTGTGAGCGTTTACCGAGGAAGGAGTACGTCAAACTGGATGAATCTGTCAGCAGACTGCTTCGTGCTTGATCAGGAGATCGGGTAGCTACAGCGCAATTTCGCGCCGGACATCATTTTTGATCATATTATGGAGGATTAGAGTGGAAGATAAGCTCAAAACCGCATTCAGTCGCCGGCAGATGTTGCTTGGCACCGCTGGTCTGGCGGCGTTCGGGTTGCTGGCCGCCTGTGGCGGCGATGATGATGACGACGAGCCAACCGCAACCGAAGAGGCCGGCAGTGGTCAGGATGCCACCGCGGCTGAAGGCGACGCCACCGAGATGGCCACGGAGGCCGGAGGCGATGCCACTGAAGAAGCTGGTGAAACTGAAGAGGCGGACGCCACTGTTGAAGAAGCTGCTACTGAAGATGCCACTGAAGTCGAAGGCATGGCCACTGAAGCCGCGTCTGATGAAGGCGAACCAATCGCTGGTGGAACGTTGTTTATTGGTCAGGATTTCGGACCCCAGGATATGGACCCGACGATCTCCAGCGCCTGGGCTTCGACCAATATTCAGGAATTAATCTTCACCGGCCTGCTGCGCTGGTCGCCTGATATGCAGCTCGAACCCGATTTGTCCCCCAGCTGGGAAGTGTCCGACGACGGTCTGACCTACGTCTTTACCCTGCTCGAAGGTGTCACGTTCCACAATGGCCAGGAGTTCTCATCCGCCGACGTGCAGTACACTTTCGAACGCATTCAGGATCCTGACGTCGCCAGCCCGCGAGCGTCGACCTACGAGGATATCGAGTCGATCGATGCGCCGGACGCGACAACCGTTCAGTTCAACCTGTCCAGCCCGATCGCGCCGTTGCTGCGCTTCCTGGCCACGATCCCGACCGGGGCAATCGTGCCAGACGGATCAACGGATGAGGAGCTCAACGCTGATGCGCCCGGCACCGGGCCATTTGTCTTCGTGCAGCATGATCTCGACCAGCAGGTCGTGCTGGAGAAGTATGACAGTTACTACGAAGAAAACCTGCCCTATCTTGACGGGGTGACGTTCCGGTTGCTGGCCGACGATACCTCGATTTCAGCCGGTCTGCGCTCTGAGTCCGTGCAGATGGCCTGGTTGAAAGATCCCAAAGTTGCCGCGAACGTTGCCGACACCACTGATGGCCTCGAGTCGGTGCCGGGCGTGAGCAGTCGCTACATTCCGATCCTCTGGAAACTGACCCTGCCGCCGTTTAATGATGTGCGGGTTCGTCGCGCCTTCAGCCTGGCGCTGGATCGCCAGGCGATCGTCGACGCAGTGCTTGGCGGCTACGGCTCGGTCGGCACGTTCCTGCCACCCTCACAGCTTGGCGGCTACGTTGGCGACGGCTCCGACTTGCCGTACTACACACAGGACATTCCCGGGGCTATCGCGCTACTAGAAGAAGCCGGATATGACGAGATCGTCGTGCCGGAGTTCAAGGTCGTCGCCGCCAACCAGCTCGATGTCCAGTGCGCCCAGATTATGAAGGAGCAGTGGGCTGAGGCCAACATCGATGTGACGATCAACCCGATGGAAGTCGGCGCGATTATCGATGAGTACATCGCTGGCGATTACGAGATGATCATGATTGGCGGCGTCTGGCAGCCAGATCCCAGCTCTGAGGTCGCTAGATTCCACTCGACGAATCAGATCGGCCAGGCCATGGAGATCAATGATCCAGAGCTGGATGCCTTGATCGACGAGGGACTTGCCACCACCGACCCGGATGAGCGAGTCGAGATCTACAAACAGATTGAAACGCTGGTGCTGGAGCAGGTTTATACGATTGTTCCCTATACCTACCCGCTGCGCTGGGAGTTGCTCTGGAACTACGTCAAAGGCTATGACGTCATGGCGTCCAACGCCCGGATCTCTGTCCGGAAGACCTGGTTGGATCAGTAAGCAATGGGGCAGATAGTTCTCCGCCGCTTGATTATGCTGGTGCCGATTTTGCTCGGGATCTCGATCCTGACCTTCGGCGCTATGCACCTCATCCCGGGTGATCTCGCGGTTGCGTTGCTGGGTGTCGACAATATGGACAATCCAGAAGCGCTGGAGGCTATCCGCCAGAAGTACGGCCTCGATCAGCCGGTCCCCATCCAGTACCTGAAATGGTTGGGGGCCGCGCTGCAGGGCGATTTCGGAGACTCCCTGCGGTTGAATGTCCCGGTTCGTGATGAGATCCTGCGCCGCCTCCCGCTCACGATTGAGCTTGCGGTGCTATCAGTTATCTACGGGCTTATTGTCGGCGGGATTCTCGGCACGCTGGCTGCCGTCAAACAGGGTATCTGGAGCGTCTTCGGGCGTTTCTTTATCCTGCTCGGGGTGGCTGTGCCGAGCTTCTTCATCGGCATGCTGCTCATCCTCTACGGAGGCCGCTATATCGATTTCATTCCGACGCTGCAGTATGTCGGGTTCCGGGAGGATCCGAAAACCCACCTGCTGGGGATGATCTACCCGGTGATAGCTCTTGGCACCGGTCTGGCCGCGATCATCGCCGAGAATACCTGGTCGTCTGTTACCGAGACGATGAATATGGAGCATGTGTCGGTGGCCAGGGCCAAGGGGCTGTCTGAACGAAAAGTAGTGACCGGCCACATCCTGCGCAACGCGCTGATTCCCATTACCACGGTCACCGGACTTCAGATGGCCTTCCTGCTGGGCGGTGTCATCATTATTGAGACGATCTTCGCCATGCCGGGGCTCGGCCGGCTGGCCTTTAGCGCGATCAACCTGCGAGATTACCCGCTGATGCAGGGTATTGTCCTGGTGATCGCGACGATGGTCGTGCTCTCAAATCTCCTCGCCGACCTTGCCTACGCGTTCTTTGATCCACGCATTCGGGTGGGTTAGCGCGCCATGGCACAGACCGACGCACTGCAGACCTCCGCGCAACCCGGTCCTCAGGCGTTCGAGCAACATCTCGCTACCCGAAAACCATTCTGGGTGCGGCTACGCCGCCGGTTAAATCCGGAACTGGTCATCGGGTTAACCCTGCTGGTAATTATTCTGTTCGTTACGATATTTGCCCCGTGGATCGCCCCGCACGATCCCAATTCGCTGACCACTGCCGGTTCGCTTGCCCCACCACAATCCGGGTATATCGCCGGGACCGATTCGATCGGCCGGGATGTCTTTTCCCGGGTGCTCTATGGTGGGCGGGTCTCGCTGACCGTTGCCGTGCCGTCGGTGATTCTGGCGCTGGTCGTCGGCATGCTGCTTGGCGTTCCGGCCGGGTATTTTGGCGGTCGGATCGACCAGGTGATCATGCGGATTCTCGACATCTTTTTCGCCTTTCCAGGCGTTCTACTGGCGCTCGTCATCGTCAGCATTCTCGGACCGAACATTCGGAACCTGATCCTAACGATCGGCATTCTCTTTGCGCCGCGGATGGCGCGTATCATTCGCGCTCCAACCTTGAGTGTGAAAACGCGTGACTTCGTCGAAGCCGCTCGGGCATCGGGAGCGAAGGATTATAGAATCATCAGCCGGCACGTCGTGCCGAACACGTCAGCACCGGTCATCGTCGATGTGAGCCTGGCGCTCGGTCAGGTCATCCTGATTGAGACAGCGCTCAGTTTCCTCGGCATGGGACCGCCCCCGCCCAACGCCTCCTGGGGGTCGATGCTGAGTCAGAATCGCCAGTTCATGGAGTTCGCCTCCTGGACGGTGCTTGCGCCTGGTTTTGCCATCGTCATCACCGTCGCCTGCTTCCTGCTGCTCGGCCACGGACTGCGCCGGCTGATGGATCCCCGTCAGATGGGCAGGTAGCGCCGCTGCAACCCGGGTGATTGAGGAAAAAACTCGGTCACGATAAATCATCTTCAGGTATGCTATGCAAGATGCTACATAAATAACGTGTGGTGCAACGTGCTGTCCGGCACACTTTTGCGAAGGAGAAGCTGTGGGACCTCTACGTTAGTCCAGTTCTTTTCTTGTCCTCATGGTGACGGCGCTGACGCTCGCATTCGGGAGTGTTCCGACGAGCGCCGATGACACGACGTCACCTGGCAATTCTAGGTCGAAGATACAACGCCGCCACTGATACATCGGCAAGTAAAGATCAGTCTGGGGTTCAAACTCGGGTTTGTGGGTATCGGGCTCCAGTTTGGGAATCATGAGCTGGCTTGCACGAACCTGACTGCGTTCGCGAACCAGGTACAGTCGCAGGTTGGCAAGGGTCTGACGGCGGCTCAGGCGCAACAGATGATAGCCGATGCAAACCGGATCAAAGCGGTGATTGGCTGTTCGGATGCTCAGCCGGACTCCGACAGTGGCAGTAGCAGGCGACGCTGGTAGCGATGTAGCGAATTGATCTGCCGACATATGGCCAGGCCGGTAGCGATACCGCCTGGCCATATACTGTCTCCAGCATCTGCCAGAACTGGCATGGTACTCTGGTAGCCGTTAGAACGCGCCCGTTGACGGGCAGTGCTGGTAATGAGATGACACTCGATAAACCGACTCTGAAACGCATCGCCGGTCGAACACTACGCAACCTGGCCTACCTGCTCCTCTCGTTTCCGCTCGGCCTGTTCTATTTTGTCATCCTGTTTACGATGATTGTCGTCGGGCTGGCGCTCGTCATCGTCTGGATCGGGGTGCCGGTGCTGCTGGCGACGATCGGTCTCTGGTGGGTGCTGGCCCGCTTTGACCGCAATCTCACCAATCGGTTGCTCGGCGCTGGCATTCCGCCGATGACCCGGCCAACACCAGTCGGCCGGACGATCACCAGGCGGTTCTGGAATCACCTGAAGAGCCCACTGACCTGGACCAGTCTGATCTACCTGTTCTTCAAATTCCCGTTCGCCACACTCGCACTTGGTTTTTCGATCGCCGCCTTCGTCTGGTCGATCACGTTCCTGTTCGATGGGCTTACCAGCCCTGTGTTTCAGCTGGTCTTCTTCCTCGGACTTTCGGTGATCACCCTGGCCGCCGCATTTTTCCTGATCAACGGGTCGGCCGCCGTCTGGCAACTCTTTGCTCGTTGGGCGCTGACCTCTCCCGAAACACGGTCGCAGCAAGCAACCGGTGATTCCGTGATGGTGACCGAACCGGTCGCGCCACCGGACGGACCCACGCCAATTTCCGTGCCGGTTGCCGCTGACGAGACCGACGATCAAGTTGAGTCCTCAGAACCAGCAGCCTCAACGATCGTTGACCCTGTGCCGGCACCAATCAGTATCCCGGTCAACCCGCAGCCGGAACCGGTCGAGTCCCCGATTGCGACGGTTAAACTCCCTGACGGCGTTGAATCACTAACGCCACGGGAGACTGAAGTGCTCATGTTGCTGGCAGATGGGCTCTCCAACCAGGAGATCGCCGACGTTATGTTCGTCACTGAAGGCACGATCAAGCGGCACACCCACAATATCTACCGCAAGCTCGAGGTGAACAATCGCACCCAGGCGGTGATGCGGGCCAATGAGATCGGTCTATTGAGCGACGGGTAGGCTACTCTGATGGCAGCTCAAACTCCTGAGCCAGTACAACCGTCCCGTTTTCAGTTGAATCAAGTCGGATCTGCCTGACAGGTTGGTATTCCGGGTCGTTATAAAAGGCACGGGCATTCTCTTCAGAATCGAAGCGAATCACTACGTTCACGCCCGGGCATTCCCCTTCGAGCGCCGTGGCCCCGAAATCTCCGACAAGAATTTCCGCGCCGTGTTTCTGCAGGAGAGGGAGCACCCCCGGCACATACGGTTCAAACTTTTCAGGGTCTGTGATGTCATAGCTAACGATGAGATATGCTGCCAATTCGTCTTCCTTTCTATTTGATGCTCGACGAGCAGACTCGCGTCTCCGGATCGAAGCTGGCGCGTGCAGCCCCAGTCGATCCCTGGATCAAGGTGTTTGAATACCCGATGCAGTTGCATCTTAGCATGAGTCAACCAGGGTATCGTTTGCGAAACGGGCCACTCAACCCGAAATCAACCGAAAATCAACGATCGTGTGATGTGCTGGCTCATTGCTATTGCATATCGTTGATCGAACGGGCGTGGCGCAATTGTGTCATTCCGACCGGAGCGCAGCGGAGTGGAGGAACCCAACGATAAACGATGCGGGACCATGTCGATCAGAGACATAAGCAGAGCATTGGTATTGTTTGCGTTTATCTCCATAAACTTGTCCATCGGGTTCTTCGACTTCGAAGACTCCGCTCGGAATGACATACCTCTAGAGGCTGGTCGCCGGTTGAGCTGGCGTTTGACGGGCGATGTAGCCCATATAAGATGATGTCGCCCATATAAGATAAGGAAGGACGACGATGTCCATACGAGTTGTGTCGCGGTTTTTGAAGCAGACGCTGCTCAATATGCTCTATCTGCTGCTCTCGTTCCCGCTCGGCATTGCCTACTTTGTGATCCTGGTGACCGGACTGTCGATCGGGTTCGGCCTGGCAATCATTCTCTGGGGGTTAGTCGTGCTGGTACTGATGGCCGCAGTCTGGTGGTATCTGGCGGCGTTCGAACGGTTGCAGGCGATTCACCTGCTTGGCGCGAAGGTAAAGCCGATGCGGAGTGATTCGCTGGACGGGTTGACTGCTACGGGGAAACTCGTTGCCCATGTCAAGAACCCGGTAGCCTGGACGAGTTTGATCTACCTGTTTCTCAAGTTCCCGTTCGGCATGGCTGCGTTTGTCGTGCTCTCGTTTAGCGGGGCATTGATCGTTTCCCCATTTACTTACCAGCACTGGGATATTCGGATTGCCAATGGCGACAATTTCGCTTTTACGATAGATACCTTTAATGAAGCCCTGGTTGCCGCCGTGATTGGCCTCGTTGTCGTTCTGCCGCTGACGATCCTGTTTGTCAACGGACTGGCATTTGGCTGGAAGCACTTCGCAATGCTAATGCTTGGCGATCACCGGCACAGGAACAGTGAACCCGGTGTGCCGCCTGAGAACAGCGACGAACCTGATCCAGAAATGCCAGCGCTGGCGGACGGGGTTGACCTGCCGCAATCCGGGCTGGCCATACAGGGCACCGGTTGACAGGGGTTGAGTTGTCCTCAACTTTGAAAAATCAACTCGGAAATCAACTTCCGTGTGATGCTGGCTGAGTAGTTGAGGTCCAGAATAACGGTATGGAGCAACGATGCTCCGGTGGATTTTCAGAGAGGAAATGGGAGTAACAATGGCAACGAAGCCACAGAGCCTTACCGGCAAGATCGCGAGTAAGACAGCTCGCCACCCGTGGGTAACGCTGGCAACCTGGATCGTTATCCTGATGCTCGGCATCGGGGCAGTCGTCACGCTGCTCGGCAGCGGACTGACCCAGAACAGTGAGAGCCGCACCGATTTCGAATCGGAACGGGCAGATGAGCTGATCCTAGAGCGGTTCAACAACGGCGTTGAACCGGCCGCCGAAGAGAATGTGATTGTCCAGTCAGAACGCTATACCGTCGACGACCCGGAATTTCAGGTCGTTGTCCAGCAGCTGGCGGCGGATATAGCTGCTGTCGAGGAGATCGAATCAACAGCTACCTACTATGAGACCGGTGTCGAGCAGATGGTCTCGCCGGACCGGCACAAAACGATTATCCAGGCGTCATTCGCTGGCGATCCTGACGATGCGGTGGAGAATTCGACTGCATTTCTGGCAGTCATCGAAGAAGAGCAGACACCGGCTGAAGGCTTTGAGGTAACCACACTCGGGTTCGCCAGCGTCAACGCCGCCTTCGATGAGGCTGCTGAGAACACGCTGGTGAAAGGCGAGATGATCGGCCTGGCGATCGCCATGGTCGTCCTGCTGGTCGTCTTCGGCGCGCTGGTGGCCGCTGGCCTGCCGCTAATTATGGCCATCGTCGCCATTATCATCACGATGGGGCTGAGCGCGATCATCGGCCAGTTCACTGATCTGTCCTTCTTTATCGTCAACATGATCACGATGATCGGCCTGGCGGTCGGCATCGACTATGTCCTCTTTATCGTCGCTCGCTACCGTGAAGAACGGGAGACCGGCCACGACAAGCTCTCGGCCATCATCCGCGCTGGCGACACGTCGAGCAAAGCGGTTACCTTCAGCGGCTTGACCGTCGTTACCGCGTTGATTGGCCTGCTGATTATCCCGGATGCCACCTTCTTCAGTCTCGGCCTTGGCGCGATCCTGGTGGTTCTGGTCTCGATGGCGATGACCCTGACATTGCTGCCGGCCGTTTTGAGCCTGCTCGGCGACTGGATCAATAAAGGCCGCTTACCGGTGATCGGCTACAACCCGGTCACCAGCAGCCAGCAGTCTCAGCGCAAAGGCGGGTTCTGGAACCGGACGACGCGCCTGGTCATGGGACACCCGATCGCCAGCGTCGTGCTTTCCGCCGGGTTGCTGATCGGTCTGGGGCTGGTTGCCTTGACGATGAGCCTCGGACAGTCCGGCATCGAATCGCTGCCAGCCGGAAGCGAGAGCGCGAAGGCGTACACGATCTTCAAGCAGGAGTTCCTGGCTGAAGACCTGCAGCCGGCCACGGTTGTTGTCGACGCAGCTGATGTCAACTCCGCCGAGGTTCAGGAGGCGATGCAAGCACTGGTTGCTGATATCGAAGCTGACACTGCCTTCGGTACACCGGTCGTTGAAGCTGGACCGAGCGGCAACATTGCCCGGATCGACATCCCGCTGGCCGACGATGCCCAGAGCAGCGCTTCGGTCGACGCAGTCAAACGGCTTCGCAACAACTACATTCCGGCCGCTTTTGCCGGTGTGGATGCAGAAGCGCTGGTTACCGGTGATACCGCCTGGACGATCGACAGCACGAATCTGGTGAGGGTCTATCTGCCAATCGTCTTCGCCATCGTCCTGACGATCACCTTCTTCCTGCTCCTGCTGGCGTTCCGATCGCTGGTAATCCCGGTCAAGGCCATCATCATGAACCTGCTCTCGGTCTTCGCCGCCTACGGTCTAGTCACCCTGGTCTTTCAGCATGGTGTTGGCGCGAGCCTGTTCGGTTTCCAGACCGTCGATAGTATCGACAACTGGATCCCGCTCTTCCTCTTCGCGGTGCTCTTCGGCCTGTCGATGGACTACCACATCTTCCTGCTGAGCCGGATCAAGGAACGGTTCGACATCACCCGCAACAACGAGAAGTCGGTGGCTGACGGGCTGCGGACGACCGGACGGCTGATCACCGGCGCGGCGCTGATCATGGTCGGTGTCTTTGGCGGGTTTGCCCTCGGCGATCTGGCCCCGTTCCAGCAGATGGGCTTCGGGCTGGCCGCCGCGGTCGTTCTTGATGCAACCGTTGTCCGGTCGGTGCTGGTTCCCAGCGCGATGGAACTGCTCGGCGATCGCAACTGGTACTTCCCCCACTGGCTCGAGTGGCTGCCGAAGATCAACGTCGAAGGCAAGCCGGAAGTCACCGAGGAGATTTCGGTTCCGATGCCCGAACCTGCCATTGCTGACTAACCGCTTCCCACTCTCTTCCACCAGCGGAGACTCCTTCGGGGGTCTCCGTTTTCGGTTTGCCAGTGAATAGAGGTTCCAAGCCCCGGATTGCAACGTTTTCAGTCCGGGACGCATAGTACATAGTAGACAGGCAGGTGTCAGCAACGTAGAGGGACATAAGCGGCGATGCCGGACGGCATGGAAGAACAGGCGCTCATCCGAATGGCAAAAGGGGGCGATCTCGATGCCTTTGGAGCGCTGTTGGGCATCCACCAACCTGATGCCCAGCGGCTGGCCTATCTCATCACCGGGCAGACCGGCGATGCCGAGGACGCCGTTCAGGAAGGGTTCGTCAAAGCCTGGCAAGCGCTGGCCAGGTTCGATGCCAACCGTCCGTTCCGCCCCTGGTTGCTGAAGATCGTTGCCAATGAAGCGCGCACCCGCCGCCGGGTAGCAGGACAGCGCCAGCGACTGCAGTTGCGGCTGGCTGAAGCGGTCGGCGGTGAGGAATCAGGTGATCCGTCACCTGAAACGACGGTCCTGGATCGCCAGCTCATGCAGCGTCTCCTCTACGAGATCGAGCAACTCCCGGAGGCTGACGAGATCGTTCTGAAGCTGCGCTACTTTTTCGACCTGTCTACCACTGAGATCGCGGCAATGCTCGATGAACCAGATGGCACCATCCGCTCCCGGCTGAGCCGCGCGACCCGAAAACTACGCGAACGAGTTACCGACGAAGGCGAGACGGATTTCACGGAATCCGCAACCTGGAGGAGGCCTGCCAATGACCGCGAATCGGTCTGATATGAACGATGAACAATTCGAACAGCTGCTCAACCATACCGGCCAGCAGCTCTCGTACCCGCCGATGCGCGACGGCGTTCAGTCGGCGCTGGAGCGGATCCGGTCCGATCAGGCGCTCACACCCAAGCCGAACCCCAACAATCATGGCGTATTGAGCAGTCCCTGGACCGGGCCAGACGCTGCCCCTTCATTAACCGTGTTCTCGGCTGATGATGAGCCGGTGCGCTCCCGCTGGCGTGAGATAGGCCTGCTGGCAGGCGGGATCGCTGCCGCGGCGGCTGTCACACTGATCCTCGTGGTTGTGTTTGGTGGATACCGCCCCAGTGGCGATTCGGCAGGGGTCGTGTCGGGCGCTGCGCCTGCCGTTGAGCCGGTGGCGTTCTCGGATCCGGCTCTGGCGGATAGCATATTATTGGGTCGGCCGATTTCTGAGGTGAGTCTTGTTGTTCAGCCAGTTAACTCTTCAACAGGCGAAGCCGTGCCGGGGTATGAACCGGTTCCCGGATTTGTTTGGGAGGCGATCTCTGCTGACCGGAGCACGCTAGCCACAATCGAGTCCCACGACCGAATCTGCGAGCCGATTTCTGGCGGGACGGCCTGTCGGTCAACTGCAGATGTGCTTCATATCGTGGATGTGCCCGGCTGGTCCGCCCGGCAGGTAGACCTTCCGGGTGACTCATGGGTTAGTGGTCTCAGTCTCAGTCAGGACGGTCAGCGAATTGCCATCAGTCTTACGTTCCAGGGAGGAGTCAATGAACCAGCGCCAACGAGGATACTGCTGATAGACACGGTTACCCTCCAGACACTGGCGGAACGTGAAGTCGATTTCCGCCCGTCATTCATCGAGTTCGCGCTCGGTGACGCCACGCTGGTCGTTTACGGACAGCAATTGGCCGCGGATCGCCCGGGTGTTAACCGGCCGGATCCTCCTCGGTTGCTTGTGCTGGATGCCGAGACGATTGAGATCAATTATGAGTTCACCTTCACTGATCTGCTGAGTGGTTACTGGTGTGAATCGGATTGCACGATGGAGATTCAGGAGTGGGACATGGTGGAGTGGTCGCCTGGCGTATCGCTCTCTCCGAACGGCGGGACCTTGGTCATTGTCGCTGCAGATCAGGAGATGCTGTTCCGGGTCGATCTGGCGACTGGCGACGTGAATGAATCGGACCTCCATGCCGGGGCTGCCTGGTATAGCAGATTTACCCGATTGCTTGTTAGCGATGCCTCTGCCAAAGGCGCGGCTGACGGTGTCTGGCGGGATCTGGCGTGGTCGGCTGACGGTAGCCGCCTGTATCTCCTAACCCGTCATGCTGATTCTGACGCAGGAGTCGATCAGTTGCAGGCTATTGATCCGGTGACTGGCCGAATTCTGGCCGAGCATGATGTTGATCGTGCCAGCAGCCTCATCTCGGTTGTGCCGGGAAACGACCAGGTGCTTGTCGAGAGCATCGGACTATCGAATTCGACGACGGTGTATGACGCGGAGCATCTGGAACCTGTCACTGTGCTGGATGGCTACGATATTGCCATTTATAGCACGCTCGACGGGCAGCCGGTGCTGCTGGCGAAGCTTGAAAGCAAGGATGGAGATAAACTGGCTCTGCTTGATCCGGAAACATATCAGATCAGCGCCAGTTGGGATGTTGATGCCGGGCAGTGCTATCTGACCACAGATGTGCCAGTCTGCCAGGGGGATTAGCACGGTTCACGGAAAGACTGGCGGCGTCCAATTTGGCGAGAACTTTAACCTTCCCTGGGCCGGGTTGTGTTTCACTCGCCGGGAGAACGCAACGATTTCCTGACATCGAACCAGGTCAGTTCACCAGTTGCCTGACTATTCCAGCTAAAATTGCTGTGTATTACCATGTAGATACGTTATGCGGCGCGTGCTGAATGTGATCGACCCGCCTTCGCCATTGCCTGAGATGAATCGATATGCTGCGATTCCACCTGCTCGGCCCGTTCGAAGCCTGGAGAAACGACGAGCCTATCCTGCCCGCCGATCTCCGAACACGTCAGACGCTCAGCCTGCTCAAATTGCTACTGGATGAGCGAGACCGAACCATATCGTTCGAACGAATTGTCGACCTGATCTGGCCGGACAGCGATCCGGCTAATGCCCGGCAGAGCTTGCGGGTGGCCATCCGCACGATGCGATTGGCGCTTGAACCGGAACTCGCGCGCGGGGCGGATTCACGCTACATCCGGACCGAGCCTGGCGGCTACCGTTTCGTTGCCACAGGCTGTACCCTGGATGTCGATCTGTTCCTGAGCGCCCGGCAACGCGCCGAAACTGCCGAGCGAGACGGCAACGGTAGTGCCGCAATCTCGGCGTATGAAGAGGCAATCTCGTTGTATCGTGGCGAATACCTCGCCGACGATCCGTATGACGACTGGCTCGTTAGTTCCCGTGAGCGGTTTCAGAACGATTATCTGGAGAACCTGGAACGGCTGAGCGAGCTGAGAGCTGGCAACGGAGAGTGGGACCGGGCGATAACGCTCGTGAACTGTGCCCTGAAGGTTGATCCCTTTCGTGAAGATCTGTACCGGCAGCTCATGCGCTACCAGGCGGCGTTGGGCCGTCGATCACATGCAATCGCCGCCTACGAACAGTGCCGCAGACTGTTCCGGCTCGAGTTAGGCATCGAACTATCCACAGCCACGGTGACGCTGCGCGATGAGATCGCTGCTGGAGACCTGTTCGCGACGACGGCTACGGCCTCGCAAGCCTGGATCTCCCGCATCGCTGAATTTCAGACGCCATTTGCTGGCAGGCGAGCTGAGATCCAAGCGTTGACCAGTGTCTGGAGGCGAACTGGAAGCGAGGGTAGCCGGGTCGTCTACCTGACCGGCCTGCCGGGCAGCGGTAAGACCCGTCTGGCACAACGTTTTGCTGAACAGATTGAGCTTGCAGAAACCGACCGGTCAGAGGCCAGAGCACGTGTCTTCTGGATGTACGCCTACGAGACTGAAACACGACTGCTGTTTGCCCCGCTCACTCGCATGCTGGCGAACTGGCTTGAAGGGTGGACCTCCAGGAATGATCGCCAGCGCATGAGCCGCTATGCGCCGGTGATCAGTCACTTGCTCCCTCAGGTGAGTGAAATCTGGCCGGAACTTCGCCTGGCCACCGGTCGCCTGCAACCGGCACAGGAGACAGGCCAGCTATTCGAGGCTTTGACCCGGGCGATGATGATCGTGTTCGGGAAGGGACCAGCGCTGTTCATTCTTGACGACATTCACTGGGCCGACGATAGCACGCTGCACTGGCTCAGTTATGCATTGCATCGCTTGCCAGCCAGCGTGTTAACGATTGCGATTTCGCGATCATCGGAGCCTGTGCCAGATGCTCTGAATCAGCTCATTGATGTCGCGCGCCGGGCGGATCGGCTCACCAGATTGACACTGACGCCTCTTACGCCCGCAGAAACAGAAGAGCTACTTGCGGTGAGACTGCGCCATCCAGAGGAACGCCACCAATTCGGGCGCCGGCTCTACGATGCCACCGGAGGCCAGCCACTATTTGTCGTCGAGACGCTGCGTGAACTCTTCAGTCAGGGGCTGTTGTACACCGATGATGACGGTGGCTGGCGGGTCATACCCCCATCCGGTGATGAGTGGGAAAGCGCATTCCCAAACTCAACCGTTCGTGAAACGATTCTGGGGCGTGTGGCGCGGCTCAACCGGGAGGCGCGGGACGTCCTGACCGCGGTATGTGTTGTTGGCGGCGAGTGTGGAGCGCCACTGGTGGCCGAGGTAACTGCCACCCGGATGGACAATGCATTGACCGCGCTTGACACCTTGCTTGAGCGACGACTACTGCGCAACACCGACGATGGACGAGGGTATATCGTCGAGCATTCACTGATTCAACGGGTAGTTTACGACGACCTGAGTCCTGGTAGACGCCAGGACTGGCACCGTCGTGTAGCGCGAGCGTTGCAGCGTCATCATGCCAGCCGGCCAGCGCCGGGAGCGGCCCAGGTGCTCTGGCATCTAATGCTTGGCGATGCGTCTGCGGATGAATTAGCTCAGGCTGGCGAACTGGCAGGCGACCACGCCTTGAGCCACTATGCCTATGCCGAAGCAGCTGACCTCTACGCAACAGTCCTCGAACAACTTACCGTGCAGCTACCTGATCTGGCAGTCTCCGCTCAGATTGCCAGCGTTCAGGAACGCCGTGCCGATGCGCTGGCGGGAGGCGGGCGTTGGGATGAGGCAATAGCTGCATACCGGTCGTTGATCGCTGGTTCCGATTTGCCACTGGATCGCAGCCGGCTGAGGCGGAAACTGGCGCGAGTCCTGGGCGATGTCCTTGGTCGGTTCGATGCAGCGCTCTCCGAACTAGACACTGCCGAGGCCAGGCTTCCTGAAAACGGCAACCCTGAGATCAGGATAGAGCTGGGCCGCATCGAGAGCGCCAGAACGGCCGCCTTTATCCTTCGGGGCGACTACGACCTGGTCATCGAGCATGGAGAGCGAGCGCTGGCGTTGTGGGACAGTCTGCCAGGAGTCGAAAGCGATCGGCTGGAGCAAGTGTTGCGGATTGGACAGGCCCAGCAACGTCTTGGCAGTCTCAGCCAGGCAGAAGAACGCTACCGTTGGGTGGATGCGCGAGCGCGCATTATTGGAGATCGGCTAATCGAAGCCCGCAGCCGTGATTCGCTCGGTGCTGTGTTCTTTCACCGCGGCCGGCTAACGGAGGCATTGGAGGCGCACGACACGGTCATCCGCCTGGCGAGCGATCTTGGCGCACCCCGGCAGGAGCTCGTCGGGCTGGTCAACTATGCGAATACACTCACTCAGCTGGGCGAATTATCACGAGCGAGAGCAAGCTATGAGGTGGCGCTGGAGCGTGCGGTAGCCCTGGATGCGCGCTACACCGTCATGCATGTTAGCGTCGGCCTTGGAGAAGTGCTTACCAGGCTTGGAGAGTTTCCCGATGCTCGGAGTTATCTGGCCAGCGGCGTCGCCCGGGCATCCGAGATCGGCAACCCGCAACGCGGTTGGCACGCCTACCTGTACCTTGCCGAACTCAACCTGCTGGAGGACGATCCTGAGACAGCGAAGGTGAATGCCGAATATGGAATCAGTAACGGCATCAGGATCAACGATGCCCACGCCCTTCGCGAGGGGTATCCCTTGCTTGCGCGTGCATTACTCGCCGTTGATGAGGTGGAGGCAGCGGAAGAAGCGGCGCGCAATGGTCTGGAGGTTGCCCGGGCTGGCGGTTTTGTCCTCAGCGAAGGGCGCAATCTGTGCGTGCTTGGTCAGACGCTCGCCAGGCGCAACCAACTCGACCTTTCGGCGGAGGTCATTGATGAAGCAGAGCGCCTCTTTCGTGATAGCGAGAGCCGCTACGATCTGTCCTTTACTCTGTTCATCAAGGCTGCAACCCTGGCATCCAGGCAGTCACCTGATGTCGCTTTCGACGAAGCGCTAGACCTCGCCCGAAACGCTGGCGCTAAACCTCTCGCTCGCATGATCGCCGACACCCGGGCACACCTGCAGGCAACCTGAAGTTGCCATGGGAGCGAACGTTGTGTTCACCCGTTTTATTTAATTGAGCGATTCACAAAACTACTGACGACTGTTCGCGCGGCGAAACCCCGAGGTTCCCCAACAGCACAGGGCGATGAGGATCGGGAGAACCCGCTCTTCACTCCTGAAAGCGCCCGCGCCATTTGTCCCCCTCAGACGATTTTACTCAGATTTTACTCTCGCTTCTTAGACTGCGGTTATGACGGCATACACGCGTTCCGACGCCAGCAACCAGGACCAGTCCGGCGAGCGGCGGGCGACCTTCATCGTCCGTGTCTGGCGGGAAGAGGAGGAGAACGCTGACTGGCGCGGCGTCATCGAGCACGTCCAGTCCGGCGATCGCCTTGCGGCTGGGTCGCTCGAAGAGCTGGTGAGCCAGCTCGAACACTGGCTCCGGCGTCAGGCCGTCGAGTAATGGCCTGGCGGAGTTCCGGCGACCGGGCACAACCGGCGTCGGGTAGCGGAAGGAAGGCAAGACCATGAGATTCACACGTATCGCGCTGGCCTGCATGATAGCCAGTCTGGCTATCGTTGGGCTGACAATTCCCGCGGGAGCTACTATTCCTATCACCCTTGATGTCAGTGACGGCTACACGTTCAGCGGGGTGCAGCGCAGCGTTGAAGACGACATCGTCATCAGCGAAACGACGATCGGACCGTTCACCATATCCGGCCACCAGCCGAACTTCGTCCTTTCCTGGAACCTGGGAGAGTTCACCGATTACCCGGCCTGCGATCCGAGCATGCCAATCATTTCCGTTTCCGAGTCGATCATCAATCAGGTCACCGTCCACTACACAGCCGATGTCTCTTCGACACCGGGCGATCTTGTCAGTTTCGAACTCGTCGTGCCTGGCTTTACTAACGACGGCGCGGGCGTGACGACGATCTTCGATCTGGCCGCTATTGGCGTCAGCGCCACGGTCGATGTCAATGATGCCGGGACGCCGATCTCCATTCCGCTCAATCTTGGCAGCACGTCCCAGAACTATGACGCAATCTACAATGGCGTCATTGTGACGCCGATCGAAGTCAGTGGCACGGTCGCCATCGATGTGACCTTCACCGGCCAGGTCCAGCCAGCGCTCTCTGGCAACCCCAACCAGACTTCGCTGAATTGCCCAACACCGAACAACAACTTGAACGCTAGCTCCGACTTCGGCCTCTCCCAGGCGGTCATTGCCGGCGCATTCCTCCAGCTCGGGATCGACGAACTGCCTCCACCGCCTGCCGATCAGCCGCAGGTGATCGCTGGTCCGGATCCGCTCAATCCCGGGCAGACGTTGCTGACTGTTGATGGCACATCCGGCAATGACAACATTGAGGTTAAGCGCATCAAAGGGTCAGACGATGTGGAGGTGGTTGTTAACGGACAATCCCTGGGTAGTTTCGCGCCAGCGAATCGTATTGTCGTCAATGGCCAGGCTGGCGACGACACGCTCGTCAGTGACCACAAGCTCAAAGGCAACATCTGGCTTGATGGCGGGCCAGGAAACGACACCATCATTGTCAACAAGGGATCGAATATCTTGAATGGCGGCGACGGGGACGACTTGCTGATCAGTGGCAACAAACGTGACATCCTGATCGGCGGGAACGGCAGCGACCAGCTTCTGGGTCAAAACGGCAGTGACCTGCTGATCGACGGCACCACCAGCTACGACGACGACGAATTCGCGCTGGCCGCGATTCTCGCTGAGTGGACCGCGGAACGCGGCTTCAAGAAACGCATTGATAACCTGACCGGGGTGACGACCGGCGGCCTCAACGGAGATGCGACGCTCATTCCAGGGTCGACCGTCTTTGGCGACAGCGATGTGGACGACCTTTTCGGCGGGAATGGCAAAGACTGGTTCTTCGCTGACTCAACCAACGACAACACTGATGCCGCGAATGGTGATCTCCTCAATTTCCCGTAAGACTGACGGTGACGAAGGTCCGGCAAGGCCGATAGATAGCCAGTCGATTCCAACTCACACCAGCGGGGACTCCAGCGTGGGCCCCCGCTGGTTATTGTGTTGTCCGAACAAGGACCCGGTGAACTGTCACCATCGAATGAGCTCTCAGGCGTTGAATACACTTGCAGGGCGGCAAATCGTGTGAAACTAAGCGACAATTACTCGGATCGGTTCGTCGGCGTTCAAACACACCCTAAGGAGTCAGATTCGATGGATGAAAAAGCGAACATGATCAGATTGCTACGGGAGGAATTCGATAGCTGGGAAGCGTTGCTCGCCGGGTTGAGCGAGGAGCAGATTGTCGCCAGAGACCTTCCTGCTGATCTATCGATCAAAGACACCATGGCCCACCTCTGGGGCTGGCAACAACTCTCGATCGCCAGGCTGGAAGCGGCGCGGGATGATCGTGAGCCAGAGTTCGATCTGTGGCCAGCGGATCTCGAACCTGAGTCCGTTGAAGAAGACAATGTTGACCAGATCAATGCCTGGATGGTTGAAACCTATAGCGCAAAGCCCTGGGTCGATGTGTATGCAGACTGGAAGGCGGGCTACCTGCAGTTTCTGGCGTTGAGCGAGACGACCCCCGAAGCGGATCTCTTCGATCCCGACCGGTACTCGTGGTTGGAGGGGTGGCCGTTGTTCCGGGTGCTTGAGGGATCATACGAACACCACCACGTTGATCATCTCCTTCCGCTGATGGAATGGCTGCAGCAGCATGGCGAACTGCAGCCCTAGATCCTGGAGGAGTGCTGGCATACGCGATCGGCCTTGCTGTGAGACTCGCGGTCAGCGGGATTTCCGTGTGTTAGGATTCGCCGTTCATCGGAATCGGGGTATCGTATCGGTACTGAACTACGATGCCTGAACCGAATCCGAGCAGGCAGATTCGTTGTACATATCCGGTAGCCGGCAATCGTAGAAAGAAACGTGCAGATGAAGACAAAGCTGATTACCTCTCTGCTCCTCGCGCTCTTGATTTCGAGCCTGGCGCTCGCCGCTTGTGGCGGTGATGACGATGACGACAATCCTGACGCCGCGTTTTGCTCCGATCTTGAATCGCTGCAAACTGCTATTGAGGGTCTCAGAACAACCCTTTCAAACCCCACCTCGGTGACAATGGACCAACTGCAGAGCGATCGAACGGACATCAGTGAGTCCTGGGATGCTGTCGTTGCTTCCGGGAGTGATGTGGCCCAGTCAAGAATTGACGATCTGCGTACCGCTTTCGATAACCTCATCAATTCACTGACCAGTGTCACGAGTGCGGGATCGATTTCAGGCGCAATTACGTCGATTCAAGATGCAGCGAACACCTTTACTGACGAGGTAGAGTCGGTCTTCAGCAGCCTTGATTGCGAGTCATCGAGCTAAAGACGTCTGGTGCGATGTTCAACACGACGCCCTGCGCTCACGAAGCGACGCTCCGTGGTGTTCCACGACAAACATGATGGAGAGCGGGAGAACAACCCTGACGCTTCGTGTCCGGCACATTGTGAGAACCGTGGACTTACCAGCTAGACCTGGTAGGAGCGAACCTTGTGTCACGTACTCCAACTCATTATCAGTAAGGATAAGATATCTGGAGAAATACAGGGTCGCCGGCGTCATCCCGAGCGGAGTCTTCGAAGCCGGGGAGCCTGCCCCGAGCGAAGCCGAAGGAATCCGAGAATCACCAATTCGAGTGGCGTCAAGGTGTTCTTGAGCTACGTTCTGCTGCCTTTTTATGCAACTTACACAACCCAACGCTTAGTTGGGATGCGGTTGTCACCCTCCGGTGATCGTGGCTATCGGATTTCTCGACTCCACTTCGTTCCGCTCGAAATGACGAAACTGGACGTTGATTTCTATCAGATGAAACGTCGTACTTACCAAGAATAAGTTGGAACAGTTGACCTTGTGTTTAGCCGATTTTCTCTCACAAGGTTTTGAGATAACGGACACAAAGTCCGCCCCTGCAGCCGTGTCAGTACAGACGGATTGCGTTCCCGCTTCCAGACTGGACAGTGCGTGGTTCGTTACTGACTCATGCTATGATCCAGAGACAGAGTATTCTTAGAGTACGGAAACAGGATATGACAACTACACCGAACATCACAGACCTCACCCCGCAGGCTTTACGCTCGCTGGTCGTTCAGCGCTATGGCGAGGTTGCCACGCATCCCGACGGAACCTTCAATTTTCCGGTTGGCCGTGGTTTCGCCGAAGCCGTCGGGTACCCGGCGGATATGCTCGATCAGCTTCCGCCCGCCGCCGTTGATTCATTCGCTGGCATATCCTATCTCCCCGGCTACCTGGATCTGGAGCCGGGTATGACCGTTGTTGATCTCGGCTGCGGCGCGGGACTGGATACACTACTGGCCGCCGGTCAGGTTGGACCACAAGGCAAAGTCACCGGCGTTGATTACTCCTCGGATATGGCACAGCTGGCGCGGGAAAACGCGGTTGCCGCCAGGTTGACGAATATCGAGATCGTTGAGTCGCCAGTCGAAGATCTCCCGCTCGCCAGCAGTAGCATCGATGTCCTCATCTTCAACGGCATTGTCAACCTCTCGCCGGAGAAGGAGAAATTGGTCTCCGAGATCGCTCGTGTCCTCAGGCCGGATGGCACTGTGATAGCCGCCGAAATTGTCTTGACGAAAGATATCCCTGACGCTGAACGAGCTACGCTAGATGACTGGTTCCGTTGAATTGGCGGTGCGTTGCCGGAGGCAGCTTTCCTCAAACTGCTTCAACGAGCGGGATTCACCGTTGAAATCCTTGAAAAGATGCGAAATGCACGTACCGGTCACCCGGCAACAGCTGTGCTGGCTATCCGTGCGGTGAAGTCAATGGCTGAAACCGTCGAAGAGAGCTAGGTGAGCATACCGTGTCTCGCAAGGAACGGTTTCAAGCGGTATTTACTGAGCTAAAAGGAATCCTGAGCCAGTATGCGGACCGGTTCCATGTCAAAACTGACGAACCGGACTCGTACTACCTTGAGATCGACACCGGCGAGGAACGCAAGCCTGCTGATTTCTTTGCCGCCGTTCAGATCCGCAAACGGTATGTCAGCTACTATTTCATGCCGGTCTACCTCTACCCGGATCTTCTGGACGATCTGCCAGAAGAACTTGAAAAACGCAGGCACGGTAAGCAGTGTTTCAATTTCACAAAAGTAGACGAACCGGTGTTTGACGAGCTTGCGACGCTCACCGCAAGCGGCTTCAGGCGGTACCAGGCCGAAGGCCTCCTGCCAGCCTGAACGACTACGACATTTTTCGTAGTTCCATCCTTATTTGCATCCATGAAAAGTGCGACATTTGTTCGATGGCGGTTGCGGCTATCTACGAGATACTTCAACTGTAGAAAACGAATGGATGGAGCAAGACATGCTACAAGAAATAGTTATCGGACAGAGACTGAACGAGATTCGTGTTGGACAACTTCGTTCCGACGGTTGCAAGCGGTGCGCCAGGACTTCTCCCCGCTGGCTACGCACCGAGTTCCGCAGAGCGTTGGAGCGTTAACTACCTCAACGCCCGGTCACTTCACCCCTACTGGCCGGGCGTCTTTATTTTCCTTTTCCTGTCACCCCCACTATGTGTCAGATGAAACTAGAAAGACCGTACGGCTTGGCAATTGCACGGACCAGTTGCTTGCTCTAGGATACTGGCGTCGACACACCGGCTGGCTGAATATGGAGACAATACGATGTGCGCACAATGTGCGATGGTTGCCCTGGCAGTGGCTGGCGCCTACGGCGCTTTCCACACCCGCATCCGGGCAAAGCTCGATCAGTCGATTGGGAGCGTCGGCGACCCTCAAACCGATACCGACGCCAAACCTGTAAGCATCCTCGACGACGATGACAGTGCCCTGACCGCGCTGATGGTCGTCATGGCGGTCAGCTCCCTGCGCCATCACAAATCAGTGGCAACAACCAGCAGTGTTGAGCAAGATGACATTAGCCAGCCTCAGCTCTCAAGTCTTGCCGAAGTTCATTCCTGATCCATCAACCTCTCCACATCCGGTTACCCTTTTTGATGAAAACCAGTTTCATTCTCCCCTTTGCCTGAACTGAATTTGCTTAGAGCCAGACTTCATAGAAGACGTGGCGCTGTATTGCCCGTGTTGCCCTTGACAACTTTGCTACGGTTCCGGCGTTGACGTGTGTTCCAGTAGGAAGGTGAAAAAGCAGATGGCACCCCGGCGGATTTGGATAGTTGTTAGCCTGGTTGCCATGCTTGTCATTGCCTCGTGCGGAGGAGATGAGACCGACCACGATCAGGTTCAGGTCGTAGCGTCAACGTCGATCGTCGGCGCACTGGTAGAAGAGGTGGCCGGTGAGCATGCCGACGTCACGGTCCTGATGGAACC
>CAZNYB010000051.1:21534-28761 GCA_964577155.1 uncultured Thermomicrobiales bacterium | reverse complement strand
GTTGTTGCCAATCTGGATAGCGTTCAGGAAATCAACCGGCGATCCGAACTTCGGCCAACTGCGGTTTACATTCGTGCTGACGCCGATGCCTACGATGATATTCGCACCACGATGGATCAACAGACATTTAGCGCACGGTTGTTCTCCAGATCCATGATCTACAACGAAGTGCACGCTGCCCCTCTCGTCTCCGGCGCGTCTCGCGGCTTCCAGCTAGCCGTCATCCTTGCCGCTCTGTATGCTATCTTGGCCGCAATTGCGGCGCTCGCACTAACATCGAACATCCGCAAGCGAGATTTCGGATTTCTGCGAACGCTGGGGCTGTCTACCCGGCAGGCATTGAAACTGACGATCATTGAGCAGTTGCCGCCGGTCGTTATTGCGGCAGTGGCCGGTAGTCTTCTCGGTGTCGGTATTGCTTTGCTCATCGAACCCGGAATTGACCTCAATGCATTTACAGGTCCAGGCCTGGAAGCGAAGCTTTATGTTAATTGGAAATCAATCGCTATCATTTCAATCGGTCTCGTTCTCGCCGTCTTTGTTTCCATTGCCATCTATAGCATGGTTAGTCGCGACGAAAATCTAGGGAATGTCCTTAGAGTTGGAGATGAATAATGTCAGATTCGACCACGTTCCAAGATCTGCGCAGCCAGGCTGCTGTTGCGGAGAGACCAGTATTCGGCGCAAATGCGCTTGTGGTTTGTGACAACCTCGTAAAGATATACAAGATCGCGGATCTGGAGGTTGTTGCGTTGCAGGGGCTTGATCTCCTGGTCGAAGCCGGAGAGTTTATCGCGATCGTCGGCGCATCTGGCAGCGGGAAGTCGACTCTGCTGAATATCCTGGGCGGATTAGATGTCCCGTCGGCAGGCGAAGTAAATGTCGCTGGCTATAACCTGTTGAATATGTCCGAAAAAGATCGCACCAGCTACCGCCGTCAGGCTATCGGGTTTATCTGGCAACAGACGGGCCGCAACTTACTGAGTTATCTCAACGCAGTTGAAAATGTCGAGATGCCGATGATTCTCGAAGGCACACCGCGAAGTTTGCGCCGTGACCGGGCCATGGAATTGCTTACGACCGTCGGGCTGGCCGATCGTGCTGACCACAAACCTGCCCAACTCTCGGGCGGAGAGCAGCAGCGGGTCGCAATTGCCACTGCCCTTGCCAACGCCCCGGATGTACTCTTTGCCGACGAGCCTACCGGTGAACTGGATACCACCACGTCTACCGAGATATTCGATGTGATGCGTACGGTGAACGAGCAACAGGGAGTTACCGTCATTGTGGTTACCCACGACCCGCTCGTCGCGGAACATGTCAACCGCACCGTTGCCATCCGAGATGGCCGCACCAGCAGTGAAACGCTGCGACGGACTGAGATAAGCGAATATGGCGAGCACCAGATCATCGCAGAGGAGTTTGCTGTTCTCGACCGAGTCGGCCGGCTGCAACTGCCGAATGATTATGTCGACGCGCTGGAGCTTGAGCGCCGGGTACGCCTGACGCTTGACCACGACCATATCAATGTTTTTCCGGATGAAGAACGGGAAAAGGAATCAGTCAAATGAGTGATGAGCTTGAACAATGGCGTCCTCCAAGCCGCGAAGGACAGCGCTCCACATTTATCACTGAAACAGAACCCACCGAACAGCGGCGTCGCACCTGGACTCGGCCCGGGCTATCGGCTGAAGGACTCGACCTGGGCTCACCAATTGTAAAAACTGAGGGTATCAAGCGCGATTACCCGCTGGGAACACACGTCGTCCACGCGCTCAAACACGTTGATCTACGAGTCGCGCGAGGCACGTTGGTGGCCATCCACGGACGGTCTGGTAGTGGAAAAACCACGCTCCTCAATCTCATTGGCGGTCTTGACCAGCCAACCGAAGGAAGTGTCTGGATCGACGGTGATGAAGTCACCGCTATGGATGAGGACGACCTGGTTGAGATTCGTAGAAACAAGATCGGCTTCATCTTTCAGTCCTTTGGATTGATCCCGATTCTTACCGCGGCAGAGAATATCGAGATTCCGCTCCGGCTCACCAGCACCGCAGTGGCAGAGCGTGAAGAACGTTCACGCATTTTGCTGGAGTTAGTCGGGCTCGGTGAACGTGGAAATCACCGCCCTCACGAACTATCCGGCGGCGAGCAGCAACGTGTGGCAATTGCCCGCTCCCTGGCAAACGGGCCACAACTGCTGATTGCCGACGAGCCGACCGGCCAACTCGACTCCCGGACCGGCCGAACGATCATGGACCTTATCCGAGCCCTGGTTCGCAGTGAACATGTCACCGCTATCGTTGCAACACATGACCCTGAACTCATTGACACGGCCGATCGAGTGCTGGAACTTCGCGATGGTGAAATTGTTGCTGACTCAGAAGGCGTATCGGAAGATGATCTGCTGCCAGTGCATGCAGCCTACTCTGACTCAGCCACCCGCGAGATAGAGCACTAGCAACCCTGCTATTCCAAGCGCTATTGCGAGTGAACAGCCAAATGCCAGCCGGGCATCGCGATTTGATGCCTGTCTGGCAGATTGCGAGCTGTCCTGATTTTTATCCGGTCGCCGATTCATATCCGAATTCTCTCACCCTCAGTCCACCCGGGTGGAGTCAACGCGAACAAGCTCGTTGCTGGCTGCTCCGTGATATACTATCTGGTATACCCCCTGGGGGGATATGTAAACGATGAAAGCTGACTATCGGAATCAACAATGGAGTGTGTGGTGACAACCAAAACGTTTAATGTGCCTGATATGAGCTGCGACCATTGTGTCCGGGCAATTACAACAGAACTTTCAGCAATACAAGGTGTCGCAGAAGTGAACGTTGACCTTGACCAGAAAACGGTGACGTTGACGATTGACGAGACCGTGACAGACGATCAGATTGTCGCCGGTCTTGACGAAGCCGGGTTTGACGTCGCTGTCTGATCTTCGGCAAGTCGCAAGACACTCCCCTGACACCCGATCGGGTGTCAGGGGATTTTTTACTGGTCTTGTCAGATGCTGGGTCCGGTGTTAGCGTAGCCAGACAATGCTTTGGATTTGACAGGAGTAACACATATGTTGAGCCGAAGAACCCAACAGGAAGTTGCTGGCATAACTGCTGAGAATCTGTTCGAGCGTGAATACGTGGATGAACATCCGGCGTCGCTTGATCACCACAACAACGCAACAGCGGTTTTCCCGAACGGCGTGACCCACGACGGTCGTTATGTCGAGCCATTCAATCTGACAGTTACCCATGCCAAAGGCGCGTACAAGTGGGATGAAGACGGAAACCGGTACATTGATTTTGTGACCGGTCACGGCGCTCTCATCCTCGGCCATAATCACCCCGCTGTCATCGAAGCCGTCAAGGAGCAACTGGACAAAGGCACCCACCTCGGAGCCAACCACCCGCTCGAACTCGCCTGGGCGGAGAAAATTGTCGAGATCGTTCCGGGTGCTGAAGCTGTCAGGTTCACCTCGTCGGGCACTGAAGCAATCATGATGGCAGTCCGGCTGGCGCGAAATTTCACCGGCAGGACAACGCTGGTGCAATTTACCGGCCACTTCCACGGCTGGAGTGATATCGCCTTCGGAGGCGCCGGTGGCGCTGGTCTACCGGCTGCCCTCCAGAGTCTGGCTACGGTCATCCCCTGCGGAGACCGGGCTGCTCTCGACGATGCTCTTGCTGATGAACTTGCTGCGGCCGTGATACTCGAAACGTCCCATCCGGGATTCTTCGCCTTGTCGGATCCAGCCGGATACCTGGCCTATCTGAGAGAAGCTACCGCCAGAACCGGCACCCTGTTGATCACCGACGAAGTCGTCAGCGGATTCCGCTGGGCGCCAGGTGGCGCACAGGAGTTCTATGGTACGCACGGGGATCTGACAACACTGGCCAAGATTCTCGCCGGAGGTTTGCCTGGTGGCGCGGTCACCGGCCGGGCAGACATCATCAATACCATTTCGTTTGACCCACTGGCGCGGGAAGGACGACCAAAAGTCTTGCATCCCGGCACCTACAACGGAAATCCTCTTTCCGCCGCTGCTGGAAATGCCTGTCTGGGCATCGTCCGTGATCCGGCAATCCAACGACAAGCGAACCAGACCGCCGTCAACATTCGCTCTGGCATGAACACGATTCTGAACGACCTTGATGTTCCTGGGTCGATCTACGGGGCATCCTCGGCGTTTCGCATTGCGCTCGGCGGCGATGAAGTCCCGCCGGCATCCGATCTTGTTCGACCTGTGCCGGGCGCTCCTTCGGGACGAGAAGGAACGAGCGGCTCGATTGCCAAAGCACTTCAGCTTGGAATGCTCAACGGCGGCGTCGCCTTGATGGGAACGCGGGGCTCAACGTCAATCGCTCATTCGGCAGATGACGTCGACCAGACCTTGAGCGTCTTCACCGAGACGGTGGAGCAGATTCGGGATACCGGAGTGTTTGAATAGCCCCCAGGGGTATTGCGCTTCTGGCAGATGATCCCTAAGATAAAGATAGTCAACTAGTCTGTAGTCAGGATGAGAGGAGACGGCCAGGTGACGCGTTTCTGCGGAACCACGGGCAGCGGAGACCTCCTATGGTGCTTCTGCCCACTCCTCGAAGATGTACGACGGCCGGCTGGATAAACCGGACTTGAGGTCAGAGACAAGCTAACGGTTGTACTCGGTTTTCCCTTCCCGGTCAGCAAGCATTTGACAGGATCTTGCTCAAATTAGATCAAATCCTTTAACTACCTTCGATACCTCGAAGGACACACGTGGTATTTCTATATCACGAGGGGACATGCCCTGAATACAATGAAGGACCGGTTGGAAAGAATTGTCCAGCCGGTCTTTTTTGCACCTATCACTTCTTGCCGACTACCTGAAACAACTGAATCTGACAGTCCTATTGGACATAATATCTGGACAGCGACTATCCTGGAATGATCACCACCCGGGTGGACTCGTGCAGCCGAACTGTTGATCTCGTGCCAGGGAGGTCACAGTATCCTTCGAGAAGTCGGTTGACCATCTTCTCGAAGAGCCGGCCGTACACAACAACAAGGGAACTTGAGGCCATCGCCAGCGGCAGGGGTCCCACTGAAACATCAACTCCGGTTCCGGTGTGAACCAACCCACCAAAAACAGAACGGGTCTTCCCAGGCTCCACAGTAAATTCAGACAATTCGAGGTCCAGCTGGTTAGCAAGCGCAACCAGCTCTTCAGAAGAGGGAAGATGCCGGTCCCTAGGCACCGTCGTCACAACACTGTCTGCAACAGCTTGCACCAGCCACTCGGGAGGCACGGCAATGCTGCTCTTGTCAGCAACCGATCGCGACTGTTCGGTTGGCAGTGTGGCTATGGCGACGTCTTCTAACTCAGGAAAACCAGTAATCGGCGGTAAATCAGGAGGGCTTGTTGCGCTTGAAACAAACGGCGTTGCCGGTGCAACAGCTCGTGCAGCGGTCTGGTCTAGCTGGAGCCGCACGCGTTCCATAGCTGCGTCCGCCCTGGCAACGGCTTCCTGACGATGAGATTCTCGATCGGCAAGAACCTCTTTCGTCGATGGCAGACCCGAATCAAGATTGGGCATTTCCACTTTGAGATCTTCAAAGCTGAAGTTTTCCAGATCATACTCATTGACTATTTCTTCGATTTCGTTCAAGCGCTCTGTGATGCGAGCGCTGGTTGCTGGCTCGATCTCAGGTTCAGGCGACAGGCTAGTTTCAGCAGACCGCTCTTCGGGCAGAGGCTCTCCAACTGATCCGCTATCTATGTCATTGTCAGACTCGGATAGCGGTTCAGCTGCCAGCGCATCAACATCGAAGCTGTTGTCCTCTGCAGGAGCGCCAAAGACCAGATCAACCCGGTCATCGACAGGCTCCTCGGCAAGCACTGCTCCAGCTGCCGCGGTCCCTGACAGGGCTGCTTCTTCCAGGTGGGGGAGTACCCCGCGGCTGTCAAGATCCTCAATCACCTTCTTTAGCTCGGGGTTCAGCGCCGCCAGACTCTTCAGTCGCGCAAGATCATCGGGTCCAATTTCACTAATTTTTTCCCGTCGCACTTCTGGAGAGAGCTCTTCCCAGTCGTATGCCAGCCGGATCATTGCGCCAGATCCTGGCCACCGCGATTCAGCGAGTGCTACCGCGCGGTTTGACAGGTGCCGGTCAAACAACACTTTAATAATCTCCAGCTCGCGTGGTTGCGGATTTACCGGTGTCGCATCGTTCATTGCAGCCTCCTAGCTGGAACCGGAAAAATGGATTGTTTTCAGAGTACCAACGATACCGCACGCAACCAACTTTCATAGGTGTTGATCCAGGGTCCGTCTTGCCTTGAGATAGTCGAGGTTTGACGGAGAGGGTCGATTCATCCTTCAGACGAGTATCACCTCATCTTTTCACTATCGGACGTGCTTGACATCCAGTTAGAGGCGATGGGTGTTCGTTCGAGGTCCACACCTCAGCAGTGTCAACCCCTGTCGCGATCTCGACATAATACCGGAAGCTGTCATGAGCCAAATCAGTCTACCCGGGTGGACGAGGCGTCGGTGATGCCTGACCTTCAGACAGCCTGAAAGCCAGACACCACATTGGACGGAGGTGGCGCTCGTTTCAGGCTAGGCGTTCGCGTGCAGTTTTTCTCGGATACAGTCAAATATCTGCTGGGTCATACGGTTAGCAACCGGGTTGATCAATCGTGCGCCAACGCCGGCAAGACGTCCACTCACCTGCGCATCAGCGGACCAGATCAGCGTTGTGCCACCTTCGTCGGAATCCTGGAGATCCATAGTGCTGTCCATGGTCACGGCAGAACCAGGCGCAGATCCATTTGCCTTTATCCTGGCATGATCAGGGGCTTCGCGTTCTACCCATTCACACTTGAAATTGAAATTCCCACGAATCATCCCGATTCCGGCCCGGACCGACACATCAAAATGATCTTCATCAATGATCTCAACGCTTTGAAGTCCAGGCGCGCACTGCGCTATCTGCTCCGGATCTGAAATAAATGCCCAGACCTCTTCTCGTGGAGCATTGATGTGCGCCTCGCCACTAAACTGCATCAGTTATCCCTTTCCGCATCTCTCCGGAGAACGATCAATCAGCTGGCTTCTATCCATTCCAGAGACATCGTCCGATCCGATCGTTGTCAAAATGAACGCTCGAAATTGCTAGGCGGCGTTCGACTGCCGCAATTGTCAGTCCGAGTATACGACCAGATTAATTTGTGCTACTGACTTGACT
>CAZNYB010000051.1:0-21434 GCA_964577155.1 uncultured Thermomicrobiales bacterium | reverse complement strand
TTGTGCTACTGACTTGACTAAGGAAACTTTTACGTTCAGGAAGGCCAGGCTATTCGATGCCAGTATTTGGTGACCTCGATCAATTCGCTGGTTGACGGCAAGTACTAGAGAATTCGGCGCAGCTCCAGCGTTTGGGGTGAATAATTTCGCCAGACCGGCACGCCGCAATATCGTTCACCTTCAGGACAGGCTGGCCGTATGCCGGCGCTGGAACGCCCGACACAAGGTGGGCCATTCACATACTGACCGATGCCGGGGAGGACCTCGGCGACTTGCATAGTTTCCTGGTGTGCCGATTCGAAGATCTCTCGCTGGGCGTTGTAGCAGAGTCGTTTGATCCACTTCCAGTAGTAAGTCATTAGTGTCCCGCTTTCGTAAAACCGAACACGGTGACTATTCGGCAGCAGATACAGCACGTTTTCGGGATCAACTCCATCATCGAGCAGTGCATTCTTTGCTTCCCACAATGCGCCAACCGTCGCCTGGTACTCCTCGAGCGCCGCTTCATTTCGCATCACATCAAACGGAATGATGACATCGGGAGTTTGTCGCAGATGTGCCGAGAGCACCGGGCTACTCGAAACTGTCCCACGATGCCGCTGGTTCTGAGCTTCTTCAGCGCCGCTTATCCGCTTCTGAAAGGTAAACCCAACATGGATCATCGTCTGCATCAATTTGCTATTCATTGCCAGAAAGAGTGAGTGGCCGAGATACTCGTTCTGTGCCGGATCCAGCACGGCAGCCAGGGCTGCCTGATCGGACATGCCAGATGTTGAAACGCCTAGCACCGCTCTCACAGCATTCGCGAGCACTGTCTCGGCATCCGGATCGTACTGAACAAGTAGGGAATCTCGTCCACCAAGCTGGCTATCAAACTCCTGAAAGAAGGCCTCGTTGTGGTTCGCATCCAGATTCTGCCGGTAATGGTCCAGCGTCTCAAATTCCAGGGTATCTTCAGCCGCCAGAATCTTCAGATTCAGCGGATATTCTGGTGTGCCTAGAAAATTGGGATCTAACTGGAGGACTTCATCTACCATGCGATTCACGATATAGCGCACCTCGGCCGGCACATCTAATTGATTGGCAAGAACATAGTAGCGAAGCAGCGTCAAGCCATTGATCGAGTGATAAAAGTGTGCCGGCGTTGCAAGCGGCAGAACGTAGCGGGCGACTTCTTGAGCGCGTTTCTGAACGGCATCCGCCATACGTTTTTCTGCTTCTGGTCCGCGTGCTTTGGCACGTGCTGGAAACACCTGGGCATATCGTTCCGCGATATCCGGCGACAGCAATTCGCCCAGCGTTCGATAACCTTCAAGAGCGCGGTCAATCGCTGATCGATAGATACGATCCTGCCGTTCAGTTAGTAACGGCGTGACCATCACTTTTCCAGACACCTCACGATACCGCTGGCTAACTTGCTCGGAGTTGTAGAACGGGTGATGATGAAAGAAGGACCAGATAGCCAGTCGTGAAACGTGGTTGAGGACGAAGACAAAGTTAGCGTGCTGAAAGGTTGTGTGATGCCCGGCGTCGAACAGGTCACGGTAGAGTTTCTGTGCTCGTTTCCGTCGCACCGGACGGAGTTCACTGCCATCGTCGAGAGACGCGTCCATCAGCTTCAGCACGTTTTCAATTTTCGCCGGTCTTGCGCCGTAGCAGGACCATGCCGCCGCAATCGTAAGAGCAAACGGGTTGCTAGCCGATTCGCTGGATAACAGCTGGATCTCCGGCGGTCTCGAGGCAAACGGGTAATCTAGATCAGGAGTGCTCAGTTCAGGTTGTGCGGCCATTGAAATCTCCGAAGTGTTTAAGCGTCAGCGGACACGGTTCGCAAAGTTATTGTATAGTGTACGTACACTTACGCCATGCCACAACACGAACAAATGTTCGATCGCAATGATACGGGTTTTGATCGAATGAATCATTCAAGGCCAAGTGTCCTGAACCGGGTTACAATGAGTAGAGCGTAACGAATTGCCGAGACGTGGTGACCGCCCGTGGTAGAGCTTATTGAAATCCGAGAACTCGACGGCCCGAATCTTTTTGATCTTCAGCCGGTCATTAAAGTCGAGTTGAAAATCGATCCCGACGAATCTCTCGAACCTGCCAGGCTCGCCACAATCGCGACCCAGTATGAACTTTCGTTACCCGCTGACCCGATTGATGCGTTTGAGCTCCTCATTGGATATCTTCACGTTCGGCTCGAACAGAATCCTCCAGCAGTTGGCAGACGGTCGCTGGACATCCCCGGTCATCTAGCGCTGTTTTACCCCTGGACCTGGGATACGTTTGCCCAGGGCGTTGCCAGGGCAGCATTTCTGATTCTGACGGAGCCAGATTACCCCGATCCCACCGAACGGCTTCGTGCCGCGCTGGAACGTGACCGGCAGCGCGAGAGCCGGCCGCTCTGGATCAGAGACTCAGAACGCACAAAACCGGTTGTCAGCATCACTGGGACCAATGGAAAAACAACAACGACTCGATTGCTAGCGCACATATTTCAGAATGCCGGCCGGAGTGTCGGCTGGACCACGACTGCAGGGGTGTACATCAACGGCGAGTGCGTGCTCGAAGGGGATTACACCGGACCAAGCGGCGCGAGGCGAGTACTGCGCGATCCTGATGTCGATATCGCGATTCTGGAAACAGCCCGAGGAGGGATTCTCCTGCGGGGTGTGGCTTACGAATCGAACGATGTCGGTGTGATGCTGAACGTCTCCCCCGATCACCTCTCACTGCAAGGTGTCGAAACCATTGAAACGCTCGCTGAAGTAAAAGGCGTCGTCGTTCGGCTGACCCGTCCGGAAGGCACGGTCGTCCTGAATGCGGATGACCCGCTTGTTTTCGCCCAGAAAGAGCGGGTATCCGCGCCTGTCATGTTGATCAGCCAGCATCCAGACAGGCCAGAGGTTGTCAATCATGTCAGATCCGGCGGCCAGGGAATTATCAGTCAGAACGGAAAGCTGGTGCTTCTCGATGGCACCGGGCGTCGAACAGAGCTTGTCGAATGGGCGAACGTTCCTGTGACGCTGGCTGGCGCGGCGAAACATATGATCGAAAATGCGATGGCTGCAACCGGGGCTGCGCTCAGTTTGGGGTTAAGTACAGATCAGATTGTCGCAGGTCTGACGTCGTTCCGGTCAGACAGCAGTTTGAACGCCGGCAGGATGAACATCTTCGCGATAAACAATCGCAAGGTCATTGTGGACTATGCGCACAATGAAAAAGGCCTGGAAGCGCTCGCTATCATAGCGCGGGCGATCATGGATACACACTGCGGCCAGTTCCATATCGTGGCTGGCACCGCAGGTGATCGACAGGATGAGGTCCTGATAGCAATTGGCATGCTGTCAGTTGAATCAGCCGATAAGATTTACCTCAAAGACAACCCCGGTTACTTGCGTGGACGTAAACCGGGTGAGGTTATGATAATCATGCAGCAGGGCATAGAACAAGCTAGTGGTTTGGAAAAACTGGTAGGCAGCTATCCGGACGAACATTCGGCATTTCAGGCAGCGCTTGAAAACTCAAATGAGCATGATGTAATAGCAATCATGTGCCAGGAACAGCAGAACGAGATTTTTAATGAGCTGACCAAGCGAGGGGCAGTAGAACAATAGGTACGAGCAACAATTCCCAGCAACATCTCCGATCTTTTGACAGTCCGCTGGCCTCTCCAGAGATAGAAACCGGTGTCAGACCTGGAGCGCTTCTCGCCATCGGCGGAGCCGAAGACAAAAAGCGTGACCGGATTATTTTGCGAAGATTCGTCGAGCTGGCCGGGGGAACCAACGCTCGAATTGTCATCATCCCTACCGCTTCAGGAATTCCCTATGCCGGTGACCGGTACAGCACGATATTTCAGCACCTCGGCGCAAATCAGACCGATACGTTAACGATCAATGACCGGAGCGATGCAAACAACCCGGAACTGGTGAACACGCTCAAAAATGCGTCCGGCGTTTTCATGACAGGCGGAAATCAGATCAAAGTCGCTGCCATGTTGGGCGGTTCGGCGCTGGCTGATGTGTTGATATCGGCGCACGCCCGGGGAATACCGATCGCCGGCACCAGCGCAGGCGCTTCGGTGATGAGCAAAATCATGGTTGCCGGGGGACAACCGGGCAGGATTCCGAAATCGCACATGGGGCAAATGTCAGCCGGACTTGGCCTGATCGAAAATGTCATCATTGATCAGCATTTTCGTGAACGAGATCGTGTTGCCAGGCTCATGACCATGGTAAGTTACAACCCAGGGTTAATCGGGGTCGGTATAGATGAGGATACCGCCGCGCTGTTCTGGCCTGATAACCGGCTGGAGGTGCTCGGTCGCGGGGCGGTGATGATCATCGACGGCAGTGAAATGGACAGTGACGTCTACGCACATCGAAGCTCTCGACCGGTCACAATTTCGAACGCAATTGTGCACTTCATTGCCAGTGGCGGACACTTTGATCTGGAACTGCGGCGAACGATCCCTGTAGTATCAGCCCAGGAACAAGTCGCCGACAGCTAATCGAACGACGTCTTTTTCGCAACTGTCTTGTGCCAAACCTGGTGTTCGGGTATCCGGTGCAATAGCGCGTCAAACAATCTATTGTCATTGAGGGGGTGGGCGATGCCAATAAATATTCTCAACGCTAAAACCTATCGCGGTCCAAATGTCTGGAGTCGTGTGCCGTCGATACACCTGACCGTCGATATCGGCGAACTGGAAGACCGGCCAACCAACAAGATCCCGGATTTCACTGACAAGCTCGTTGCGCTGATGCCCTCACTTCATGACCACTATTGCTCCGTCGGACGCCCTGGCGGATTCATCGAACGAATGCACGACGGTACCTGGATGGGTCATGTCCTCGAACATGTGGCGCTTGAGCTGCAAAATCTAGGCGGCGCGGATGTCGGTCGCGGGCTTTCGCGTGAGACCGGCCAGCGCGGTGTCTACGATGTCATCTACCAGTACGAACAACCAGATGTTGGCATGGCTAGCGGCAGGCTGGCAAACCGCCTGCTGAACTGGCTGATTTACGACGATGACCCGGAATTTGAATTTACCAGCCAGCTAGAGCAGCTCATACTACTCGCCGAACGGCTCGCCTACGGACCCAGCACCAAAGCCCTGGTCGATGAAGCAGAACGGCGCAACATCCCTGTGCTGCGGCTCGACCCCCGCCGGTCTCTCGTTCAGCTTGGCCACGGTCGATATCAAAGACGGCTCTGGGCAACCACCACATCGTCGACGAGCAACATCGCCGTTGACATTGCCAGCAACAAACGGCTCACAAACGAACTACTCACCAACGTCGGAATTCCTGTTCCACGAGGCGGCACAGTCGATACCGCGGATGAGGCCGTCGCCGTTGCAAAGCAGATCGGCTATCCGGTGGTGATAAAACCGCTCGACGGCAACCACGGCCGGGGAGTCTGCATTGATCTGCGATCTGCCGACGATATCTACGAACAGTTTGATCGCGCCTACAGCCAGAGCCGCTCCGGACGGGTGATGGTCGAAAACTTCATACGCGGGCGAGATCACCGCATTCTGGTCATCGGTGGTCGGCTGATAGCGTGTGCCGAGCGTGTGCCAGCCCACGTTGTCGGCGACGGTGAACACACCGTACAGCAGCTAGTCGACATAACGAATTCAGATCCACGTCGCGGGATCGGACACGAAAAGGTACTGACCCGCATCTCGATCGACGGCAGCACTATGAGTCTGCTTGAAAAAGAGGGCATGGATCTTGAATCAGTTCCAGAAGTTGGCCAATTCGTTCAGTTGAAACTGACTGGAAATATGTCGACCGGCGGTATCTCGATCGATCGAACTGATGAAATCCATCCGGACAATATCGAGATTGCCGAGCAGGCTGCTCAGGTTATCGGTCTCGACATCGCAGGTATCGACATGATCGTCGAAGACATTTCTTTGCCGGTAAAGGACCAGGCCGGGGCAATCTGTGAAGTCAACGCCGGCCCAGGGTTCCGGATGCACACTCACCCGACAGTAGGTCATACCCGTGATGTCGCCAGGCCAGTCATTGACTTGCTATTCCCATCCGGATCACCATCCCGAATCCCGATCGTCGCCGTTACCGGCACGAATGGCAAAACCACAACCTGCAGGATGATCGCCCATATCATCAAAATGGCTGGGAAAAGAGTCGGGTTGACGACTACCGATGGGATCTATATCGACGGCACCCAGATCCTCAAAGGCGATATGAGTGGTCCGCAGAGTGCGAGGATGGTCCTCCAGAACCCTACCGTCGAACATGCCGTTCTGGAAACCGCCAGAGGCGGAATTCTCAGATCAGGTCTGGGCTTCGACCGGTGCGATATTTCCGTCGTGACCAACATCACTGGTGATCACCTGGGTAAAGGCGGGGTCAATACCATCCGAGATCTGGCCCGGATCAAAGCAGTCGTTCCGGCAGCCACCTCGGCAGACGGATTTTCTATTCTGAATGCGGACGATCGGCTCTGCATGGCAATGACTCGTAGAGCGCGCGGCGAGCTGGTGCTATTCAGCGCCGACGAGTTCAACGAACAGTTGCGCGAGCACCGGCGATCACGTGGGATGGCTGTATTCCTCCGCAAATCCTCTTCAGGCGAGATGATCGTAATAGCCGAAGGCAGGCGAGAGACGGTATTACTGGACGTAGCCCATATCCCCGCGACATTTCAAGGAAGAGCCAGGGTCAATGTATTGAACGCGCTTGCTGCCGTTGCGGCTACCTACGCTTCCGACATCGGCGTCGAGACCATCAGAAACGGTCTTCGAACATTCTCCACCTCCTACTACCAGGCGCCTGGCCGGCTCAACCTCATCGAAGTAAAAAACTCGAGGGTAATCATCGACTACTGCCACAACGTGGCTGGCATGGAAGAACTCGTCGATTTCGCGGAGCGGTTATCGGCAACCAGATCAGTCGTTGTCATCGGCATGGCAGGCGATCGCCGCAATGAGGACATGGTCACCTTCGCAGGCCTGGCAGCCAGGACGTTTGATGAATTCATCGTCCGCGAAGACCACAACCTCAGGCGTAGACCACCAGGCGAAGTTGCCCACATACTGAGACAAGCGCTCATCGATCATGGCGTCAACGAAGAACAGATCAGCATCATCTACGACGAACAGCAGGCGGTTAACGAGGCGCTTGAGCGCATCGAGCAGGATGATCTGGTTGTCTTGCTTGCGGATGACATCGAAGCCGTCTGGAAAACCGTTATGGATCGCAGCAGCCTGCCAGAGATGGCGACAGTCGGATAGGCTTTGGCTGACAAATCCCAGAGCAAAGAGTAATACCTCCTTCGCAGGAATCACATCCGCGACGTTTCCGTAGTACCGTGAACCTGACCACTGTCACATTTCGGTAAGAGTTACAAACTACTATCGGTGTGAGCAGTCTAGAAAGGGCATTTCTGGCATCGTTGTGTCAACTACCAGTCATCAGGACCATTCCCCGGATCGAGTAAAACGCTATCTCTTTGTCAGCGGCGTGCTGGCAGCCCTTGTGATGGTCGTATTTATGCTGGTTCTCCGCAAATTCACCGCGTCTGAGTCAATGATCGAGATCGTTGCCGGCATCATTCTCCAGTTCACTCCCATCAGCGTTTTCTCGTTGTTGTTGCAGACATTCCGCGGGCTTGCCAAGCCGATGTTATTGACCGGCGTTATCAGCGGGGTGCTGGTCGTTGGCGGGTTACTGACCAGACTGGATCGCGGGCCATCGTACCAGCTGTCGTATTTCCGCAAAGGCGTTCGCATCGGCGGGCTGGCGATCCTCGTCTGGCTACCAATTATCCTGATTGTCCTGCTGTACCTGGCTTCCAACTCAGCAGTCGGGATGACAAACCGCGAGCTGATTTCCATTGCAACCACCCTGTTCCTGGACATACTCGTCTATGCCGGTAGTTACTACCTGATTTACCCGGTTGTGAGCGGTCAATGGACAGTTCAGGAGGCGGACAGCCCGCCGGCAAGCCTTAGCCGCCGCCGAATGATCGGTCGAGCTGCAACTGGCGTAGTAACAGTCGGAGCCGCGCTATATGTCGGGAATTTTCTTCAGGGCATTCGAGCCGGGGCTGTTGGAGGCGAAGGAAATGAAATTTCCCCTCCTATTACTCCTAACAGCAAGTTCTATACCGTTTCCAAAAATTTCGTTGACCCATCGGTGGGAGCCGACGGCTGGAAACTGGAGATCTCCGGGCTTGTGGAGCAAAAAAGGGAAGTGAGCTACGACGAATTGCTGTCCATGCCCAGCGTTGAACAGTCTGCAACTTTAACCTGCATTTCGAACGAAATCGGCGGTGACCTGATTGACAATGCCGTTTGGACGGGGGTTCGACTCTCCGATCTTCTCGCACTTGTTGACACCGCGGTGGTTCCGGACAAAATCGCATTTTTCGGACACGATGGCTATAGCGACTCGTTTGAATTTTCCAAAGCGCTGGAACCGACAACCATTGTCGCCTACCTGATGAACGGGGAACCACTGCCGAAAAGTCACGGACGTCCTGCTCGCCTGATCGTCCCGGGGAAGTACGGCATCAAAAATGGCAAGTGGTTGCGACGGCTACAGTTGGTCGGGAGCTTTCGTGGCTACTGGCAGCAGCGTGGCTGGACCGACATTGCAAGAATCAATACGATGTCAAAGTTTGATGTCCCGAGTTCCCGGGCAATCGTCACGACCGCGCCGCTTGAAGTTGGCGGTGTTGCCTTTGCCGGAGACCGTGGGATTAGCCAGGTTGAGTTCAGTGACGACGATGGGGAGACCTGGTCCGTGGTTGACCGTCTTGAGCAGGTAAGTCCTTTGTCGTGGTCCATCTGGCGGACAACCTGGACCCCGCCTGGAACCGGCACCTATACACTTGTGGTACGGGCCACAGATGGCGACGGCGTGCTTCAGACAGAGAAGCGATCTAGCCCCGAGCCGGACGGCGCAACCGGCTATCATCGCATCGTTGTCGGTGTTACATAACATTCACATCCCAGCTCGATTCTCACTGATCGATTGAGGAATTCACTCCAGTGTAATCGGAGCAACCACAATACTCCCCTTGATCTGCGGATAGTCTGTTTTGACTGCAGTACACCCGGGTGGATGGCAGGCGTTTCGCCGACGAGCACGTTTTCCGGTATAGTGCCTCAATTGAGGTTGAGCGACAGAACGCGAGGGTGCTGCGGAAATGAACACCGAAGATCAACAGCCAGAACCGGAAGAAGTCCCCAACCGGCCCGCCCCCCGCAATCCTTTCGCGGAGCAACCTGGTAGCGAGAACCCTGACTCGATAATCAAAGGGAAGCGCACAGCAGCGTTGTCAGGAATGCTCATTGGCCTGGCGCTTGCCATCCTGGTCGGAGCTATATGTATTCTCGGAGCAATCGCCTTTGCCGACTGATCAGCTGAGCCAACCCGGATCCATGGCTTGAGCAACGGCACGGGAAACAGACGCCGTGAGTACCCGGTCACCGTCTTGCGCTACCGGGACTACCGGCTCATTTGGGCTGGCGAGTTTGTCTCCAGTTTCGGAACCCGGATGCACCAGGTTGCCCTCTCATGGCAGGTTTTTGAACTTACAGGTTCAGTAGCGCTTCTGGGTGTTCTTGGCCTTGTGCGGGCAATCTCGCTGATGAGCACGGCTCTCATAGGCGGCATGTTCGCCGACACCAGGGATCGACGCAAGTTGCTGATCGTCACCCAGCTCATTCTGGCTCTGCTAAGCCTCCTGGTTGCCATCATGACAGCGACTGGCACGATTACCGTCTTGGTGCTGTATCTCGTTGCTGCCGCTGTTTCAATCACCTCAGCATTTGACAGCCCGGCGCAACAGGCACTCATTCCCTCACTGGTCCCCCGCGATCGTATACCCTCAGCGATGTCATTGAACATTCTGACCGGAAACATCGCTGAAGTAGCCGGTCCGGCCGCGGGAGGATTCGCTGTCGCCTGGATTGGCATTGCTGGCACCTATGCGATTGACGCCGCTACATTCCTCGCTGTCGTTGTTGCAGTGCTACTCATGAAAGCGCGACCGAGTCTGCCTCCCATTCAAATTGACAGCATCGGGACGATCAAGGAAGGGTTGCGGTTCATCCGATTGACACCGGTCATCTACGGAATTATGCTGCTCGATTTTCTGGCAACTATCGCTGGTTCATCAGTTGGTCTTGCGCCAGTGTTCGCGCAACAGGTATTTGACACCGGTCCCCAGGGACTTGGACTGCTCCTTTCCGCGCCAGCTATAGGTGCAATTCTTGGCGCTGGAGTCATGAGTATTATTCCTCCACCTGGACGGCCCGGCTGGGTCATCCTCTCAGCCATCGGCGTCTACGGCCTGTTCCTGGCGTCGTTCGGTCTGGCTGGTTCATTTGTTGTCGCCCTGCTACTTCTCGCCGGCGCTGGTGCGGCGGACGCCGTATCCATGTCCATGCGCCACACAATTCGAAATCTGGCAACTCCCGATGAACTTCGTGGCCGGACCGCAGCCGCTCATTCGGCGTTCTCATCAGGCGGCCCCAGGCTCGGTGAATTTCAGAGTGGTATTACGGCATCTTTCATCGGACCACAATCGGCGATGATCCTGGGCGGCGTGGGGTGCATGATTATTGCCGCTGGAATCACCTGGAAAATTCCGGCCATTCGAGGGTATCGATTCGGGAGTGGTGCGGCATCCAGCCAGCCACCGGAGTGAAAACTTACACCTTCAGTGTTGCCAACCATGTGACTATTCGTAGACTGCACACATGGCATTGAATTCATCCCGCAGCCGATGCCGCCACTCAGCAGGCTCAAGGAGTTCAGCTCCGGGTCCAAGCCATCGCACAAGCTCAAAAACGATGTCTGAACGATCCTGACCGAACGTCATCAGGACGCGACCGTCTGAACGAGGTTCATACTGTGCCGAACGATAGTACCAATCATGCTTCAACCGGTTCGCTTGCTCTGGGGTTATCAGAACGACGACCGGGTGCGTTGTTCGCCAGTCAGCCATCGCCTGTGAAAGCCAGGCCCGCCCGAGATAACTCTGGATTTCAAAGTTTTCTGCTATTACTTGAGAGTTATGAGTTGTCTGGATCTCCAGCACCCTATCGGCTCGCCAGGTACGAATATCTACGGAATCTCCACTGATCATCCTGCCGACCAGATACCAGCAGTTTCGATCCCAGAACATTCCCAGCGGCGCAAGTTGATAGTCCCGTGGACCACCGGACCGATAGGGAGACTGATACTTCATCGTCACTTCAGATTCTGCAATTATGGCGGTCAGAAACGTGTCGAGCGCATTCGGATTCCGATAGCGTACGGTATCCACGTCCTCGTCAATAGATGTACTAGTCTTCTCCTGGTGAAACGCATCCGACGCCACGTTCTCAAATCCGACTATTCGTCTGGTATCCCGCAACCTGCTTCGCAGGTGATCAGGCATAGCGGCCAGCAATTTGGCTTCAGCTGAATCAAGATCTGACGCGAAGGGATGTGCCTCGATACTGTCGAGAAGAACCTGACCGAGAATGATCGAAATCGCTTCACGCTCGGAAAACATGATCGGCTTGAGGAAATATCCTTCCATGATTTTGTAGCCGCCCGACCGCCCGGCTTCGGCATAGATTGGGATACCAAGTTCAGCGAGGGCGTCAATGTCGCGGTAAATCGTGCGCACTGATACCTCAAACCGTTCGGACAACTCCCGGGATGTAACCGGCTGAACATCGTTCAGACTGAGCAGGATCCCGAGCAAACGATCTGTTCGACGCATACAGATACTCCTGAAACCCTGACACACCCCTGGCAGTATTCACCATTTACCCTGAAACAACGAGATATTGATGCTGAAACGTCAGCTCGCCGTCAAGGACGAGAACATGTTGGATTCGTTACATAAAAACACCTACGTGCAAGTATTCCAGAATGAATCATTCAGGCGATTCTGGATTGGATTCACACTGTCTTCCCTCGGTGATGCAATGGCCCGTGTTGCGTTGACCTGGTTTGTACTGGACACCACGGACTCTGCTCGCGCACTGGGGTTGTTAACCATTCTTTACACCGCTCCGATCCTCATCGGTGGGCTGGTCGCCGGATCGTTGCTGGATCGGTTCGACCGCCGCCGGGTCATGCTTGCAGATAATCTCGTTCGCGGATCGGTCATGGCAACGATTCCGCTTCTGTATGCCGTTGGACGTCTTGAACTCTGGCATGTATACGTCGCGGCGGTCGTTTATGGCAGCCTGATGATGATTTCACTGGCCGGCAGCCCTGCTCTGCTGCCGTCAATTGTCCGCCGCGATCAACTCGTTACGGTCAATGCACTGGAGACACTCGGCTTCACCGTTGGAAGCATCGTTGGTCCGCCGGTAGCCGGGCTACTGATTCTCTGGATCGGTGCACCGAACGTTCTGCTCATTGATGCGGCGACGTATTTCGTCTTCGCCCTGGCTCTGACCGGCGTTCGCTATCTCGACGCTCCCGAAACAGCTGACGAATCCGTATCTTCAAACCGCTATACCCTGGGTGACGCGTTCCGCCTATTGCTCAACAATCGGATTCTATTGACGACGACGCTGATGTATATGGCCTTTAATGTCGGCTTTGGCGCAAGCTTCGTCTGGCTTCCGGTCTACGCTGAGCGAACTCTGCAAGGAGGCGCTGGTTTGTTTGGCCTTCTCCTGGGCGCAATGGCAGTCGGTCAGCTAGCCGGTGCAATCGTCGCCGGGGGCATGAACAGGCACCTCACGCTGGGAAACCTGATCTGTCTTTTCGGCTTCCTGGCAGGAGCATCGTTACTGCTTCTCCTTTTGAAAAATACAGCGCTGGCATTCGTCTCCCTTGGCATATTCGGTGCGATGATGGCGCCGCTAACCATCTGGGGGCAAACACTGCGTATGGAGATCATTCCCGAACGGCTACGGGGACGCACATTTGCGCTACTCCGGATGCTGATGCAGGGCACCATCCCTGTAGGTGGTGCGATGGCTGGATTCTTGCTACCGGTGGTCGGCATTGGCGCGATCATAGGCTGCTCATCCACCGTCATGATGTCCGCATCCGCGGCGGCTTCTCGCGTCGGAGAACTTCGCTCGGCTGGTCCACCACCTGAGCTGGCCGATTTGACATCCCTCGAAATTTCGTCAGAGTAATCGCTTTCCAGGCGGCAACCTCAAAGGATGCAATCCGGCAACTACTCTGTCTCAGCCTTTCTCATGTTTTCAAGTGCGCGCAGCATGGAATTGAGTTCCGGATCCTGAATATCGCGCCTGGCGCCTCGCCAGAACGACTCGATCACGATCTCAGGCTGTGACTCCTGATAAGAGGTTGCCTGGAGGAGGGTTTCGAGTTTATCGACCTGTTTGACAAATCTGGCTTCCTCCGTCTCGCCATCTTCGTATTCCTGCCAGGCAGATCGGATCATGTCGCCTGGTTCGGCTGAAAGAAGCGTTGCCAGCGTTTCGATGGCCTGTCGCTCCAGCTCACGCTTGCGTTCCCGTTCAGCCTCCGGATAGACCGGCTCTGCGTAGAACCGATCCTCCGGTATCGCGCCATGATCGGTTCTGGCTGAGTCAAACGGAGTCAGATCGCCGGTAAGCGCTTCAGCAAGATCGTGCGCGAGCGCGAGGGTGACGATGCGCGGACCATCTAGCCCATCGTGTTGCGCGGCCAGCAGCCACCCCAGCAAGGCAACTCCCCAGGAGTGCGCTGCCACCGACTCCGGGTCTTCGACTCCACGGTCGATCCAGCCTTGCCGGCGTAATTGCTTCAATTCGGTGACCAGTCGGTAAAACTGGATCAGCCCGTCAACATCTTGAGCATTCAAGTGACATCAATCAGCATGGCGCTCAAGCCAGGTCAGCGCCGATCGTGCGAGGATCTCGATACCGATAGGAAATGCGTCTTCATCCACATCAAATCTGGGATGATGATGCCCGTACATTTTCCCGGTTCGTTCGTTGTTTGACCCGAGGAAAAAGAAACAGCCAGGGGCTGCATCCAGAAACAAGCCCATGTCTTCCGAAGCCATATTCACCTCATCAGTAACAATGTGCTCGCCGCCTACGACGTCTTGTGCGACATCCTGTACGATCTTGGACATTTCAGGCGCATTGGCAAGCGGTGGAACTCCACGGAAATAGGATACTTCGGCCTCACCTCGCATCGAGGTAGCAATGCCCTTGATCAGTTCTGGAATGCGAGTAGCCAGGTGATCTCCAACCACTGAATGCAACGTTCTGACGGAACCAGACATTGTCGCCTCACCAGAGATAATGTTTGATGCTGTGCCGGAATGCAAAGTGCCAACACTGACGACTGCCGGAAAGATGCCGCTCACTTCCCGTGAGACCAGTGTCTGCAATGCAACAACGATTTCAGCGGCTATTACGGTCGCGTCGACACACAGCTCGGGCATCGCAGCGTGGCCTCCGACACCTCGAATCGTGGCGTTGAATCCATCGAAGGCCGCCATCATCGGTCCTGGATGGACGCTAACGACACCAAGTGGCTGTTCCTGCCAGATGTGCAGCCCGAGTGAGGCGTCAACCGGGGGATTGTCGAGGACTCCGTCTTCGATCATGGCACGCGCGCCGCTTCCGATTTCTTCGGCGGGCTGAAAGACAAATTTGATCGTGCCTGGAATCTCATCACGCATTCCAGCCAGCACGCGCGCTGTGCCGAGCAATATCGCGGTATGAGCGTCATGCCCGCAGGCATGCATCACACCGTCAGTCAGCGAACGGTAAGCAACTTCATTCTCTTCGTGGATAGGCAGCGCATCCATGTCAGCGCGTATGAGCAACGTCTTCCCGGCACGCCCACCAGGCAGGATGCCGACGACACCGCTCTGACCAATGCCGGTCTGAACCTCCAGGTCAAGCAACTTGAGCCGGTCGGCAACAAATTTGGCGGTTACCGGCAAGTCGAATCCTCGCTCCGGGTGCTGGTGCAGATAACGACGGTCTGACACGACCTGCTCGGAAATTTCCAATATGAATTCACGATCTACAACCAATGCCATCTGTTCGACCTCAGTTCTATTCAGCTACATCAGTTCGAATTGGAATGAAGAATGTTTGGCCCTCGCTTCACTCTTTCCTGTATAACCTGAAACCATAGTCTAATTTTCGGTCGTGTCAATTCGCACACTTCATTGAGCGAGCAATTGTTTATGCCCCAACTGACGAATCAACCTGACCTCCCCGAAGAACATCGGTTGACCATCAACTTTAATGGCACCAGCGCCGGAACGCTCATCTGTTCCCCGGATCGCATGGCAGACCTGGCAATCGGCTGGGCGTTTGCTCAGGGTCTCAAAGTAGATGAGACAACCCGCGTGGATCTCACTGAGGATCTCTCCGGAACGACGATCAACATCGGAATTGAACCGGATGCTGAATATCCCTGGCACAGGTATCTTCTCGGCGGTTTCGACGCATCTGTGCTGGCCGAGGGCGGTGCAATTTCCGTGCCAAACACGGCAGCGATGGATGAAAACTCATTCGAAATGCAGCTGCGACATGCGTTTGACGAGTTCCGCTCCCAACGCGGTTCGGGAGGGTATCACCACGCCGCTCTCATCAGTGAATCAGAGCTTGTGATTTCGGTCGTCGATATCAGCCGTCACAATGCCGTCGACAAGGTTGTCGGTCACCTTGTTAGAAACGGAATACGCCCGGATCATCTGGCTATTATTCTCAGTGGCAGGATTTCGGCCGATATCGCCCTGAAGGGTGCGCGGGCTGGCGTACCGATCATTGCAACCCGCTCTCTTCCGACCAGGCAGGCTGTAGAACTCGCGGATGCCAGCAACCTGATGCTCATTTGCCGCGCTCTCGATCATCGCCGGGTTACATTCGGTCCCGACCGGTTGAGGTAATCCCGGAATTGTAGAGCCCAGGCATGGAACACTCTGACCTGAAACTGGTTTATAGTAGTAGCAGAAAACAGGCTGATTTCCGGTGAGATAGCCTGCGATGCTAATCAATTTCTAGGCATATCATTCAGTCGAACTGATCACCCACGATCACACCAGATCTTGCGATGAAAGGCACTTGCTCGTCAATGAACGAACCCGGGAGTCAAAACAGCCGTCCGCCTGAACCGGACAACCAACAAAATAGTCCCCGGCCGCGATTCCGGATACCAAACTGGTTGATCATTGCTGTCCTGGTATCAATCACCCTCTGGTATGCCTACGTTGTGTTCTGGCCCGGCGACTCGACGAAAAAAATCAACATCCCCTATTCGGCAATGGTCACAGCCGTTGAAGCAGACCAGGTCACATCGGTAGAGATCAAAGGTCAATCAGTCAATGGTGAGTTCACCGAACCGTTGAAGTGGACCGGCCAGGAACTCCTGCTTCCGGATGAGCCAGTCCCACCGGACACCAACGAAGATGACATTACAGAGTCCCAGGAGTTTTCTTCAACGATCCCGCTCAACACTGAAGCAGAGTTCAGCGCTCTATTGCTAGAAAACAGCGTCACTGCGACCGTAAATGAAGAAGGTCAGTCGCTCTTCCCGGAAATTCTCATTAGCCTGCTTCCGCTCGCTATTTTCCTGGCTGTGCTGATCTTCATCGGACGGAATATGATGCGAGGTCAGCAAAACGTCTTCAAGTTCGGTAGCTCGAAGGCGAAAATGCATGACATGGAACGCCCTCAGGTTACGTTTGAAGATATGGCGGGAGAAGAAGAAGCAAAAACCGAGCTTTCAGAGGTCGTTGACTTCCTGAAAAATCCGATCAAATATCATGCCATCGGCGCGAAACTCCCGCGAGGTGTGCTACTGGTCGGTCCGCCAGGCACCGGCAAGACCCTGTTAGCGCGGGCCGTTGCCGGCGAAGCCGGGGTACCGTTTTTTAGCGTCAGCGCCTCGGAGTTCGTCGAGATGTTTGTCGGCGTCGGCGCGTCACGAGTTCGTGACCTGTTCAACAAAGCAAAAGAGGCCTCTCCGTCGATTGTGTTCGTCGATGAGCTTGATGCCGTCGGCAGGCAGCGATTCGCCGGACTTGGCGGCTCCAACGACGAGCGGGAGCAGACACTCAACCAGCTGCTCGTTGAGATGGACGGATTTGACGACCGTCAGGAAGTGATCGTTCTGGCTGCCACCAACCGGCCTGATGTCCTCGACCCGGCATTGCTCCGTCCCGGACGATTTGACCGTCAAGTAACGATTGGATTGCCTGACCGAAAGGTTCGGGCTGAGGTGTTGAAGATACACTCACGGGGCATTCCAATGGACGATTCAGTCAACCTGGACGCAATTGCCGGTGGCACGCCAGGGTTCTCAGGCGCAGATCTGGCCAACCTGGTTAACGAAGCGGCCCTGACCGCAGCGCGGCATGACCGGAAGGTCGTTAGCAAAATTGATTTCGATATGGCGCTTGACAAAATCATTCTCGGGACCGCACGGAGTGTGCTTGTCAACGAACAAGAGCGACTGGTAGTTGCCTACCATGAGGCTGGACACGCCATCGTCGCGCACTTTTCGCCCGGAGCGGACCCGTTGAGAAAAGTGTCGATCGTACCGCGCGGACAGGCGCTCGGCGTAACGATCGTCACCCCGGAGGAGGACCGTCACAACTATTCCCGTCAGTTCTTGCTTGACAGAATGGCCATGATGATGGGCGGGCGGGCTGCTGAACAGATGATATTTGATGAGATCACCACCGGAGCCCAGGGCGACCTCAAAAGCGCGACTGACCTGGCCAGGCGCATGGTTGGAATCTGGGGCATGAGTGAAGAGATCGGTCTAATCTACCTCGGATCTGGCGAGGAGAACGTGTTTCTCGGACGTGAGATCACCCAGCAGCAGCATGTCGGCGACACGACCCAGGATCAGGCTGACGGCGCGGTTCGCAGGTTACTTGATCAGGCGATGGAACGCGCAACCTCTCTTCTGACCAAACACCGGGACGAACTCGACCGGCTTGCCGAGCGATTGATTATCGATGAGACACTCGATGAAGATGACGTAACGCTGCTGATCGGAGAGCCACCGGTTCCGGCGGCTATCGCAATGTCACAACGGACCGATATTTGAGGTAATTGATCCAGAACATGTCTCACCACGACGAGACGTATACAGCCGCCCGATTGAGCTATCTGTTGATAGCCCAGCAGATCAGGTTGTGAAGAAATAGAAACGAGCCAGCCAGCCACAGCACCACAGGATCATCGGGTCAGCTTCCTGTTTGTCGTCGTCACCGCCCTGTTTGTGACCTCACTGATCACCGCGAACATCATATCGGTAAAGATTGTGAAAATTGGCGGGATTCAGGTTCCGGCTGCGACGCTCATTCTATTCCCAGTTGCATACATTTTTGGTGATATCCTGACCGAGGTATACGGCTACCGCCGGGCTCGTCAGGTAATCTGGCTTGGATTCTTCTGTAATCTGCTCGCTGTTCTGGCGATCTGGATCGCCGGTTTGCTGCCAGCCGCGGAATTCTGGGATGCACAGGGCGCCTATGACCGGATACTCGGCTTCACCGGCAGACTGCTTCTGGCCTCATTTGCCGGCTATCTCATCGGCGAGTTTGTCAATGCCTACATACTTGCCCGACTAAAACTCATCACCAGCGGCCGCTGGCTCTGGCTGAGGACGATTTCCTCTACCTTGTTTGGCCAGTTATTCGATACCGGAGTGTTCATCCTGATCGCATTCGCTGGCGTTATCCCAAATGAGGAGTTGCGTACGACATTTTTGCACGCCTGGCTCATAAAGGTGGCTTACGAAGTTCTGGCGACACCGGTCACTTATTTGGTTGTTGGTGTGCTCAAAAGAGAAGACCAGTCAGATGTCTACGACTATGACACGAATTTCAATCCCCTGCACCTGCGCTAGCCCCGAAATCCCCCTCAACAACCGGGCGCTCGTCGGATCTACCAGGCAAACAATCTCAAACCGTGACATTTCGTCCAATATGCTGATTTATCTGGTATATTGACATGACAGACGAGCTAACGCAGCTGGTCGCGTTCGTTTGTGTCACATCTACTGGCGGGGGTGAGCTTGAACAATCTGGCAATAGTACCTGAAACAGAGGACAGCGAAGATCGAATCGCGCTCGTGTTTCCGGGGCAGGGCACCCAGTATGTCGGCATGGGCCAACAGCTGTATGATCGTTTTCCCGTCGCACAAAAAATATTCAATCAAGCTGATGAGGTACTGGGTTTCGCGCTGACCAAACTCTGCTTTGAAGGTCCGGCCGACGAGCTTGAAGATACGATCAACGCGCAACCAGCGATTTTCACAGTCAGCGTTGCATCCCTTGAAGTTGTCAAAGAGCAGTATCAGAATCTTGGGAAACGCTTCGCCCCGATTGCCGTTGCCGGTCATTCCCTGGGAGAGTACACCGCGCTGGTCGCGGCTGGGGCTCTTGAGTTCGCCGACGGTCTTCGACTGGTTCGCGAACGCGGCCGGTTGATGAAGCAAGCCGGTGAAGAGCAACCGGGCGGTATGGCAGCAATCATTGGTCTTGACCGTGAAGCGCTCACCGCACTCTGTGAACGGGCAAGCCTGGGCGGGGGGATCGTTGTCCTTGCAAACGATAACTGTCCTGGCCAATCGGTTATCTCCGGCGAGGTGTCCGCACTAGAGCGTGCGATGGCTCTCGCTCAAGAATACGGCGCAAAACGCACGGTGCGACTGGGGATTACCATCGCATCCCACTCCCCGTTGATGGATCGAGCCAGTCAGCAACTAGCCGACCTGACGTCTCGCGTGAATTTTCATGAACCCGTCGTTCCGGTTGTTGCCAACTTAACCGGCAAGGTCAGCACATCAGTTGAAGAGCTACGTCGCAATGCAGGTGAGCATATGACCAGGCCGGTCATGTGGTCCAGTTCAGTCAAAGAAATGGTGGACAACGGCGCAACCACGTTTCTCGAGGTTGGACCGGGTAATGTACTCAGCGGGCTGATACGCCGGGTGAAGCGAGATGTAAAGACGATTTCACTCAGTGACCTTGGTATTCACAACAACGATTAGAACGCATGCTCCCGCAATAACAGGGAACGAGAGAAGGAAAGACTAACGATGACTCGTATAGTCGTAACTGGCGTTGGCGCGATCACCCCGATCGGAAACAATGTTCACGACTTCTGGTCGAATTTAACAGCAGGCGTCTCCGGCGTCGCCAGGATTAACTCATTCGATCCATCTGATTTACCAGTGCAGATCGCGGCCGAAATCAAAGACTTTCAAGCAAAAGATTTCATGGATTTCAAAGCTGCCCGCAGAATGGATAGATTTTCCCAGTTCGCAGTAGCAGCCGCTGGCGAAGCGTTGCGTGATTCAGGAATTGAAGTGACCGAGGAGAATGCGGACCGCGTCGCAGTGATCATGAATACCGGTGGCGGCGGTATCCCGACGATGACCGAACAGGTAACTGTCTACAACGAAAAGGGCGCCAGGCGGGTAAGTCCGTTCTTCGTGCCACTTTTCGCACCGAATATGGCAGCCTGTCAGATTTCGATTACCTACGGCATCACCGGTCATGTGTCTGCCTCAGTTGCAGCCTGTGCAGCCGCCGCTCAGTCGTTCATCGACTCCTATCACTTGCTGCGACGTGGCGAGGCCGACGCGGTTATCGCCGGCGGGACCGAAGCCGGGCTGGCCAACGTCGCCATCGCCGCATTCGCCAATATGCAAGCGCTCTCAAGGCGTAACGATGAACCTGAGGAGGCAAGCAGACCATTTGATGCCGGACGAGACGGCTTCGTTTTTGCCGAAGGCGCAGGAGCGCTCATACTGGAGACGGAAGAACATGCGCTGGCGCGTGGAGCGACCATCTATGCGGAACTCTGTGGAGGCGCTCTTTCCGCCGATGCATTTCATATCACCGCTCCGGAACCGGAAGGCGTCGGCGCGATAAAAGCGATGACCTGGGCGCTTGAACGATCGGGGATTGATCCCGAGGAAGTTGATACCCTTTATGCGCATGCCACCAGCACGCCACTTGGCGACATCGCCGAAACAAAGGCCATCAAACAAACATTCGGTAGTCACGCCTCCAACATTGCCATAACTGCACCAAAAAGCATGGTCGGTCATCTCGTCGGCGCGTCCGGCGCGATAAACGCGGTCGGGGCTATCATGTCAATACGCAAACAGATCGTCCCTCCAACCATCAATCTGGTCGACCCGGATCCAGAATGTGATCTTGACTACGTGCCAAATGTAGCCCGCGAACAGCCGGTCAATACCGTCATGACCAACTCGTTTGGCTTCGGCGGGCAAAATATGGTTTCCATCTTCCGCGCCTACCGGTAACTTCTAGCCCGGTCTCCAAATCAGGCATTGCCCATGTCGGGCGCCAGGTGTGGGTTCACTTGCTGCCTTGTTGAAATCAGCATCAGAATATTCCAATGTCGCACCGCTCAGCTGTCGCGGGACACTCTGCTCTATATGAGAGGAGGTCAACCTGAACCG
>CAZNYB010000050.1:2936-28966 GCA_964577155.1 uncultured Thermomicrobiales bacterium | reverse complement strand
ACCGTTCCTGGTTTTACACCCTGGATCTGGCGCTCGGGTCAAGCACTGGCCGATTATGCGATGGAGACAACTAATCCAGGACTACCCAGACGAGTATTTTGTCGTGACCGGTACACAATCTGAGCAAGTGCTTTGTGAACACATCTCACGAGGCCTTACCAACATCAGGAATATTGCTGGAAAAACCGACATAGTGACGCTAATTGAGATCATCCGCCAGGCAGAGCTCATCATCGGCACAGATAGTGGACCGATGCATCTTGCGGCGGCAACCGGTACCAAATCAATCCATCTTTTTGGTCCGAGCAACTCGAACATCTACCGGCCCTGGGGAGATCCTCAGAATCACCAGGTAATATCAGCAGACTGGTCCTGCTCCAAGTGTGGAGATTTGAGCGCTATTCGCGAAGAAGGTTGTGGTTGTATGCTGGCCATTCAAGCTAGCAATGTCAAACGTGCGGTTTATGAGCAATACTCCCGATCATTTTAGGACACTGGCAATAGACGCCAGCCGAGCCGATGTCACCCGCCCGACCGGTGTCGAGTGGTATTCCCGGGAAATTATCAATGCCCTGGCACGACTTCAACATCGACCACAGTTGGTACTGTATCGGCGTCGCAATATCTCTGGACGATTAGGTCGATGTGTGAATTCTCGCCCGGTTCGCTTGCCGCGAATGTGGACGCACGTTGGCCTGTCGACAGCGATGATGAGAGATCGACCAGATGCACTATTCGTTCCATCCCATGTGTTGCCTGCCTTCCATCCAGCTACTTCTGTGGTCACAGTGCATGACCTCGGTTATGTTGTTGAACCGGAATCACATCCGCGAAATCGCCACCTGATGCTCAGCGCTACAACCAGGTGGAACGTCAAGGCTGCTACTCGAGTCATTGCCATTTCGAACCAGACGAAGCAGGACCTTGTGAACTTTTACGGAGCTGACGAGCACAAAATTGATGTTGTGCATCACGGATTAAATCATCGGAAATTCAGAAAAATGGATCGGGCGGAAATCGTAAAGGTGCTATCCAGGTTGAACATCGATAGCCCCTACATCCTGTTTCTCAGCACCATCCAGCCGCGTAAAAACATTGCACGTCTGATTGATGCGTTTTCATTGCTCGATCGAGGTGATCTGAAACTCGTCGTAGCAGGTCAGACTGGCTGGCTCGGAGACGATATCGAACGCTTGATTGCCAGCCACGGATTTCGTGGAGGCGTTCAACGGCTGGGGTATGTTGACGCCGCTGATCTACCAGCGCTTTATGCTGGAGCTGAATTGTTCGCCTTCCCCTCCTTGTATGAAGGATTCGGCATGGGAATACTCGAGGCTATGGCTTGCGGTTGCCCGGTTGTAACCAGCAATCTTTCGAGCATGCCAGAGATTTCTGGAAACGCTGCCGTGCTGGTTGACCCTCACGACACAAGGTCAATCGCGGTTGGCATCGAGCGAGCGTTGCAAGCTGATATCCGCCAGGAGTTAATTGCGAAGGGATTCATCCGAGCGAGCCAGTTCAGCTGGAAAAAGGCTGCCGAAAAGACATTAGCCTCAATCCATCAGGCATATAATGACACCAAATCCTGAAAATATCCTTGCCATAAAACTGGCAGGGCTGGGTGATTTACTGCTCTGTGAACCTGCATTGCGGTCGCTGCGATGCGCCTACCCAACTGCTGCGATCGACGTTCTGCTACCTCCAATGACATCTGATCTCCTAAGCATGTTCAATGGACATTACAATCCCGTCGTCTTCGACAAAGCTTTGTTTGATTCGTTGTCGTCCATTACTGTCCGTTCTGGAGCAATAGGAGCCTTCAAACTATTCACCCGTTTGAGAGCAAACAACTACGGTCTTGTTGTGCTCTTTCATCACCTGACGACTGTTGCCGGCGTATACAAATACAAAGCACTTCTCCGCGCCATCGGTTGTAAGAACACGGTCGGGTTGGATAACGGTCGCGGAAACTTTCTCGCGTCAACTGTCGTTGACGCCGGTTTTGGGTTCATTCACGAAACTGACTACATGCTCAAGATTGCGAAACTGGCTGGGGGCAAGGAGGTTAATCCAGATCCTGTCGTTATTGCTGATCCAGGTGTTTCCAAACCCGTGCTACCTGACCACTACGTCGCGATTTACCCGGTCACTGGCGCGTACTCCAGCGCACGAAACTGGCCAGGTTCTTATTTTGCTGAACTGGTTTCCAGGCTGACGGTAGAGGGTTTGTCTGTGGTCATCGTCGGAGATGCCGATGCGATTTCTCCTGGGAACGAAATCTCCAAAAAAGTCCCATCAGCGGTCAATCTGGCGGGAAAAACCACAATCCATGAACTTGCGGTGGTTCTTCAAGGTGCAAAGGTAGCTATTGGAGCTGACACATTTGCCGGACACCTGGCGACTGCGGTAAACACGCCAGCGATCTCCCTTTTCGGTCCATCAAATTATCATGCCTGGCGACCATATGGTTCGGAGGTGTTCGATGGTACGCAAACCGATACCACCAAAGGTCTTGTTGTAACTGAAAATCTGCCATGTTCACCATGCCTGTATTCAGGATATTATCTGGGCAGACCTTCGGGGTGCCCGGATCGGACCTGCATGAAAAACATCAGCGTCAGCAGCGTATTTAATGCCACAATGATAGCGGTTAGAAGTAGAGTTTGAAGAACAGTGCTTCGGTAATCGGAATCGCGCTTCTTTTCGCAGCGGCCGGTATCGCGCTGCTTGTTGCTGTCTGGCTTGCGGCAGGCATGGCTGAGCAGAGCGTTCGGTTGTCGGGAGCGGTACTCGGAGCCGCAATTACCTGCATATTTATCATTTTTCCTCTCACCGGCGCTGGAGGATTTCTCTTATTTCGAGGACGCAAAGAGGCTCAGTCTCAGGTTCGGGTGCAACGTCAGCGTAAAATGCTCGGGATCGTTGAGTCCGCCGGTGAAATATCAGTGGCGGATCTAGCACTGGAGATCGGTGGCACTCGCGACTCGGTCCGCGATGACTTGTACGATCTCGTCTCCAAAGGTCTCTTTTCAGGTTATGTCGATTGGAATCGGGGCTGGCTCTATGCCCGGCAGGCATCCGAGATTCGATCGCTTGGCAATCATTGCCCGAATTGTGGCGCGGAGCAGTCCCTGGCTGGCAAGGGAATAATCCGGTGTAATTTCTGTGGTTCGGACATATTTCTACCGTAGAATCATATAAACGAAGAATTATCAGAAGGTAGAGGCGAACTATGAGTTCTGGCGGAACTGTCAACAGATTACTTGACAGCATTCCTGGCTACGGCGGGTACCGCGACAAAGAACGGCGTCGTGAGTCTGATCGCCTTATTCGTGAAAAACTCGCCCGGGACTACGGTGCACAAGCTGACCGATTGGCGGATATCGCCAGAGCGTTGTCTGAAAACCGAAAGATCCTGCTTGTTCGTTATGTCGATCAGCCGCACGATCGCTTGAAAACGTTTTGCACCAGGTTGTCCATGGCTACCTATGGATACGCGCCACTTTTCGGCGACAGGCAGATAGATGGTGACGCGCTGGACCAGATCGCCCAATTTGACCAGTCTCTGGCTGATCAGCTCGATCCACTTGCAACTAAAATTACCGAGCTTGAATCAACAGCTCCTGATTCTGAAGATTTTAAAGTCAAGTGCGGAGAAATTGATCAATTGATTCGCGGTCTGCAGGAACGGTTCTCCATGCGCGTAGATGTCATCGAGTCAGGACATGCTTTACCGCAGCAGCGCATTACTGGAGCGCTGGCAGATCCGGAACCTGAACCGGAAACACCTACCGCTTATAAACTCCACCAGCATGAGGCCATCTCCCGAAACGGAATCAACTATTCGATCAAGGGGAGAATAACCATACAGACACCACTGGCAAGCTGGAGGGATTTTCAACTTGAAGGCGGCGACGGCAAATCATTTCTGCAAGTTCCTGCACACACCGACGGTCAGTTTCTCTGGCTGAACCAGGTCGACCTATCTGAGAAATCTGGAGCGACCCGGGTTAATGTTGGAGGTTCCGTCTACACCCTGGTGAGCCAGGTCTCCGGTTCAAGTGAGGTCCTCGGAAAGGGAGGCGGTGAAGACGGTCGACCGGTAACCTGTTATCACTACCAGCAAGAATCCGGAGCCGGTTACATGAACATATATGATTGGGGTAGCGACCGTATCGCTCTAGCAGGAGAACAGATCGACCCACTCGAAATTGAAGTGTGGTCACGAGAAGGAACCGAGACGGTGTAGTCAGGTCGAATCAGGAGAGGGAATAGATACACATGGGAATTCTAGACCGAATGGCGCGAATTATCAGGGCAAACGTCAACGATATGCTCGACGGAGCTGAAGATCCGGAAAAAATGCTGAATGAGCTCATCAGGGAGATGGACGACAGTATCAGGGAGGCTCACCGGCAGGTCGCCGAAATGATCGCGCAGGAGAAGGTCATGGAGGCTGAATATCAAGAATCAATGAGCGAAGCCAATGAGTGGCAGCGCAAAGCGGAATTAGCCGTTGGTAAAGGCCGTGACGACCTGGCACGGGAGGCTCTGCGTAGAAAACGAGATGCTGAAAACCTTGCCGAAGTCTATAGTGGTCAGGTTATCGCACAACAGGACATGGTGAACAAACTCAGGCAACAACTGCGTGTGCTCGAGCAAAAACACGTTGAAGCACAGTCGAAGCGTGATCTGCTTATTGCCAGACACCGCCGCACCCAGGCACAGCAAAAACTCTCGCAAACCTTTTCGTCGCTTCCAGACATGAGTGCGATGGCAGAGCTTGATCGCATGGAAAAACGGATACGTCTTGATGAAGCCCGCGCCGATGCTTATGTTGAACTTGAGACGGATTCAATGGACTGGCAATTTACTGAACTTGAAATGGATTCCGATATCGAGTCAGATCTGCTGGCGCTGAAATCTTCATTGAATGATGAGACAACTCTGGTGCTCGAGGATGGAGAGCTTGAGTAGATTCCCTGGCTGACATCGAATAGTCATTGCAGAAAGAGACCGGCACCCATGGCGATACTTGACCTCATTGAATACACCGATGAACAGGCAGACGAGCTCAGTCATCGAATTCCTGAATGGGGTTCTGGTGAATTTAGACTTGGATCTCAATGTGTCGTCCGGGAGTCTCAGCGAGCCGTTTTCGCTCGTGATGGTAGAGCACTGGACGTTCTAGGTCCGGGGCGGCACACCCTGTCGACGGCAAACATACCGCTACTGACGACGCTCCTTAGCTTGCCATTTGGTTCGAAAAGTCCGTTTCGTGCGGAGGTCTATTACGTCAATATCCGTGAGTTTACCGACATGAAATGGGGAACGGTCCAGCCAGTGCTCTACCGCGACCAGGAGTTCGGAATGATCCGAATCCGGGCGTTTGGCACCTACTCGATGCGGGTCAAGGATCCGCAACAGTTCATCAATCAGATTGTCGGTACCCGGGGAACCTACACGACGGTAGACATTGAAGATTTTTTGCGCTCAATAATTCTGAGCGAATTCAATGACATGCTCGGAGATACGATGCAAAGCATCCTCGACGTGCAGTCAATATCCCAGGAAATCGCGACCGCTACCCAGTTCGCTATAACAGATGATTTTGATCGTCTTGGACTGGAGCTGCTTACTTTTCAGATTATCGCAATTACGCCTCCGGAAGAGGTCCAGAAACGCATTGACGAGCGGTCAGGAATGTCCGCGCTCGGAAACATGAACCAGTACCTGCAGTTCCAGACTGCCCAGGCAATCGGAAACATGGGTGAAGGCGGTGCCGGCGGTGGAGGAGGCAGCGGTAACCTGACTGAAGGGGCTGGACTCGGAGCAGGACTCGGCATGGGAATGGCGATGGGTGAGGCGATGCGACAGGCAATGGCCAGCAATGCTCCACAACCAGCTGCGCCTGCTGCACCGGCAGCAGCACCGATGCTTGCCTGCTCGAACTGCGGCCATCAGCTGCCAGCAGGAGCGAAGTTCTGTTCTAACTGCGGAACCAAGGTGGAACAATCCGTCAAATTCTGTTCGGAATGCGGCACCCCCGCGGAACCTGGGGCAAAGTTTTGTGGTGAATGTGGCACTCCGTTTACGACTTGATAGAGAAAACGGATATTTCCAGCAGAATTACTTTTCCGAAAGTGAATGGACTCAGATGAGGTATGCCCTCGCTGGCGCCCATCTCTCGCAATCGATGCTCTTGTCCTCATGGTAGGACGCCAATGGTTACGTCGACTCCCACGCGGCTTTTCGCAAGAGTTTGATACATGCCTTCGCAACAATTTGTCTTATGTGCTCCACGACCATTCAAGGAGCGAGTTTGTACGAAAAACTGCAATTGCCTGCCAGCAACACGCGCGTTCACTACCCAAATCAGTTCCGGTTGGTTTATTTTCAGTCAACAGACAGCTACAGTCACTGGATAGTTGGCTGCCTGTTCAAACCCGTCGTCTGGATTATGTAATTTCTGTGCAGGTTGGCCTGCCTCACTTACTTGAAGACAAGTTGCACGAACTGGGACTTCAAGCCCCGATTATTTTTAGTGATGCCCCGAGATATACCGGTGAGACCCTGCACCTTTTCAATGCCCCTGCTCGGCTTGGCTTGCCGCTTTCGACCCCCGTCAGAGTTCGAGTTTCATCGCTCATTCTGCGACCAGGAAATATGAACGCTCAACTGGATTTGAGTCAAGAATTCAAGCTTCCTGAAGATACTGGTGATGTCATTCGGAAAATAGAGGGAGTCATCCGAGGGAACAACGCCCAGTGGATATTAAAAGATCAGTTATGGGCTGAACCAGCTGAGGTGATGCTTGAAAGGGAGATCTACCCGCCTGAAGGAGGAACTGGTGGAAATTCCGATGCATCCCGTATCTGGTACTGATATCCCTGCAAGACTAAATATCGCTGGCGTCGTTGCGCGAAATGCAGCTCTCGAGTTCCCTCTGTGACCAGAGAATAAAACCGGGCTTGCTTGCCTTCGGCTGGACGTAGCAACCTTCCAACGCGTTGCGCCTCTTCTTGTCGGGAACCATAGGTCCCTGACAACTGGACCATGACACTTGCTCCCGGCAAGTCGAGTCCGACGGAACCAACTCGTGAGATCGCAAGCACGTTGAGATCTCCATTGTTGAACGAGCTATACAACCGCATGCGTGTAGTTTGTGGCGTCTTACCGGAGATAGATTTGATATCCAGGCTTTTCGAAGCCTGAGCCAACAATTTCAAATCGGAACTAACGACCAGCACCTGTTGAGAACGGTGCTCGTACAACAGTCGTTTCAGAATCGCGATCTTGTAGCGGTTTCCATCGACGGGCTGGCGAGGCTCCGGCAGACGTACCTCCGTACAGACAGCAGGCGCAATCCATCCTTCCCGCTCAAGTTCGATCCAGGGAATATCAAATACAGGAGGACCGACCAGGGCGAAAATCTGGTTTTCTTGCTCGTCTTCGCGCACGAGCGTTGCCGATAGTCCCAGTCTACGAACTGATTGGAACTCGGCCGCCAGGCGAAATGTGTCAGCTGGCAGCGATTGGACCTCATCGTAGATTACTAGCCCCCATGGTCTATCTATCAGGTTTCCAGAAAGTGAACTTGCGGTTGCGCCATGGTAGGTGCAAATTGAGACTGGCAATGGTTCGGCGCTCCCCGAAATCAAACCAATACAGGATTGATCAATGTTTGTCATTGTTAGGAAAGCTTGTTCCCATTGGTGACCGACGCTCTGTGACGGAACCAGTATCAGCGTTTGCCGTTGAATGGCAGCGGCTGCGGCAACCCCGACAACTGTCTTGCCAGCGCCACAGGGCAACAAAACCAGACCGTTGCCAGTCGGAAGAAATTGCGCAACTGCCGCACGCTGATATGGTCTGAGTCGAAATGCTGGACTCAGCTGTACCGGGAGTTTTGCACCAGCTGAAACTTGCCTGGAGTCGATGATCGGCCAGCCGGCTCTGGCTGCTTCCATTTTCAGTCTGGCAACATCCAGTTCATCCAGATTTTCGGGCTGGTTCACCTTTGCAGCGGTTAGTATCGTTTCAATTGGCATTTCTTCTGATCGTATCTGAACTGTTGTGTTCGAATCTTTGTGAACAAGCTGAACCATCCCGTAGCGACGGATATATTCAGCAATCCGGATTTGAATCGTTGCCGGCACCGGGGTAGCTGCTTCAGCTTCCAGTGCGCGACTGATTCTGTCGGCGGAGATACCCCTCGCTGCGGCTCCCCAGAGTGCTATTTCAGACAATTCATACACGTAATTCCCGGCGACAATCCCTTGAAGCTGGGCGCACCAGCGAATCATCGACACGATCTGATCCCGTCCGGTTCCGGGCGTGACTAGCATCGAGTCATTGCGTTGGAATATCAGTTGGCTTCGTCGCATTATTGACCCTAAGACACACCATATTTTCGGCGTATACATGCGAAAACTGGTACAATTGATTGGTTATGCTACTACGTTTGAACCATGAACGTACATTCGGCTTGAGAGGGAGCATTCTTGGACGCAGGTAACATACGACAGATAAATATCGATCAAGAAATGAGACGCTCATATCTTGATTATGCAATGAGCGTGATTGTTCAACGAGCTTTACCTGATGCACGTGACGGTTTAAAGCCTGTCCAGCGGCGGATTCTCTACGGCATGCACGATATGGGGTTGCGCCCCGCCAGCAGGTATCGCAAATCTGCCGGTATTGTCGGCGAGGTCCTGAAATCGTTTCACCCGCACAGCGACACCGCTGTCTACGACGCGCTCGTCCGCATGGTTCAGGACTTTTCGCTCAGATATCCGTTGGCTGACGGCCAGGGAAACTTCGGTTCAGTGGACGGTGACGGAGCCGCCGCCATGCGTTACACCGAAGCAAAACTGACTCAGATCGCGGAGGAACTCCTCGAGGATATCGAGAAAGACACCGTCGATTTTAAGCAGAACTATGACGACAGTGCCCGTGAACCAGTCGTATTGCCCGGGAAGTTACCCAATCTACTGATCAATGGATCCTCCGGCATTGCGGTAGGCATGGCGACCAACATCCCGCCACACAACATTTCAGAGATATGCGATGGTCTGATTCATCTCATTGATCATCCAGACGCCAATGTCGAACAACTTATGGAATTTGTCGAAGGACCTGACTTTCCAACTGGCGGGTTGATCCTAGGTCGTGAAGGTATCGCAGCTGCCTACGCAACCGGGCGTGGTCGGGTGGTGATGCGAGCAAAAGCCCACATCGATGAATCTGACAGAGCCAATTGCTACGCCATCATCGTCACTGAGCTCCCTTATCAGGTGAACAAAGCCGCCTTGCTGGAGAAAATCGCCGCCCATGTGCGGGCAGGTCGACTAAACGGGATTCACGATCTGCGAGACGAATCGGACCGGACCGGCATGCGTGTCGTCATCGATCTCAAACGTGACGCTCAACCCCGTAAAGTGCTCAACAATCTCTTCAAATTCACTGCCATGCAACAGACCTTTGGTGTCAATATGGTCGCGCTGGTCGATGGCCAGCAACCACGCGTATTGACCTTGAAAAAGGTGATGCAGGTCTACATCGATCATCGTCAGGTGGTGATCACCAGACGTACCCAGTTCGAACTTGACAGAGCACTGCGACGAGCTCATATCCTCGAAGGTCTCAAAATTGCCCTGGACAATCTCGATGCGGTAATTACCACGATCAGGAATTCGCGGACAGCCGAGTCAGCTCGAAACAATTTGAGAAAAAACTTCTCACTTTCAGAGGCACAGGCAACAGCGATCCTCGATATGCAATTGCGCCGTCTCGCGGCTCTTGAGCGTCGAAAAATCGATGATGAGTACGACGAACTTGTCAAGGAAATTGCCAGACTCGAGGAATTGCTGGCAAGCCCGGAGCAGATACTCCAGGTTGTCAAAACCGATCTCGAAGCACTGAAGGAAAAATACGGTGATCCACGTCGCACCAGAATTATCGAAGCAACGGGCGATCTGAGCGATGAGGATCTCATTCCTGAAGTTGATGTTATCGTCACTCTAACCCAGCGTGGTTATGTAAAACGCATTCCGCACGACACCTATCGCACCCAGCATCGAGGCGGCAGAGGTGTCACTGGACTTACGATGACCGACGAAGATGACATTCAACATCTTGTTTCAACAAATACACACCATTCTCTCTTGATATTTACGACTCGCGGTCGTGTCTACCAGATGAAGGTTCACGAGCTGCCAGACTCCGGCCGAACTGCTAAAGGTCTGCCAATCGTCAACCTGATCTCCTTGCAACCTGACGAGTCAATAACGACCTTGATGCCAGTTGCTGATTACAACCAGGGTAAGTTTCTGTTCTTCTGTACCCGACGAGGAATTGTCAAGCGAACGTCGCTCGACCAGTTCCGGTCCGTGAGAGCCACCGGCTTGATCGCGATTGGACTCTCCGACGATGACGACCTCGCCTGGGTTCAGTCGACCACCGGCGAAGACGAAATCGTGCTGGTGACGCATGAATCGAAGGCAATCAGATTCGAAGAAGAAGCTGTGCGGCCAATGGGACGTAGTGCCGCTGGTGTCATAGGTATACGCATGTCCGATAGTGACTATGTGGTGGCTTCGGAAGTGATCACCTCGGCGAAGCGGGATCACACGTTGTTGACCATTTCAACCCGGGGACTTGGGAAACGCACAAAGCTGAGCGAATACCGGCTCCAGGGTCGGGGCGGGCAAGGGGTCATCGCAATGAAGTTGCCAGGCAAAGCAAAAGTAGCTGGCGCTGCGATTGTAGGCGAAGGCGACGATGCCATGCTCATCAATTCAAACGGCGTCGTAATCAGAATTCCAACCGATCAGATCTCGCTGTTTGGCCGGGCTGCACAGGGTGTAAGTGTCATGAAATTGAAAGGCAATACCGAGATTGTTTCTATCGCCGTCATAAACGAATCTGAAGCCGCTGGTGAGGAAATCTCCCCAAATGGTCGAGAAGACCTTGATGCTACTACTGCCTGAGATCCGTAGGAACTCGATGAGAATTCTCGGTGCGTTGTGACCTTTTGGAAGCAGATGTTGTAATTGGAATGGCAACAAGAACAACCCCGACGACAATCGTGAGCGCTGTTGCCAGTCCTGCACTGGAAGCGCCAATCATCGACTCTCCATCTGCCGAGCTGCTTGTGGCAAGGACAACTATTGCAAAAACTATGTAAACGGCAGGAACAATAAATCCTCGTAAATTTCGAGGCAATAAGGCGAACATAAAGGTCGCGGCTGCAGCCAGAATCCAGGCTAGAGAGACTCCTTTCCAAACATTTGCAGATGAGAATCGCCCGGCGCCGCCAATAACCGCAGCAATGACGAGCGCGGCCGGTAGCACAGCAACCTGCGAAGTCCGATCCCGAATAGCTCCGGCAAACGTCGCGACAACAACCACGATGAGATAACCAAAAAACACGGCAATAGCCGACGCTAAAAAATGATTGCCCCTGCCTCCAAACCGAACGTCAGCCACCTGGATACTGACAGCGACAGCTACGATTGGAACGACCAGCACCAGCGAAACAACATCGGCAGCCAATTCGCGTCTGACCGTTCCTCCAGAGTAGTGCCAGGATAGCCCGGCAACAATCGCTGCCACAGTTCCAAGCACGACACAAATTGCCACAAGCGATGCATCGCCCAAACGAAGGTGCAGCCTGGGAACCAGCAGAAATCCGAATGCATAGAGTAGCCGGCAGCTATAGCTCGCTGCCCAGTAACGCCACCTTGCGGATTCAGAGGCGTACCGGTTTAGCCGGAAACGATGCCTGCGTCTTGGTTTCGGAGGTTTAAATGTCTGCCGGCGTCTCGGCAATGGCGCTCCTCGTACGCACCGGCTGTTTCCAGGCCGGAGATAATACCCGAATAAACATTGATTGCTATACTACCCGCTAGTGTTCCTATAACGAATAGAGACCCGACATTTGTCCGGAAATACGTCTATAAATGGTCAGGATGAGGCAGGATTGCAACGGCGAGTGGGTGTGTTCGGCGGCTCATTTGATCCAATTCATATTGGTCACCTCATCATCGCCGAAATTCTGCATTATCAACTCAATCTGGATCAAACGCTGTTTTTGCCAGTTGGTGATCCACCACACAAGACAGCACGCAAGCTCACCGATTCAGAACACCGTCTTGCTATGTTGCAGCGCGCTGTCCACACATCCCCCGAGTTTGACGTATGCAGGGTTGAAATAGATCGGACAGGTACATCATATACCGTCGATACACTTGAATTGCTCCACAATTCAGACCTGAACAATACTCATTTTGTATTTCTCATGGGTCAAGATTCGCTCTTCGATTTTCCAAACTGGCGAGCCCCTGAACGGATCATTGAGCTTGCATCACTGGGGGTAGCTTTTCGAGAAGGGTATGACACCGACCTGCATGATCTGGAGCGTCGGGTTCCAGGTCTCTCAGGCCGAGTAGATTTTGTCTCTGTTCCACTGATCGGCGTATCCTCACGTGACATCCGACACAGTATCGCTGAAACGAAACCATATCGATTCCAAGTGCTTCCTACAGTTGCTGAATACATTGTCGAGCATGATTTATACAAATTTCGAACGGACAATCAGGTAGAAAACGCCTCGAACGGTTGACATGGTTGAGAGCGCAAACGTACACTCGGTGTTTGCCTGCGAGGTTCACCCAATTCACAGGCTTTGACCCGTGCCTGAATAACGATCCGGTCGGCCGTCTGGAGACACCAGATAATGAAATTAAGACCCATTTATACATTTGCGATCATCGTAGTTCTTGCATTGGTTGCCATCTGGATTTCACTCCCACCAGATACACTGGACATCGCTGGTTTTAAAAATGACCACGAGCTGTATACCCACCAGGGCCTGGATTTGCAGGGCGGGTTGCAAGTCGTTCTGGAAGCCCGGCCGCCTGAAGGCGTCAGTCTCGATAGCAATGTTATGGACGGTACCCGCGATACGATCGAACGCCGGGTCAATGAACTTGGTGTCAGCGAACCGATAATTCAGACACGCGGAGACAACCAGATCGTCGTCGAGTTGCCTGGTGTCGAAGATCCTGAAGCTGCCGTGGAGGTTCTAAAAGAGACCGCTTTGCTGGAAATCATCGACACACAGGGGCAACCACTTTTAGTCGGCACCCGGGTGAACACAACTCTGGGTCCGGCAACGGATGCGTTGACCGGTTCAGAAGAAGTTACGGCAGAGGTCGACGGACCAACCTATACGACGATTGTCTCTGGCCGAGATCTGACCAACGCCTACCCGACTACCGATCAACTGGGTCGCGTCGCCGTCGGCTTCGAGCTCAATTCCAGTGGCGCTGACAAAATGTTTGAGTTCACGAGCGCAAATATCAATAGACCGATGTCAATTGTGATCGACAAGGTAGTGATCAATACTGCGACGATTCAGGATGCCATCAGCCGGAGCGGCCAGATAACCGGACTGGACAGAAATCAGGTCTCGGACATCGCGGTTCAACTCAAGGCTGGCGCTCTTGGAGTGCCAATGGAAGTCGTCCAGAGCCGAACCGTCGGCCCGTCTCTGGGTCAGGATTCGATCGACAAAAGTATTGTCGCTGGTCTGGTAGGGCTGATTCTGGTGGCGACGATGATGGTGCTCTACTACCGGATACCCGGCTTACTGTCGGTTGTAGCGTTGATTGTCTATACTGCACTGGTCCTGGCGATTTTCAAAATCATCCCGGTGACGTTGACGCTTGCCGGTATCGCTGGCTTCATCCTCTCCATCGGTATGGCGGTTGATGCCAATGTCCTTATATTTTCACGCCTGAAAGAGGAACTCCGGCGAGGAAGATCAGTGCCCATAGCCATCGAAGGGGCATTCGATCATGCCTGGCCATCAATCCGCGATTCCAACATTTCAACCTTCATTACGTGTGCGATCCTTTTCTGGTTTGGCCGATATACCGGGGCAAGCATTATTCAGGGATTCGCGTTGACACTGTTCATTGGTGTGGCGGTATCAATGTTCACCGCAATCGTGGTGACCAGGACATTTATGCGATTGTTGCTGTCACGCTCCTGGTTCAATGATCACTGGTGGCTTGGAGTGGAGCACAATGACACTGCAGCCGCGCCAACAAGCATCGCGGACTGAACATGGCGTCCGCAGGGAAGCGACGAGGATAGCTCTCAAGCATGATCGATCTGGTAGGCAAGCGATATCTGTGGTTTTCAATTTCAGCGTTGCTGCTGATACCAGGAATCATCTCTTTGCTTGTGTTTGGTCTTCAGCTGGGCATCGATTTCACCGGTGGCACTGCCTGGGAACTCAAATTTGATGAAGACGTTTCCACCGATGAAGTAAGTTCAATTCTGGCTGATCATGGCTTCACCGACACCATTGTTCAGGAATCCGATGATGGCGTCATACTCATTCGTATGGGTGAACTCAAGGAAGGATCCGAGCAAAAAGCCGAGATCGTCGCCGATTTGACTGCGTCCTTTGGCGCTCCTGAAGAACTTAGTATTGTGAGTGTTGGTCCGAGCACTGGCAGGGATATTCGAAACAGGGCAATACTGGCAATTGCACTCGCTTCTGTCGGTATCTTGCTCTATATTGCAATCGCGTTTCGAAACACTAATAGTCCAATTGCCTACGGCTCCTGCGCCATCGTCGCTATGTTGCACGATGCGCTGTTTGTCATTGGTGTTTTCTCAATTCTTGGCTGGTTGTTTGATGTCGAGGTTGACGCACTCTTCGTTACCGCGTTGTTGACCGTCATTGGCTTCTCTGTACATGACTCAATTGTGGTGTTTGACAGGATTCGTGAGAACCTGGCTGCCAAGATGGCTCCTACGTTTGAAGAGACGGTCAATTACAGTGTCGTTCAAACGCTAGTCCGGTCAATCAACACCTCATTAACCGTTGTCCTGACACTTGCCGCTCTCTGGCTCTTCGGCGGGGAATCGACTCGCTGGTTTGTGTTTGCATTGCTGATTGGTGTCATCGCCGGAACCTATTCGTCTATCTTCAATGCAGCACAACTCCTCGTTGTCTGGGAAAACGGTGAATACCGTCGCCTGGCATTCTGGAGATCCCACGACGAGCCGCAAACCGATACCAGCACAGCCTGATTACGTTCCTGTGAATTGGAATTTATGAACAACTCCGCAACTGGCAACAGAATCGCTGTCATTGGCGGTGGAATCGCAGGATTGACCGCCGCCTACAGACTCGCTCAACGTGGACATCAGGTGACGTTGTGGGAGCAAGCTCCACGGCTTGGCGGTCAAGCAGCTGCATTTCCAGTTCCTGGCGGCGAACTGGAGTATTTCTATCACCATCTATTCATGAGTGATCGCGCGATTGTATCTCTCATCGAAGAGCTCGGCATTCAAAAGCATCTCGTCTGGCTTGGTTCGAAAAATGGCTACTTTGCGGACGGAAAAGTATTTTCGCTTTCAAGCGCAACGGATCTGTTGCGGCTGCCGATAGTGCCACTTCCGGACAGAGTCCGGGTGGGATTGGTAACGCTCTATCTGCAGCGTATCAGTCCGACCAATCCGAAATGGCATGAATTTGAGCAAGTCACCGCCTGGGAGTGGTTGCGGAGCAAAGCCGGACGTCGCGCATTTAACAAAATGTTTGGCCCGCAACTCCGGGCAAAATTCGGCCCAAGAGCGACAGAAGTGGCGATGTCCTGGTTCTGGAACAAAGTATATCTTCGAACCCAGTCAAGAGAGGGTCTGCTTGGCAAGGAAAAGCTCGGCTATATCATGGGCAGCTTCAATGTGCTCATTGATCGACTCGCCGAAGCTAATCAGGAACTTGGTGTCGATATTCGAATTGGCGCCGCAACAGCTTCCATTCAACACGATCGGTTGGATTCAACGTTTCAGATCCGTGGAACGGACGGTCGATTGGATACGGTTGATCAGGTAGTAGCAACTGTGCCTTCTCCGATCCTGGCAAAACTGTTTCCGCAGATCGAAGGGGAATACAAAGATAAGCTGTACGCAACCGCTTATCAGGGAGCGGTTTGCACGTTGCTGATGCTGGATCGCCCGCTTTCTCACATCTACTGGTTGAACATCGCAGACAATCGCATGCCATTCACGGGCATAATCGAACACACGAACTTTATCGGTCCTGAACACTATGATGGGAACCATTTCGTCTATTTGAGCAAATACGTGGATTGGGATCATCCATACGTTTCAATGTCTGACGAGGAATTGCTCAAAGAATACATCCCGAAAATCCAGCTTCTCAACCCGTCGTTTGACGAATCCTGGATCCGCAATCACTGGATATTTAGGGAACGGTCTGCTCAACCAGTCATATCGCTCAACTACTCGAAAACCATTCCTGATCACCGAACACCGATCAAAGGGTTATATCTTGCAAACACCGCCCAAATCTATCCGGAAGACCGGGGAACCAATTACAGCGTTGTATTGGGCAATAATATTGCTGAACTCGTCGATCAGGACGCCAGAGGCAAGGTAAAGTCTGGAAGGTCGGTCGACCCGGAGAAGGTCCAACGTGCAGCTGGCTGATGACGTAGCCAGCCTCCAGATAGCAGATTTCCGAGTTCTCCACGTATACTTCGAGACTAGCAGGAAGTTGCGCCCGTAGCTCAGCGGATAGAGCGCTTGCCTCCGGAGCAAGAGGTCAGAGGTTCGAATCCTCTCGGGCGTACTATTTATACTCTCTGGATATTCCCACAGACACCTTGATCTGTTATCCTCTACTTGATAGTGTACGTACACTTCGAATAAGACAACGCGTACCTTCTAAAAATTGGGCGTGTTGGCTGAGAGAATTCATCTTGTCATGCTTTTGAATGAACGGCGGAGACGAGTAGCTCGTTGCAGATCAAGACCAAACGAATCGTGGCTACAGGTGCATTGTGAACTGTATTTCACAAATGCCTATTCGATTATGACTAGTAACGACTATACTTAGCTCTGGGTTCGTGAAGGGAACTTTGCCTTGTTTCGCCGAAATAGTCAGGAAAGTAGTCTGGAACCGAAGCTGAGTAGTGTTCCTTTCAGATCAGCCGATAATTTCGAGGACTGGCCTCCACAGGAGAATGAGACCCCTCAACCAGTCATTACTGGTGCATCAGGCGCTCCAGATGAGCATCAACACGCAGATATGTTTAATCCCAACGCACCTTCCCGAAACACCACCGTTAGCATAGTTGCGCCAAATGCGCGCTGGCATGGCACCTTGCATAGCGATGGGGCAGTACAGGTATTTGGGAGAGTTGACGGAGATGGAATTGTCGCCGTCGATCTGCTCGTCGCAGCTGGAGCAGAGGTTAACGCTTCGATTACTGCAACCAATCTCACAGTAGCCGGTAAAGTAAATGGCGCGATAACTTGCTCGAACCGCTTTGAAGTGCTTTCATCCGGGGAAGTTCATGGTGAAGTCATCTCCCCGGCTATTATTGTTCACGAAGGTGCTCAAGTTGTTGGCATGCTGGGGATGTCAGAACAAAGCCGTGTAGAGCTAGAACGAAATGAAGAGGAAAACTGACGTAACCTACGGAACAGCGGAATTGAGACTTGACTGATAGGAGACTCAAGGTGGCACAGATCCCTGAAGGTGATGCGACGAATTTTCAAACCGGTCAGCAAGCATCATATATCGATCCAAATTCAGTCGTCGAAGGTACGATTGCTACCGAGCAGGATCTGCAGGTAGAAGGTAGGCTCAACGGCAAAATCATCTGCAACGGCACGATGTATATTGCCGAAGGTGCATCCGTCGACGCCGAAATTGAAGCCGAAAGCATTGTTGTTTCGGGCAAAATGAGCGGAACAGTCCGCTGCCGGGGACGACTTGAAATTCAGTCGACTGGCATTGTAACCGGCGATGTCACGACCGGGAGTCTCGTTATCATAGAAGGTGCAAGGTACGAGGGCACGATTACTATGGCGCCGGTACCACTGGCGGACCTCGAAGATATTATTGATGAGCCTGAACTGGATGAGGACGAATCCAGCGACGCGGACACCTACTCATTCCTCCGTCGATTTGCGTCCGAGAATTCGAGCGAGACATTGCCTGGTCAGGAAGATGAGGAAGAAGAATAGCGATGTTCAGGACTTGAATTCCAATTTCACGCGGGCAGAGCAAGAGCGAATCACAGTGGATGAGCGGGTGAACATCGCTCACAAATACGGGAAATAAGGTACTATCAGTCTTGAAAAGTGGGGATCCTGGGAAATACTCTAAGCATACGATTGAGAATATGCGATGATGTTCATTGAGGGGGCATGTCTATGAATGGGCGCAAGTGCGGCACCTGCAAGCATTTTGAACCTGCGCCAATATGGCGAAAAGGATGGTGTCGAAATCCACTATTGTTTTCGCCTCAGCAGAGCCACCTCGTCGCTGAAGATGAATTGGACTGTGAGCGGGGAATGGGTAACTACTGGGAATCTGACCATGAGGAGGCAGATGATCCAGATAAAGCGCCGCTTGGAATGGCACACAATGATAAAGCCTACATTCCGCTCAATAGACCACGAACACCGTCGATGAGAACGGACAGCGGGAAACCTGTCTATTCCGTGTCTGGCTCCTCAGGCATGGGAGGTGATCCTCCCCCGCCAAGCTCCCCGTCAGAAGGCGGACCACTGTGGAGCGGCGATGACAATGATTTAGATTATCTCAATGGAGAACGATACTGGACCGACTGGGTGCGGATCATCGCTCCAATCATCGGCGTCATCATTATCGTGTTTCTTCTCTATCTGTGGATTTCCAATTTCCTCGATGATGGAGACAACGAAGGTGTTGCTTCAGGCACAACAACGCCGTTGCCAACACTCGTTTCGTCAGCCACACCTAGTATCACAACCTCCCCGGCCGTCGGCACGCCGTCGGTGGTGCCGTCAGGAAGTATCGTCATCGGAACACCTGGCGAAGCAACGCCCACAACAGGTGATTCTGAGCCTGGCGAGATCGTTGAAGGCGCGGAGGTTGTGGTCGCTAACACCGGTGGCACTGGTGTTAATATCCGGGATGAAGCCAGCACAAGTGCAGGAATCGTCACTGTCGCTCTCGACGGCACGGTTATGACAATAATCTCCGGAGCAGTTGAATCTGAGGGCTTTATCTGGTGGCCGGTCGAAAACGCTGATTTCACCGGTTGGGTGGTCGAAGACTACATCGAACTAGCCCAGTAAACGCGCCAATTCCTGAAAATTTCCTGTGCTATACTCCCGACGGTCCGGCAGGAGCTGGATCTATCAGACACGCGTGCGGACCGTTTCGTAGTGTGCCCGGGAAGGGTTTACGAGCGGGTAGAAACACGCGGAAGAACAACACAGGAGGTTCTGCATGTCCACGACTATGATCAAGGAGGACACCGAAGTAACAATGCGTACCCTGCTTGAGGCAGGAGTACACTTCGGTCACCAGACAAAACGCTGGAATCCAAAAATGGAGCCTTTCATTTTTGGTGAACGCGACGGCATTCATATATTCGATCTCCATCAAACCGCCATCTTGCTCGATGAAGCCCAGCAATTCCTGATTGACGTCGCCGAACACGGCGGTAAAATCATTTTTGTTGGCACCAAAAAACAGGCACAGGAAATTGTTGAAAACGAAGCCCAACGTTGTGGCATGTTCTGGGTCAATCGCCGATGGCTCGGAGGCACGCTAACCAACTGGCAGACGATCCACAAGCGTATCGAGTATCTCCGCCAGCTCGAGTCACAACAGGCAACAGGCGGATTCAGCGTTCTCCCAAGACAAGAAGCACTCTCAAGAGAACATGAGCTTGAAAAATTGAATCGCAATATGGGAGGACTCAAAAACCTCAATCAGCTGCCCAGAGCAGTGATTGTCATTGATCCACGCCGGGAAGCTCTGGCTGTCAAAGAAGCAAATCGACTGGACATTCCAGTAGTGGCGGTGACGGATACCAACTGCGACCCGGACCACATTGATTTCATCATTCCAGGCAATGACGATGCAATTCGGTCGCTACGTCTCATCGTTGGCCGGCTCTCGGACGCAGTTATCGAAGGACTTACCCGTCAAGAAATTGCATTTGCCGAGCAAGCAGCTGAGGCAGCTGAGGCGGCTGCAGCCGCGGAAGCAGCGGCGGCACAGGCACTCGCTGAGCAAGAAGAAGCAGCTGTCAGCGAGTCCAGGGAAGACAACGAGGTTGGCAATGAGCCAGCGGGAGATGCTTCCTCAGAAAGTGCTGGCTAATTAATCTGGCTACTCACCTATATCGGAGTAACCGACCAACGAACACGGCGATACAAAAATCGCAAATTTATACATGAAAGGAACCAATGATATGTCTGCAGCACTGGTAAAAGAGCTGCGTGCGTCAACTGGCGCAGGTGTAATGGATTGTAAACGGGCACTCGAAGAAACAGACGGAAACGTTGAACAGGCTGCGTTGCTTCTTCGACAGCAGGGACTGGACAAAGCCGACAAAAAACTTGGAAGGCAGGCCAGTCAGGGATTGATCGAATGCTACGTTCACGCTGGCGGCAGGATCGGCTCAATGGTTGAAGTCAACTGTGAGACCGATTTCGTTGCTAGAACTGATGACTTTAAAGCGCTTGCTCATGATCTTGCACTGCAAGCAGCAGCCATGCCTCCCAGATTTATTACTGTCGAAGAATTGTCAGACGAAGACCGCAGAATTGGAGTTGAAGAATCCGGCAGTGAAAAGCGGTTTTTGGAAACCGCTGTCTTCATGGAACAGCCATTCATCAAAGATTCGAGCTCCTCAATAGCAGAAGTTGTTCGTGATGTAATCGCCAAAGTTGGCGAGAATATTGTTGTGCGTCGTGTCGAGCGTTTCGAGGTAGGTGAAACAACCCGAGACGAGGATAACGACTCAGAATGACCGATCCCCAGTTCCCTGATCAGCGACCATATCGTCGAGTTGTCCTGAAATTCTCAGGTGAAGCCCTGATGGGTCCTGAGCAATTTGGAATTTCTGCTGCCGTCGTCAATCGGCTGGCGGCAGACATTCAATCGGTCGTTGAGGCCGGCACACAGGTTGCGTTGGTCGTAGGAGGCGGAAACATCTGGCGTGGTCTGAACGCAAGTTCAAAAGGGATGGATCGAGCGACCGCCGACTACATGGGCATGCTGGCAACTGTTTTGAACGCGCTGGCGCTTCAGGACGCGATAGAGCGAATCGGCATCGACACAAGAGTCCAAACCGCTGTCGAGATGCATCAGATTGCCGAACCGTATATCCGGCGGCGTTCTATCCGTCACCTGGAAAAGGATCGGGTTGTTATCCTGGCAGGCGGCACCGGAAACCCTTTCTTCACAACTGACACGGCAGCGGCATTGCGAGCAGCGGAACTCGGAGCTGAAGCGGTGCTTATGGCAAAGAATGGCGTGGATGGCGTGTACAGCAAAGATCCAAATGAATATGCTGGCGCGAAACGCTTTGATTTCCTGACCTACCAGGAATACATCGAGAAAAATCTGGAGATCATTGACGTCGCTGCCATTACCCTGTGTCGAGAAAATAGCATTCCAATCCGGGTATTCGACGTCGATCAGGATGGTAATATCCTACGGGCGGTACACCAGAAAAACGTTGGAACGGTGATCGCCGAATCGAACCCCTGACACCGTCTCAGTTAGCATCTGGCACGGTACTTAGCGGCAAAAGGAGTTGCATCATGGATGAAATGATCGACGAGATCAAAGCGGATGCAAACAATCGCATGCGTGGGGCTATGGACGCGCTCAATCACGATCTGGCAGCGATTCGAACTGGCAGGGCATCGCCAGCTCTGGTCGAGCGGATTCAGGTCGACTACTACGGCACGATGACTCCGCTCAATCAGATCGCCGGTATCAACGTGCCGGAAGCCCGTCTGCTGGTAATTCAGCCGTGGGACAAAGGAGCGTTCCAGGCTATCGAGCGAGCTATCATGCAGTCTGATCTCGGTTTGACTCCAAACAACGACGGGACCGTTATCCGGCTGCCGATTCCCCAACTCACTGAAGATCGCAGGCTTGAACTGGTTCGTATGGTGAAATCAAAGGTTGAAGATGCCAAGGTTTCGGTTCGCAATGTACGGCGCGACGCCATGGATCAGGTCAAAGAGCTTGAGCGGGAGAAAATGATCGGCGAAGATGATGAGCGCCGGGCTGAATCAGAGATCCAAACCATTACCGATCAGTTCATCGCTCAAGCTGACGAGATCGGTGAAACGAAAGAGGCAGAGGTTCTTGAGGTCTAGCGCACTGGACTGGCGGAGTACTTAAATCCTTGGAAACTGGGTCAAACACATCCGAACGACCTGTCCCGGATCACGTTGCCATCATTATGGATGGCAATGGCAGGTGGGCAAAAGCCAGAAATCTCCCACGATTGATGGGCCACCAGGCAGGCACTGACAATATTCGACAGATAACGGAATGTGCCGCAACCCTCGGAATCTCCTACCTCACGCTCTGGGCATTCTCAACCGAAAATTGGAGTCGACCGAAGGACGAAGTTGACGGCATCCTCGCTATTCTTGCTGAAACGCTGCCACGAGAAATCGAAGAACTCGATCGCAAAGGTGCGCGATTGAAGCACATCGGCACCCTTGACGGATTGAATGAAAGCCTGAAGCGGCAGATTCGCGATGCGATTCATCGGACAAAGGACAACGACCGGATCACGTTGACTCTGGCATTCAACTACGGCGGCCGCTATGACATTCTTCAAGCCACTCGAAGGATGATCGAAGACAATATCTCACCCGAACAAATTTCCGAATCGATTCTGGATAGCTACCTGTTTACTGCAGGTCTTCCAGATCCTGATCTCATCATTCGGACATCTGGTGAGACGAGAATTTCGAATTTCTTTCTCTGGCAGGCTGCTTTCTCAGAATTCTTTTTCACCCCAGTCCTCTGGCCAGATTTTGACAGTGCTGAACTAACCTCAGCAATACGAGACTATCAGAGTCGAGAACGGCGATTTGGCGGTCTGGTCGACCGTGTAGGTTCAGAACAAGCACGGTTGTAGCCGAGGATGCGTCAGCGGGCAATTTCTTCAGTTGGTGTAGTCCTCATTGTTATCGTCCCCGCGCTTCTTGGCAGTCCGATATTCACAATAACCATAGCGTTTATCGCTCTCGGTGCGCTCTATGAACTGTATCGCGCCTTCCAGCGAGTTGAAGTCGAACCTAGCATGTGGACGGCAACGGTCGCGCTGATTGCGCTGATTGTTATAGCCGGTACGGATGCACCGTTCCTGGCGCTGATGGGGACAATTACCGCCTACACTATTATCTCCCTGGCCCAACACCTGTTGAAAACAGATATATCCGGATCACTACGAGATTGGACGTTTAGTCTCAGTGGATTGATGCTCGTCGGCACGACGATGATGCATTTTATTCTCATCCGTCGAATTCAAGGACCGTCTGACAGCAGCTGGATAACTGATATCGACAATCTCATTGGAGATGGTGGTGCTGCTCTTGGTCTTGCCTGGCTACTCACCGCAATAATCACCACCTGGCTCACCGATGTTTGCGCTTACATGTTCGGCAGGAAATGGGGCAAAACAAAACTCATTGAGCATGTCAGCCCGAATAAAACGCGTGAAGGAGCAGCAGCAGGTTTGGCCGGAGGAATGATCACTTGTGCCATTACCGGCTGGATTTTTGGTGTACCGGTTCCGATCTGGATTCTGCTGCTGGTCGGTTTGTTGCTTGCCGCCGGGGCGATGATCGGCGATCTCTGTGAATCGCTCATCAAGCGTGACATTGGTATCAAGGACATGGGAACCATCATTCCAGGCCATGGCGGCATCCTCGATAGAGTTGACGCCTTGCTGGTTACGATTCCACTTGCGTACTATCTGGCTGTTTTTCTGGATTGGCGTGGATGGCCGTAATGGCGACTGAACGCCGAAAAACTGGAGTCGCCGTCCTCGGTTCTACAGGTTCGGTCGGTCAAAACACGATCGATGTGCTCACAGCGCTCAACGATCGTTTCGAAATCGTCGCGTTGGCGGCAGGAACGAACCAGCAACTACTCCAGAAACAAATTGACCTGCTGCATCCGAGATATGCGAGCATTGAGCTCTCCGGGATTTCGCTTCGAGATGTGCAGCAAATAGACGGTCAAAAGAAGCTGGAAGAGATATCAACACTTGAAGAAGTCGAGATCGTCGTCGTAGCAAGCACCGGGCACGCGGCGATTCCAGCGACGCTTGCCGCCTTGCGAGCCGGTAAGATCGTTGCGCTGGCGAACAAAGAGACCATCATCGCTGCCGGTTCCATTGTCATGCCAGAAGCATTGAATGGTCCTGGCGAGTTGAGGCCGGTTGATAGCGAACATTCCGCTATCTGGCAATGCCTTGAAGGTCAACAATTCGATCATACGTCCATGCGACGCATCATTCTTACCGCTTCCGGTGGTCCATTTCGCGGGCGGAATCGAGAAGATCTTAAACAAGTGACCCCAGAGAATGCGTTAAATCATCCGACCTGGTCAATGGGCTCGAAAATCACCATAGACTCCGCAACCCTGATGAATAAGGGGTTTGAACTTATCGAGGCGCACTGGCTCTTCGATTGTCCGATGGACAATCTGGATATCATGGTACATCCTCAATCAATTGTCCATTCCATGGTCGAGTTCAACGACGGTTCGTTCATTGCTCAACTTGGAAGCCACGACATGCGTCTGCCGATCCAGTATGCTCTAACTTATCCAGATCGCCCCGAAGGTCCTGCGAACAGGCTTGGGCTGGCTGATCTGGCAAGACTTGAGTTTGAACCTCCAGACCTGGAAACGTTTCCGCTGATAAATCTCGCACGAGAAAGTGTTGCGAGAGGTACAACCTATCCGACAGTGCTGAGCGCAGCTGACACGGTTGCTGTTCAGGCGTTTCTAAATGGTCAAATAACGTTTCTGGATATTGCGGCTGTGATAAATGCAACCCTCGATGGTCACGTCCCGGATAACACCAACATTGATATTGAATCTATTCTTGCAGCGGATCGGTGGGCGACCACCTTTGCAACATCGGTCGTCAGTGATCTCGCAAGCACATGAATCTGCCAATTGCGATACTCGCCATAGTTGCACTTACTCTAACAGCGGTCACACTTGTTGGACTCCTGATCGCCTATCGATCAGTATCAAGCTAGAAACCATCATCGATCGCTCCAGTTGCGACGGTGATGCCAAACACGGCCGATGCCCCTGAATTTTTAAGCGCTTCGGCGCAGGTGAACAGCGTTGCGCCAGTTGTTACGACATCATCCACAAGAATAATCCGATCGCCGTGATGGCTTTCCGGAGCAAGAAATGATCCAGTCACATTGGTCAGACGCTCTGAGCGGCTCAATCCGGTCTGCGCTTTGGTCTCCCGAACTTTCAGCACGACCTCGCGATACTCTATCTGTACGCATTTCGATAGTGCCTCTGCGATCTTCGCGGACTGATTGAATCCTCTCGACCGCTGGCGGCCAGGTGCAAGCGGCACCGAGGTCAAAAAGTCCGGTTTCCAGGGTGATAAATTCACAAGCGGAGCCAGCTCCTGGCCCAACCAATCCGCTCTTCGGGTCTGCCCCGAGAATTTAGTCAGCCGGATTGCTTTGCGAACTGGGTCTTGGTAGAGAAAAGCACTTCTCACCAGATCCAGGTGCTTCGACCATCCATTACAACGACGACACCCATGTACCGGGTTAGCAGATGGTAGACCACATCGCCAGCATATTCGATCTTGGTCGATTCTTCTGAGATTAGGCAGACAGTGCGCGCAGAGCCAGGTATCGCTGACACCACACCCAGCGCAGGTTGCTGGAAACACGATTCTCGATGTCCAGTCCAGCAGAGACTGTCCCCAAAATGTCACAGTGACTCCTGTGTTCAGGCGGCGTATCGGTTGAAATGCACAGTTTCAGTGTCAACCATTTCTTTCTAGCCAGAAACGTGTTTGACGTCAACTGGCAATTCGAAGGATTTCGAACTGGCTGTCACCTGCCTAATCCATTGCAGCTGCACGTGGAAGGTAGCTCGGTAAAGCTTG
>CAZNYB010000050.1:0-2836 GCA_964577155.1 uncultured Thermomicrobiales bacterium | reverse complement strand
TGTCACCTGCCTAATCCATTGCAGCTGCACGTGGAAGGTAGCTCGGTAAAGCTTGATGGCAAGCCGGCAATCAGGCGGTTCAGGTGGCATAGCCACAACAATTTCAGCGAAGGACGCGTTTGAGATTATCTACACTAGACTTCATCACGTTCGCTATAAAAAATGCTGTTCATTCGACGAACGCGAAAATGGATAGAGGTTTGAAAAGCTGGCTTGAATTCATCTTGTTCGTCCGAAAATGGCAGGAAGCGACCTGGGATCAAAAACTAGGTTTGAAGCCACTCTCAATTGATTGTCGCACGCCTGAAGGTGAGATTCGTCGACATCAATTCCCTGTCTCTCCGTTTTGAGACTGACGAGTTAAAACTGACGAGGTCCAGACTACTGGTAGCCGGTAGGTTGTTCTCAGAAAGTCGATTAACTCGAAACCCGTCCGGATTCAGATTCAAACGCTAAACGTAGTGCAAGGATTGAAACACAGGATTCTGGTAGCTATAGGTTAAGCTTGATCTGGTAATCGACGATTTCATCGCAACACCAACGAAACACATATCATGGTGAACAGTTTTCATTCGGCCGGCGAAGCACTGATGTTTGAGCCTTCAGGACAGCAAGACATTGTCGCGGTAGAACTGACTGGCGACCGCGAGATGCGGATGTACATACGTTCCGGTTCGACGATTGCAGAAAAGTTTGAAAATTTTAGTCCGTGGCTCATTTTAACCAGTCACGATGCGCGCAACGTTCGGTTTTCAGCGGATCAACATGCCATGAATCGCGGAGCTATCCTTGACACGATGATCTTCTTCGACACATGGGGATCGTTCCGTCAGGCATTTGGCTGGGTTCGAGAGAACAACCTCCCACATATCGTTTTTCCGTCTCCCGTTGAGCAGTTTCTGATTCAGAGTGGGCACGCACTGTTCACCGGTATGCAATTTGAAGAATTGGTACGTGCGCAGCTTGACATCGAGACCGCCGGGCTGGATCCCAGTGATCCGCTAGCCGCCATTCTCCTCATCACTGCGTCAATTAATGGAGCATCACCGGTTGTGTGTCGTGCTGATGAACTTGGCGAAGCTGGCGCTATTGATGCGGTGACTCAATGGCTCAACGAGCACAATCCGGATGTGATCGAAGGTCACAACATCTTCAACTTCGACCTACCGTTTTTAATGGCACGCGCGAAGCAGACCGGAACGTCACTTCCCTGGGGAAGAAATGGCTCTGTGATTCGCACAGGGAGGGAGAGAAGGTTCAAAGCCGGTGCGCGAACCATTCCGTATGAGCCTGCATACATCTACGGCCGGCACATTGTAGATACCTACCAGCAGATACAGCGATATGATGTCGCAGGTCAACTTTCGAGCTACGGTTTAAAACAATCGGTTGAGCAACTGGGGCTTACTCGTCCAGATCGCGAATTTGTGCCTGGTGATCAGATTTTTGATGTTTGGAGTAATGATCCTGAACGGCTGATCAGCTACGCCGTTGACGACGTCCTGGACACCAATCTCCTCAGCGAGCTTTCGCTACCAACGGAGTTCTATCAGACCCAGATCCTGCCGCGCGGCCTCCAGTCCGTGGCTACCGGAGGGCCAGGGGAAAAGGTGAATGCGCTACTCCTACGCGCATACATATCACGACGAGAAAGCATCCCAGTTCCCGATCGCTCCAGCGCGTATCCTGGTGGATTTACTGCGTTAAGGGCAACGGGCGTCTTTAAACCAATTGTGAAAGCGGATGCCGAAAGCCTTTATCCATCGATCATGCTGAGTGACCAGATTGAACCGGCATCAGACCGAATTCATGTGTTTCTCCCTATCCTCAACACCTTGACTGATCGCAGGCTGGCAGCCAAAGCTGAGGAATCCCGGACATCTGGCTACGAGCAATCACGCTGGCGAGGAATTCAGGCTAGTCTCAAAGTGCTCATCAACTCGTTTTATGGATATCTTGGTTACTCAAGAGGTTATTTTTCAGATTTTCAGGCCGCCAGGAAAGTGACAGAGCGAGGTCACCAGATTATTCAGCAGGTTGAAACAGAATTGATTGCTCGTGGGAACACGATAGTCGAGATCGATACTGACGGCATCTACTTTCAGCCTGCCGCAAATGTTGCCACCTTTGAGGATGAATTGGACATGGTCAGTACTGTCAGCGATCAACTTGGTCGAGGAATTTCTCTTGCTCACGATGGACGCTGGGAAGCGATGCTGTCTCTCAAGTTGAAAAATTATGCGCTGCTCGGATATGACGGTCGTCTCACCCTTAAGGGAAGCTCGCTACGTAGTCGCCGGGACGAGCCGTTTATTCGAGACTTTATCCATACTGGAATTTACAGGATTCTCAGTGTCGCTGAAGCAGGGTCAGTCCGAGATGTATACCTGTCACTCGGTGAAATGATTCAACAAGGACGTCTTCCGGTGGAGGAATTCGCGCGAACCGAAACGATCACCGATGCTACTTTTAGAAGTGAAGCTGGTCGCCGGCTGGCTGCGGCAGTTGGTAGTGAGCGGATTGGGGAACGAGTTCAGGTTTATCAACGGCAGGATCATACCTACGCACTGGTTTCTGACTATCAGCAAGATGAAGATCGAGAGTTTTTGCTTCGACGGTTGAGAGATGGAGCAGGCCGATTTCGCGTGCTCTATGAAGATCCACTGCAGTTTGAGTACGATTTTCCGGTACTTACCTTGCAGACGAGTTTTCAACAACTGCGGGAGACTGTAAAGGTCGAGCAACCGCGATTGTTCTGAACCGGACGCACAAAAACACCTCCGATCAGCCGTTCAGAGGTTTTCTGGTAGCGGGGGCAGGATTCGAACCTGCGACC
>CAZNYB010000049.1:0-29036 GCA_964577155.1 uncultured Thermomicrobiales bacterium | reverse complement strand
ACGCTGCTCGAAAATGGTTCAGTTCCGGATGAGTTCATCCTGGGGGAAACCGTCAATGAAGCTATCTTGAATGAACTGACTGAGACCGCCGTCGAGTCTGATGCAAAGGTAACAATTGTCAGCGACAATATAGCTCGGCATGTTTCCGACACGGTCAACACCCAATCAGTTTTTGCTGTCTTCAGAATGAGCCGCAAAGAACTACCGGAACAAAGTGCATTAGTCCTCCTGGTCGATGGCGTACAGGATCCCGGAAACCTTGGCTCGATTATTCGGATCTCCGTTGCATCAGGCGTTAATGCGGTTGTGACAATGCCCGGGTCGGTTGATATTTACTCACCGAAAGTGGTCCGGGGCTCAGCTGGTCTGGTCGAATCCTTGCCAGTTGGCGCAGCCAAATCGTTGGATGAAGTGTTGTCCAGTTGTTTCCGATCCCGGCCTCAAATCTTGCTTGCCAGCGCAGAGGCTGATGTCGATTACACAGCAGTCGATTGGACGATACCTAGCGTTCTAGTTGTAGGAAATGAAGCGCGAGGTCCCGAGCAGAGCAGAGCCAGCAAGGCAGATGTTCAAGTGCGAATTCCGATGATGAAACCTGTCGAATCGATCAATGTTGCTGCCGCAACAGCGGTTTTACTGTTTGAAGCAAACAGGCAACGGTCAGCGTTTTGATACGGATTCACCACCAAAATCATGATGTATATTGGGTTAACGGACAGGTCGTATGTTATAGTGCCGCGGGTGTGGAACGGTAGATCACCGAATCCTGGATCATTTTATGATCGCGTTTCCAAAAGTATTAAGGAGCAAACGTGAGGAAACAAGAACTCATTAAAGCAGTCGCCCAGAACTCAGGGCAGTCGGAAAGCGTGGCTGGAGCAGTTGTGAACGCCACATTCGAAACTATTCAAGATTCTCTTGCCTCAGGCGAAGAGGTCACCATTACCGGGTTTGGTTCGTTCCGGATTACCCATCGCGCCGCTCGTGAAGGTCGTAACCCGCAGACCGGCGACCCAATTCAGATTCCAGCCGGCAAATCTCCGTCGTTTAGACCAGGCACGCAGCTGAAGCGAGCAGTCAACGAAGGACCACAGTCCTAACACGTTCAGCGATGCAAGAAACGGCAGTGGCACATCGCCACTGCCGTTTCTTTTGTACGCCTATTGAGCAACAAGGATCAGACGTCCAGGTTGGCAACATCCTTCGCATGAGTCTGAATAAATCGCTTTCGTGGAGGCACTGCTGCTCCCATAAGCATGTCAAAAGTTTCGTCAGCTCGCACTGCATCCTCGATGGTTACCTGAATTAACGTTCTGGTTGCAACATCCATCGTCGTATCCCAGAGCTGGGTTGCGTTCATCTCACCAAGACCCTTGTAACGCTGGATGATGATCCCACGGTCATTTTTATAGGTCTTGAGCAACGCGTCGCGTTCCTCGTCACTGAACACGTAATCTGTGTTGCGACCTTTCGTGATGCCGTACAGCGGCGGTTGGGCGATATAGAGGTGCCCATCCACGATGAGACTTTCCAGGTGACGGAAGAAGAATGTAAGCAAGAGCGTGCGAATGTGAGCGCCGTCGACGTCAGCATCAGTCATGATGATGACCCGGTGGTACCGGAGATTCGTGGGATCAAATTGGTCGCCAATCGAAGTTCCCAATGCAGTGATCAGCGCTCGAATTTCAGCATTCTGCAGCATTTTGTCGAGCCGGGCTTTCTCGACGTTCAGGATTTTCCCTCGCAGCGGCAAGATTGCCTGGAAACGCCGGTCGCGGCCCTGTTTCGCCGTTCCGCCTGCGGAATCGCCCTCTACGATGAATAGTTCAGATTTTTCAGGATCACGCTCCGAGCAGTCTGCGAGCTTTCCAGGTAGAGAGAACGTCTCCAGCGCGCCTTTGCGCTGAACGAGTTCACGGGCTTTTCGAGCTGCTTCGCGGGCTCTGGCGGCATTCAGACACTTTTCTACGATCTGTTTGGCAGCTTTCGGATTTTCGTCGAGTTGCTGCGCCAGTAGATCGTTAACAACCGATTGCACCGCTCCAGCCATGTCAGCGTTCCCGAGCTTGCCTTTGGTCTGCCCTTCAAACTGAGGTTCAGGCAGCTTGACACTAACGATCGCGGTCAACCCTTCGCGAACGTCTTCTCCGCTCAGGTTGCCATCATTTTCTTTGAGTAACCCGTTCTTCCGTGCGTAGTCGTTGATCGTGCGGGTCAATGCGGCTTTGAATCCTGTCAGGTGCGTGCCGCCATCCACCGTGTTGACGTTGTTGGCAAACGTATGGGTCGATTCACCATAGGTGCTGTTGTACTGAATAGCGACTTCGACAATGTAATCGCCGACCTCTTTATGCATGTAGAAAGGTTTTTCGTGAACAACTGTCTTTGACCGGTTAAGGTGACGGACATAGGAGTTGATGCCACCTTCAAAATAGAAGGTCATTTCGCGGTCGAAACCTTCATCGACAAACGTAATTCGCAACCCGCGGGTTAGATAGGCAAGTTCACGAAATCGCTGAGCCAGGATATCGAAATCGTACTCCAGCGAGTCGAAAATCTTCCTGTCCGGCATCCAGGTTTGCGTAGTGCCGTGCTCCGATTTTTTGACTCGTTTGACCTTTTCAACTTCGCTGGTCTTTATTCCTTTCGCATAGGTCTGGCGGTACAGGCCGCCATTCACCATGACCTCTGTAACGCACCATTCTGACAAGGCATTGACAACTGAGACGCCGACTCCGTGGAGTCCACTCGACATCTTGTAACCTTCGCCGCCGAATTTTCCGCCAGCGTGCAAGGTTGTCATCACCACTTCAAGGGCTGACACACCCATTTTTTTGTGTTTGCCAACCGGGATGCCACGACCATCGTCGACGACAGTGACAGACCGATCAGGATGAATGTTGATCGTCACACTTGTGGAATGACCACCGATGGCTTCATCGACAGCGTTATCAACAACTTCGTAAATCAGGTGGTGCAATCCACGTTGATCGGTGCTGCCAATGTACATGCCAGGACGTCGCCGGACTGCTTCAAGCCCCTCAAGGACTTCTATGCTGCTGGCATCGTACTGGGCTATTTTTGATACTGCTTGTGCCACTGTTGTAGCTTATCCCTCCTGAGATAGCGCCAGTTCAGACATTGACGGGGCGCGATCCCGATAAAACACCATCGCTGAGGCGACCATCCCACTTGCGACAAACGCGTTGCCGATAATGGCGATCAGGGCCCCGGCTGGATTCGAAATGATCAGACGCCAGAAATACGGAAAACCGCTGGTTACCAGGAAGAATGCGGCTATAAATCCGAGAGTCTGGACAAAATTATTGCGAACTACTTGATAGCTTGCTCGTAGTGAAGCTACTGCGCTTAGCCTGTCCACGACAATGGCATACACGCTGAAGAAAAAGAACACAAATCCGAAGGCAATCGGAAAAATAAACAACAATGCAACAAAACTTGCTTGAGGCAGCCCGGCTATCTGTATCCCGATAATCGTGAGTATCACCGGGCTTGAGATGAGCATGAACAGCGCAATTAACAGACCAACCCAGGCCAGAATCTGCAAGCCATTGCTGACAACCGACCTGAAATTTGGCGTTGACTCGGGATCAGCAAGCGTTCCCGCCATCCAGGTCAGATAACTGCTGCCAATCATCAAACTCAGCGTGAGCATGATCAACACTGTTACAATGACCAACCACCATGGAGCACTCTCAATCGCCGGATCCCAGGCTTGCGTCCTGACATCACCTAACTCACTGACCAGCGGGACAAATGTTGGCACTCTGAAGGTAAAGAGTTGAAGGCTTGCCAGCTCGAAGATGTTTGTATCGTTAAATCTATCGAGAAATCCGCTGTTGTCGTCCCCATCGCTCGACAATTGCTGTATCCAGCTTGCGACCTTCACGATCGCAGGATCAGAAGTAATGCGCAACCCGAGCCACAGATACAAATCCAGCAATATTGGAATGATGATGACGTAGGGATAGGCGATCAGGTATGAGTAGCCAAGCCCGATGGTGTCGATGACACCAGGCTTCTCAGGCTTTTCCTCACGCTGACTCGTGTCTACTCTAAAAAAATCTCGCATTAATCACCTGTGGCTCAGGACCAACCAAGTTCGTCCAGGCGTTGCTCTCCGATGCCGAAATGGTGAGCCACTTCGTGAATCACCGTTTTGCGTACCTGCGCGGCAATATCTGATTTGGTTCGGCACATCCGCTCGATAGGTCGCTGAAAAATCGTAATTTTATCCGGCGCTACGAGATTGTATCCGCCAGTTCGCTGTGTCAGCGGGATGCCTTCATACAAGCCTAATAACATCCCACCAGCTGCTCCAACGCTTTCTAGCTGATATTCTGTTGGCCAGTCCTCTATGACAACATCGAGGTTATCCAGGACGCTCAGAATATCCGCAGGAAGGGTGTCGAGGACATCTACGACGAGACTTTCGAATTCTTCGTATGTCAGCTTCATTCACGAATTCTCTCTCGCCTCGACCGCCACAATTATACCATTCTTCCCATTCGTACGCGGAAATCCGTAGCAAGCCTGCCCGTTCTCTCGCGGAGGGAAATCGGCAGCGAAAAGCAATAAAAATCAGTTGGGTCAACACCATTGACCTGACGCGATCAATAAAATTTATGTAATGTAAATCGACTTAGCAGCCTGTTGAAATCGTGCAATCGCCCGCTTGCAATAGGAAAAGTGGTCGGACCAATCGTGTAGAATCTCTGCGCTTGCAAATCTCATCAGTGTGCTTCATCAAAACCAGGTCTCAGTCAACTGCCGATATATTGTTAAGGATTATCCAATGAGCACTTTACCGGATCGCGACGCAGTCCGAAATATACTCAAAACGTTGAAGACGGCTGGTCGAACGACGGTATCAGCTGAAGAGGCAGCCAGGATCGCCGCGGCATACGACATCCCTGTTCCGCCACAGCTCCTGGCAACCTCGGCGGATCAAGCCGTTGATTTTGCTCAACAGGTCGGTAGTCCGGTTGTTCTCAAGATCGAGTCGCCAGATATTTTGCACAAATCAGATGCAGGAGGCGTAATCGTCGGGCTCAGCACCGAGGAACAAGTCGCGAATGGATTCGCGACTATTCTTGAAAATGCCAGCCTATTCGATGAGAACGCAACGATCGAAGGTGTCCTTGTTCAGCAAATGTCAACAGGTGATCACGAAGTCATCGTTGGAGCGGTAACCGATCCTTCATTTGGCAAACTGGTCGCCTTTGGACTGGGTGGCGTCCTGGTTGAAGTCATGCAAGACATCACCTTCAGGCTAGCGCCGGTGACCTATGATGGCGCTATGTCGATGCTTGAGGAGTCATCTGCCTCTCCACTGTTAGACGGGGTTCGCGGAGGTCCGGCTGCGGACCGGGATTCGCTTGCCAGATTGATCGTCAACGTCTCAAATCTGATAGCCGATTTCCCGGAAATTGAAGAGTTAGATCTCAACCCGGTGCTGGTTTCAGATGTTGGCGTTGTTGCCGTGGACCTGCGAATCCTTCTGAATTTCGATCCACCGGTTGCCCGGTATCAGCCTGACCATGATGAAATCCTGCAGGCGATGAGACGGATCATGCAGCCAGAAGCGGTTGCGGTCATTGGCGCTTCGCCTGACGACGGGAAGATTGGCAATTCGGTGATGCGGAATCTCATCGATGGTGGCTACCAGGGTGAAATATACCCGGTACATCCACGCGCTGATAGCATACTCGGCAAAACAGCCTACCAATCGATAACCGACATCGAAGGTTCGATCGATATAGCAATCTTTTGTATACCAGCTCGCTTCGTCGCCCAGGTGTTGGAGGAAGTAGGCGCAAAGCAAGTGCCTGGCGCGATCCTCATACCGTCGGGGTTTGCTGAGGTAGGTGAACAAGAGCTGCAACAGGAAGTAGTCGCTACCGCACGCAAGCACAATATTCGTCTGATGGGACCAAACATTTACGGTTTCTACTACACCCCAAAACACCTGTGCGCGACATTCTGCACGCCATACGACGAGATCGGGAATATCGCACTTTCGTCGCAGAGCGGCGGCGTTGGAATGGCGATCATCGGATTTAGCAGATCCAATAAATTAGGTGTGTCCGCTATCGTCGGCCTTGGTAACAAGGCGGATATCGATGAGGACGACCTTCTCACCTTCTTCGAGCAAGATGACAATACCCAGGTAATAGCGATGCACGTTGAAGACCTGAAGGATGGAAGATCATTCAGCGACGTCGCGTCCCGAGTTTCACGTTCCAAACCAGTTGTCGTGCTGAAAGCAGGGCGAACAGCTATGGGAGCACGGGCAGCCCGATCGCATACCGGAGCGCTTGCCGGCAACGACAAGGTCTACGACGATGTGTTGCGGCAGAGCGGGGTTATCCGGGCACGAAATCTGAATGACATGCTCGAATACGCACGCGGATTGTCGCTTCTCCCGACTCCGCAAGGTGAAAATGTCTTGATTGTTACCGGTGCGGGCGGCTCGGGTGTGCTGCTCTCAGATGCCTGCGTTGACCATGGATTGACATTGATGACGATGCCTGACGATCTTGATGCAGCCTTCAGGGAATACATCCCTCCATTCGGAGCGTCAGGAAACCCGGTCGACATCACTGGTGGAGAGCCGCCAAGCACCTACCAGAATACGATCCGTCTCGCGATGCAGGATCCCAGAGTACACGCGCTCATTCTCGGGTACTGGCACACAATCATCACTCCACCGATGGTCTTCGCTGAATTGCTGGGGGCGGAAATCGATGCGGCCCGCGAACAAGGCATCAATAAGCCGGTTGTCGCCTCTCTCGTCGGTGATGTCGAGGTGGAGAGCGCCTGCCAGTATCTCGTTGATCGCGAGATTCTTGCGTATCCGTATGCGACGGAGAAGCCGGTTGCTGTATTAGGCGCAAAGTACAAGTGGGCTCGCTTCGCTGGAGTCATTTGACAAAGTTTTCTGACTAACTCACCTGTCAACCGGAGCTGAAATTCAGCAGAGCAGTTTCTTCCTGCTTAACCCGCGTAGTATTAGGTCAAACCTGGAGATGCAGGAAATGCAGACTTGGACCGCCGAGACTGCCACATTGAAATTTCTGCGTTGTAAATTTACTGGTATAATGTATACCACGCCATTTTTCTGATCTCGGCGGTTTCAGGTATGCATGGCAGGAGATTCCTGGTGTCGACGGTTCGGCTTCCGGTTCAGCCGATAGATGTTTCCTTCAGTCTCAAGGATCAGACGTATGATGCCTTGAAAGAAACCATTGCCGGGTTGAACATCTATGAAGGCGCCGGTGAACCTCGCCTCGATGAGCGTCAACTCTCTCAGGATCTCGGTGTCAGCCGCACACCGGTTCGAGAGGCGCTTGCGCGTCTGGAGCAGGAAGGTCTGGTTCGCACCGTTCCGCGGCGTGGAGTCTTTGTCGTTCGCAAATCAAAGACTGAAATTCTCGAGATGATCGTCGTCTGGGCTGCGCTTGAAAGCATGGCTGCCCGTCTCATTACCGAGCGGGCTACCGATGATGAAATCGCGAGTTTGCGAAGCCTGTTCGCAACAATGAAGGAAGATACGATTCAGGCCAACATTGATGAATACTCAGGCATGAATATTCGATTTCACCAGTCAATTATTCGACTCAGCAAATCAGCGTTGCTGGAGACGATGACTGAGACGTTGTTCATCCATATGCGGTCGATAAGAGCCCGAACGATAGGAGAGAATGACCGTGTCCAGCGCTCGATCATCGATCATATGAACATTATCAAAGCGCTTGAGGACCGCGATGCCGATCTGGCTGGGCGCCTTTCACGGGAGCACACACTTGGACTTGCGGCACATGTCGAACAAAATGTGACCTATCTAGATTGAACCGACCGAACAATCGATCAGGAAATTGACACATTGGAGCGCCGGACGGTGGAGCCAGCCGGGAAAGTAAGGGAGAAGGGAATGGCTGATACAGCGACTAGAATGCATGTCGAATCGACAGAAGAATCAGCCGCGCTGACCGACGGATTTCACCTCGTCATCGATGCGCTGCAACTCAATGACATCAATACTATCTACAACGTGCCCGGTATCCCGATTACCGATCTGGGTCGTTTTATGCAGGCTGCTGGTATGCGTGTCCTCTCGTTCAGACATGAACAGAATGCGGGTTACGCAGCATCAATATCCGGATACCTCACGAAAAAACCAGGTATCTGTATGACTGTTTCAGCGCCTGGATTCCTCAACGGCCTGACCGCACTGGCTCATGCGACGACCAATTGCTTTCCGATGATCCTGATAAGCGGCTCATCAGAACGAGAGATCGTCGATTTGCAGCAGGGCGATTATGAGGAAATGGATCAGCTCGCCATCGCGAAACCGCACTGTAAGGCTGCATTCCGGATCCTCCACGCAGAAGACATCGGCATCGGCATAGCACGTGCCATTCGCGCCGCCGTTTCCGGTCGACCAGGCGGTGTCTATCTCGACCTACCTGGGAAACTCCTGGGGCAGACCATGGATGCCGCAGAGGGAGCTAAGACTCTGGTCAAGGTGGTCGATTCCGCGCCGCGTCAATTGCCTGCGCCGGACGCGGTGAAGCGCGCGCTAGAAATACTCCAGAGTGCCGAACGGCCACTGATCATTCTTGGTAAAGGGGCTGCCTACGCGCAAGCGGATGAGGACATTCGCGCTCTTGTCGAAACGAGTGGAATTCCGTACCTGCCAATGAGCATGGCCAAGGGTTTGTTGCCGGACATCCATCCGCAATCGGTGAGTGCCGCTCGCTCGCTGGTATTGAAGGAGTCCGATGTCGTCATGCTCATTGGAGCGCGGCTCAACTGGCTCCTCTCCCATGGCAAAGGTAAAGGTTGGGGTGATCAACCTAAGAAATTTGTTCAGATTGATATCGAACCACGGGAAATAGACAGCAATGTCCAGATTGATGCCCCGGTCGTAGGCGATATCGGATCTTGCGTCTCCGCTTTGCTGGCAGCGATGAACGACAATTGGACCCCGCCGCCAGCAGTTTGGATCAATGCCGTCAGGTCAAAAGTTGACAGCAATGTCGGCCGAATGGCTCCCAGGCTCGAAAATGACAACGTACCGATGGATTTCCACGGTGCGCTCGGTGTGTTACGCACCATCGTTAAAGAAAGACCAGACGCAATTATTGTTAATGAAGGTGCGAATACACTTGATTTCGCACGTAGCATTATCGATATGTACCAGCCTCGTAAACGGCTGGATGTAGGCACCTGGGGCGTCATGGGTGTCGGCATGGGGTACGCAATTGCTGCCGCAGTCGAGACAGGCAATCCAGTGCTTGCCGTGGAAGGCGATAGTGCATTCGGATTTTCCGGGATGGAGATCGAGACGATATGCCGGTACAACCTGCCGGTCTGTGTCGTGGTCTTCAATAACGGTGGAATCTACCGGGGGACTGACGTCAATCCATCTGGAGGATCAGACGTCGCTACGACCGTCTTCGTCAGGGACGCCCGCTACGACAAGATGATGGAAGCGTTCGGTGGTACTGGCGTCTGCGTGACCTCGCCGGCAGAGTTGAGTGAGGCAGTAAATGCGGCTATGGATTCTGGCACACCGACGCTGGTGAATGCTGTGATTGACGCAAGTGCCGGGACTGAAAGTGGTCGTATCGGCAATCTCAACCCACAGAGTGTTGTAACCAGATCGTAGACATAGCGTATCCAGTACTGAAGCAACTAGAACGAGGGGGATAATCAATGGAGAAAGCACTCGAAGGCGTACGAATTCTAGACATGACACACGTTCAATCCGGTCCGACCTGCACACAACTGCTGGCCTGGTTCGGCGCTGACGTGATCAAAGTGGAGAGACCCGGTGTCGGTGATGCCACCCGAGGACAACTTCGTGACATTCCAGATGTCGACAGTCTGTACTTCACGATGCTCAATCACAACAAACGCAGCGTCACCTTGAACACGAAAACCGAAGCTGGCAAGCAAATCTTCACCAAACTCATCGAAGAATGCGATGTGATGGTGGAAAACTTCGCGCCAGGCGCAATCGACAGAATGGGATTCCCGTGGGAGAAAATCCAGGAAATCAACCCGCGCATGATATACGCGTCGGTAAAAGGATTTGGTCCTGGACCCTATGAAGATTGTAAAGTCTATGAAAACGTCGCGCAGTGTACCGGCGGCGCAGCCTCGACAACCGGCTTCCTGGATGGTCCTCCGACGGTAACTGGAGCCCAGATTGGCGACTCCGGCACCGGGCTTCATCTCGCGTTCGGTATTGTGACAGCGCTGTACCAGCGGGAGCGAACCGGCAGAGGGCAACGTGTCGAGTGTGCCATGCAAGACGCCGTTCTCAATTTGTGCCGGGTGAAATTGCGAGACCAGCAACGCCTTGAACATGGACCGTTGAAAGAGTACAGCCAGTACGGGCAAGGGATAGAGTTTGGTGAAGCAACCCCGCGTGCAGGCAACGACTCCGGCGGGGGACAGCCTGGCTGGATCGTCAAATGCAAGGGCTGGGAAACAGATCCCAACGCCTACGTCTATTTCATTACTCAGGCAGCCGTCTGGGGCAACATCTGCGACCTGATTGGCAAACCGGAGTGGAAGGAAGATCCTGGTTACGCCACTCCAAACGCACGGCTGGATAAAATCCCCGAAATTTTTGATTCCATCGAGGACTGGACAAAGACACTTGACAAGTTCGAGGTGATGAAATTGTGCAATCCACTCAATATACCGTGCGGCCCGATCCTGTCGATGAAAGAGCTGGCGGAAGAACCGTCCCTGCGGGCTACTGGGACGGTTGTCGAAGTCGACCATCCGACCCGTGGCAAATACCTCACTGTCGGCAACCCGGTCAAACTCTCAGACTCGCCATCAGACGTCGTACGATCGCCGTTGCTTGGAGAACACACTAATGAAATACTGAAACACGTAGTAGGACTTGGAGATGAGGAGATAGTTGCCGCGCGTGAGGCAGGCGCAATCTAGTAGCAGTCTGTCAGGATCACCACAACCTGTGGCTGTGTTCTAATTGCCTTATGTTCGCCGTACCGAGGAGCAGGTATTTTGACAGCGGTATGGTCGGGAAAACGATATGAGCAATCAAAAAGTTTCTTCCGGGATTAGTATATCTATTGATGGTTATTCGGCTGGGTTGAATCAAAGCTTTGAACACCCGTTCGGGGATAATTTCGACCCGGAACTACTCCACCGTTGGATGTTTTCAGACCCAGAAAAACGGCATCATGAGCGGGAGATCGAAGCTATTCTGGACGCAGGTTCATTCATTATGGGAAGCAACATGTATGGACCAAAAGACCGGAGAGAAACATCCGAATGGAAAGGATGGTGGGGTGACAACCCTCCCTATCATGCTCCGGTATTCGTGCTTACCCATACGCAGCGTCCATCGATAGAGATGGAAGGTGGAACCACCTTCCACTTTGTGAGTGATGGCATTGAATCAGCTCTTTCAAAAGCAAAGCAAGCAGCAGGGAATCGGGATGTAAAGATTATGGGTGGCGCAACGACCCTCAATCAGTATCTGGCTGCAGGGCTGGTCGATGAACTGTGGCTCCACATCGTTCCGGTGACGATTGGGGAAGGTACGAGAGTTTTCGAAGACGTTCCGAACCTCAACCTTGAACCAATCGAAGTCAGCGGGACTGCCGTCGTAACTCATATCAGGTACAAAGTCCTACATTGAATGGAAGAACTTACCAGACAGAGCGACGGCCGGTCCTGCTGGTTGTCTTGGATCGTCGCTATGGTTCGATTGCGATAGCGAGGTCGGCAAAGGGTTAGGCGAATACGCGAAGGGACCAACTCAGGTCTGAAAGCGCTTCAGCTGTTCCAGTATAAAATACCCTCAACAATCTAATTTTGTTGAGGAAACCAGCCTGTCATCGGGGAATCCCTTCGACCATAGCTGCTATTGTGTGGCAGCTTGAAGCAGCTCGCGGCCAATTGGCAGTGCCGTGTCCCCACCACGGCCGCCGTTTTCAAGCACGACAGCGACGACATATTTACTGTTCTCATGTTCTGCAAAGCCGATGAACCAGGCGTCAGGTTCGCCAGCGCCAGTTTCTGCAGTTCCGGTCTTGCCTCCGACAATGATTCCGTCTATCTGGGCTCCTGAGGCATAGCCATATGATGTTGATGCCAGCAATAAGTCTCTCATCGCCGCAGCTGTTTCCGGTTTCATGACTGTGCGCCAGGTTTTCGGCGATCGAGATTCGAGCACTTTGCCTTCTCGCTCCCGAACTTCGCTGATCACAAACGGTTCTGGCATCTCGCCCTGGTTCTCAATAGCGGCAACAACCAGCGCCATTTGCAACGGCGTTACAAGAATTTCGCCCTGGCCATACCCGGTATCGGCAAGTAGAGTGCGAGACTCGAGCGAAGCAGAATCATTGGTCAGTTGGCTTGGTTCGACTGGAAGATCAAACGGAATTGATGCTCCGAAACCAAGCTGATCAGCGAAATCCTGGAGTTCCTGAGCTCCAACCTGCAATCCAAGTTGCGCAAACACGACATTGAGCGAATATGCATAAGATTCTTCGAGTGTCCAGACAGCTCTTGTGTCATCGGGACGGTTCGGCTCAACAATGACCCGTCCTTCAACTTCGAACACCCCTTCATCCCGGAAACCTGATTGAGGAACAGCGCTACCGGAATCTATTGCCGCCGCCGCTGTCACAGTTTTAAATGTTGAACCTGGTGTATAGAGTCCCTGGGTCGGACGGAACAGTAGCGGACCGTCTTCGCGTTCCACGGTGTCGTGCCAGTACTGTCGCGCATCTTCAAAGTCTGAACTTGATAGACGACCGGTATCAACCGCTGGAGAGCCAGCCATCGCCAGGACCTCTCCTGTCTCGGCGTCAAGCAGTACGGCAGCGCCTTGGTAGCCAGCCAGTAGCTCGGTTGCGAGACGTTGTAACTCGAGATCTATCGATAATTCGACATCGTACCCTGGCCGGTTCCGGTGCAGCACGCTATCGAACCACTCGGTGACCGGATTGCCGCCGTCACCACCGGTCAAGTAATCATTTGCGGCAGACTCAATTCCGGATGCTCCAAACAATACCGGTGAATAGTAGCCAATTAAGCCAGCTGTCGATGGCTCGGCATATACTCGGGAGACCGTTCCATCGGCATCTGGAACTGACTCTGCCAGCACCGTGCCATCTGGAGCCACGATCCTCCCTCGCTCATGCTGCTCGCTGGAAATGAGGATGCGAGGATTCTGGACGACGTCATTGTCTGCGGTCTGCACAACCTTATAGTAGGTGCGTGAACTCTCAACGACTTGAATCCGCACCAGTTGAACGGTGACGACCAGGAATACGACGAGCAGCACGATCGAAATCCGTATAACTGTCTTATTAAAGATCGGTGTTCGTCTTCGAGAAACCGGCCAAAGAGCAAGTATCAGCAAGAATCCAGCGCCGGTGATACAAAGCAGCCACTGCCAGTCTGGCCAGTGACGTTGTTCGAGCAACCCCCAACTCAGCAACCCGATTGTCGCGGTGATGAGCAACACTCGCAATGCGATAATCATGAGGTTGCCGATCTCGGGTCCGAGATGCTGACGAGGATGCCGATGATCAAGAAGTTTGTGAGCAATGAACTGCCGCCGGCGCTGATGAATGGCAATGTAATTCCTGTCAGAGGAACAAGGCGCACGGTTCCTGCGATGATAATCAGGCTCTGTAAGGCCAGGATCGTTGTCAGACCGGCAGAGAGATACCGGTTAAAGGCATCGTTTGAATTAATTGCAATGTAGTATCCCCGGTAGACAACCAGCAAGAAAAGCAGCAGTATGGCTACTGAGCCTAATAGTCCGAGTTCTTCGCCTATTGATGAATAGACGAAATCGCTATGAACTTCGGGGATGTACTCCGGGTGGCCATAGGCGAGTCCAGAACCGAGTAATTTGCCACTGGCAAGTGCGTATTCCGATTGAACTTGCTGGTAACCGCCTGCTAGTGGATCGTTCCAAGGGTTCAACCAGTAGCTTACCCGCTCCGCGACACGGTCAAACAGCTGATAGGCGATCCAAACCCCGGCTGCGAAGGCCAGCAATCCAGCGACAACATAGCTTAGTTTTCCGCTCGCCATATAAAGCATGGCGAGAAACACGCCAAAAAACAGCAATGCTGCGCCGAGATCATTCTGAGCAACGACGATGAGAAGTGAAAACATCCACATCACAACAAGGGGCATGAGATAGGGAATAGGAGGAAGCCGGAACGGACCATAACGGTAGGAAGATACAATCAACTCCTGATTTTCCGCCAGGTAACCTGCGAAAAATACAACCAGCGCGACTTTGGCGATTTCAGAGGGCTGAATGGTGATGAACCCGAGATCGAGCCAGAGCCGGGCGCCGTTGACCTCGGTACCGATGAGCATCGTGACTATCATCAAGGCAATGGCAGTCAGTGCCCAGGTGTATTTGTATCGCCGCAACCAGCCGGTGCCACGCATCACGGTCACGATTGTCGCGAAGAACCCAAGTCCTATTGCCAGAAACGTCAACTGACGTTCAGCCAGAAACTCCTTGCCCCCGCCTAGATCCTTCAGCACCGGTTCCAGCCGCATGATGACCAGCAGGCCGATGCTACTCAGCGCTACCGTCAACGGAAATAGCAACTGGTCGCCACGCACATTAATCAAACTGAACCAGAGTGAGATTGACAGGACGATGCCCATGAAGGCGAAAGCAACCCAGATTTCACGCCAGTTCCACTCTAACGCGTCGGTCGATGCCAGATAAATGGTGAGCAAACCGACAATGGTCATCGCTGAAGGAATGACCAGCAGTTGAAATTCAGTGAATCTGAAGCGTCGAATCAAGAGTTTGATCCAGAATCAGGAAAGTATTTGCCCGCGATCGGCGCGATCCGGGCTTGAGTTTCATCCGAAATCGATTTTAGATCGGAGATGATCGCTGTACTCAGAGCATGCTGACACCTCTGTTCGCAATTGTTGGACAGGTTTCTGGCTGCGGTCCTCAGGATATTCGGCAGTTCATCGGTCATGTGATTGAGATTTTCGATGACGACGTCCACGCTGACCTGTTCTTCCGTTTGATGCCAGACATCATAATCACTGACCATGGCCAGGCATGCGTAGCACATTTCCGCTTCTCGAGCGAGCCGGGCTTCGGGAAGGGCAGTCATGCCGATGATGCTTGCTCCCCATGTGCGATACAGTTCTGATTCTGCAATCGTCGAAAATTGAGGCCCTTCTATGCAAATATAGGTGCCTCCATTCTGAACTGGAAGACGGCTCGTGGCTGCGGCGTTTCGAATGTTTGCGGAAAGCGATGTGCAAAACGGAGAGGCCATCGAGACATGGGCAACGATGCCGCCATCGAAAAAGGTTCGTCGGCGAGCATGAGTGCGGTCTATCAGATTGTCAGGGATCATATAGGATCGTGGTGGGATGTGTTCTTTCAGGCTTCCGACCGCGCCTATCGAAATAAGATGAGTAACTCCGAGCATTTTCATCGCACAGATGTTGGCGGCATACGGCACCTCAGTCGGCGTATAACGGTGGCCAGGACCGTGGCGGCTGATAAACACCACATCTACCGATTCGAGTCGTCCCACGACAGGAATTCCGGAAGGATCGCCCCAGGGAGTTGTGATCGGATGTTCGGTTACTTCTGAGATTTGATCAAAGGTATAGACACCGCTGCCACCAATTATCCCTAGCCGAAGGTTGTTCATTGCGGTAACCGCCCTTAATCTTCGTCATTTCACGGAACTCAATAAGGATTGCCTCACTCGCAGAGGATACAATCCAGCCTGCCGGTGAAGAGTACGGTTAGGCAAGTTTCAACGAATATGTCTGGATAACAGCGATTTGTCAGGTGTTCAAAGCGACGAATTCCAGCCGATGCATTTTTCCGTCATTCTAACGTCCGATCCCTTCGCGCGAAGCTACGTGGCGTTGATTGTTGAATGTCTGCGGCTGCTGTTAAGGTTTTTCGCCGGTATATGAATACTGACGGATCAGTTCAAAGCGTTCCCCGCAAAGCATTGCAACGCGGGTCACTCATCGTACTTGTTCTGGCTGTTGCCGCTTACATCCTTCTGGCGCTGGCACAGCAAGGTGGTATCGGTTCGCAACTGAACCCGGTGCCGCAATCTCCATTACCGTTCAACAGAAGCGCCGTCATTGGCGTCGATCTTTCCGACCGGTCTTCAATTGGCGCACTCGAGTGGATTGATGCTGCTGATGTGACGCAAGCTGGACTGATTTCTGTTCCAGTGGATGGGGAAATTGTCGCTGCCATCACTGAAGAAACTACTCGCGAGGAAGCGATTCGGGCACTAGACTCGCTATTAACCTCCACCGGGGATGTGCCGCTGGCGGTTTGCCTTCGCCAGCCAATAAGCTCTTTTTCAAACCAGGAACTTGCTGAGGCATCGATAAGTGTGCTGCAGGAAAATTTCACTAATCAAGTTGCTTACGTGTACGGTTGCGATGCAAAGCAACGTCCGCAGTGGCATGAGACACTGGCTTTGGAAATCACTGGTGAGTCTTCGGGCGGACAGTTAATTCCGTTGACCGTTGGCGAACCAGTCACGATGTTAGACATTGAAAATCCGAACGACTTGCGCAGATCCCACCTGCGAGCTTTCAGCGGAAACTCTTACAATTTGTTGCGATTTAAAGCAGATCAGCCACTTGATCCAGGGTTTCAATCGCTGGCAACAAATGCGATCGCCGATGCTGCCCAGATCGCGCTGATACTCGTCCAGCCGGACCAGGGGCTAGATCCGGTGACGTTTTCTCGGTCGTTAACTGGATTTGCGCTTGCTACCAATTCACTGCCCGAAGGATTCACGAATATCTACACTCCTCAGGTCAGTTTCGTACAGGGATTCACCTCATCAACGGTTGGCACTGTTGAGTATTTTCGCACCGATCAGCAAGGTCAGGTAATTGGCGTGGATTTCGTTGGAACGGCGTTGTATGCCATTGCTTTGCAAACACCTGAGGGTGGAAGCATGTCGGTCTGGCTTGATATTCCAGATGAAGCTGAAACAGCAATCCCTGATGGTTTCGTCGACCTGTCAGCTAGCCAGGCAAGTGATGCTGCTATTCCGCTCGTGACTGATTTGCCTGCGGCGCGCCACACAGTCGTACTTCAGACTGAAGGCGGCGAGATCGCCGTCGCTGGTTTCTTCGTGAGTGGGCGTCCTGAGTCTCGCTGGAATGGCGGACTCTCAGCCATATCATTGTTGGTTATCGCTGCGCTGGCGATGGCGAGCTACAGCCATCTGCGCATTCATGAAATTCGCGAGAGCTATTTCGCTCCGGCACTCGATCGGAAACATCCAGGCCACCCAAGAGATTTTTCCCGTGAGAGCTAGTCTGGTACGACCGGTTGCGGTTGGTGTCTCCATTACTGCGATCTACCTGCTGACACTGGTCGTTGGTCAGGTTTCTCTTCCAGTTTTTGCATTGCTGGCCGTTGGAACAGTCGTTTTAGTAGCTGCCAGCCCGCTCGGCGCGATCGCTGCAGTCACATTCACTTTGCCGTTTTTTTATAACCCTTTGACAGTCGGAGGTTCTGAATTGTCGATCTCAGAACTGATCCTGATCCTGATTCTTCCTGGGGCAACTCTCTACCTTGTTCTCCAGTTTCTGTCCCGTCCTGGTCAGACCTTTATCTGGATTAAACATTCAATTAACCACATCGGTCGATCTCCGCTCTTTCTTTCATTGCTGGTACTTGCGATCACCGGAGCGGTATTGCTTAATTTTTTGTTTGACCCGGATGCATTCGGTGCGAGTCTCAGGGAGTGGCGGTGGACCCTTCTGGAACCATTGCTGTACCTGACCTTGCTTCTCGTTTTCGCTCGAACTTTGATATCCCGTTACGTGATCGCAGGATTTTTCCTGGGCGGCGGACTTCTTCTGGCATTGCTTGGAATCGGTGACCTGGTATCAGGCGCAGGGATTTCAGGGGATTCGATCACTAGAATTAGCGGTCCTTATCCGCACCCGAATGCTTTTAGTTTGTATCTTATGCGACCGCTTGTTTTGGCGATCGTGCTTGTAGCATGGTCGCGAAATCGAGCGATTTGGATGATCACGCTTGTGGGGATCGGCCTGATTTCGATATTCGCTGCTTTTTCCCGATCTGCCTTTGCGGCACTCGCATTTGTAGTCGGCGTTCTGGCGTTGGATGGTAGCCGCAGAGCACGACTTATGCTAGCAGGCGTCGTTGCCCTGGCGTCGGCGATATTGCTTGCGCTGGCTAGTGATCGTATGCTCAGCGCGCTGTCAGGTGGGAGCCTGAGTCTGCGCCTGGAAATCTGGCAAAGCAGTATCGCTATGATTCGAGACCGGCCGGTAGCTGGATATGGTCCGGATCAGTTTATCTACGCTTACACTCCGAAGTACGTTTCTCCGGCTGGCTGGGCTGAACGTTTCACTGCCCACGGTCATAATCTTGTGATCGATTACTGGGTTCGGCTCGGTATAATCGGCGCGGTATTCGCCGCTTCAGCCATTTTTGTCGGATTTCGAGCTGTCGCCGATGTGGCATGGGGCAAAAGCAGCAATCGGAATCTGCTCCAGTCTGCTGCTATCGTCACACTTGGAGCCGCTATTCTCCAGGGACTGGTAGACAACGGATATTTTATCCATGACCTCGCAATGAGTGCGTGGTTGCTGGCGTTTCTGGCATTTGACGAGCCTGCGGGAGAACCTGCGGAGAAAGATCCGGAGAAATAAGCGGTGCGGATACTGGTTAGTGGAGCTGCGGGAATGATCGGTTCACATCTATGTGACAGGCTCGTGAACGACGGCCACACCGTTATTGGGGTCGACAACTACATTACCGGTCGTCAATCAAATATCAGCCACCTGCTTCCAAATCCCGGTTTTTCGCTGGTGAAAGCCGACGTTGTCGACACTATCGAGGTCGGCAAGGTTGATCAGATCTATCACCTCGCCAGTCCAGCAAGTCCGGTCGGGTATATGAATAATCCGATTGAGACGCACCTGGTCAACTCAGTTGGCACCTTGAACCTACTTGAAAAAGCCAGGGCAGATGGCGCGCGATTTCTCTTCACCTCTACGAGCGAGATATACGGAGACCCGCTGGAACACCCTCAGAAAGAAAGCTATTTCGGGAATGTTAACCCGGTTGGTCCACGGTCTTGCTATGACGAAAGTAAACGTTTTGGCGAGTCGATCACCATGGAATTTAATCGACAATACGACCAGGACGTCAGAATCGTACGCCTCTTCAATGTCTATGGTCCACGCAACGATCCGAACGACGGTCGAGTCATACCCGCGTTTATCAGTAACGCTATCAACCATAAACCGTTGACGGTATATGGAGACGGTTCACAGACCCGATCTTTATGTTATGTGTCAGATCTTGTGAGCGGAATGCAAAAGACTATGGATACTGATGGGATCGAAGGCTGCATACTCAACCTTGGGAATCCCGATGAACGGACCGTTCTCGAACTAGCGACTATCATCAACGAGATCTGCGGCTCCAATGCTGGCATCGTCAATTTGCCGACCAGACCGGATGACCCGGAACGTCGATGTCCGGATATCTCGCTTGCCGTCGAACTCCTAGGCTGGAAGCCAGAAACGTCGCTTCTTTACGGGCTTGAGCAAACTGTGAATTACTTCATCGAGTATGAAGGTTTCCGGGTTTGATTGATATCTCGCATCGCCGGTCAGATTGGTTCCGTGAGAATTTCTGGCTTGTCCCTCTGAGTGTCATTGCAATTCTTGTTGCGTTTTTTGTTCTCATCAGAATATCGCCGGTAACTGCCGCGGTTGTCGCGGTGGGAATCTGTGCCTGCATTAGCGTCCTCAGGGTGCCCTGGCTTGGGTTTATTCTGCTTGTGGCTAGCGTGCCGGCTCAACAGTTTGGCGCGGCACAAATTGGGACAGCGACACTGACGGCGACCCAGGTTGTTTTTCCAATAGCGATCGGCGGTTATTTAATAGCTGTAGTGCTTCAACACGAACCGGTGCGAACACATCTCGCGATGGTTCCGTTCGCTGCTCTCATTCTGGTCCAGTTGCTTTCGTCTTTCGATGCGCTGTCAGGAGTTGCGAGCATCACTGACATCGGAAGGTGGAGTGTTGCCCTGGCGGCGTTTGTCATCGCAATCCAGTTTCTGTCCTATGGTTCAGAGCGTGTTCTGCTGACGGTAGTCGCGGTTTTTGCACTTGGTGGTGTCTTTGAAGCAACTACCGGCATCACGCAGAGCGTGCTTGCTCTCGGTCCTGATAGCTTTCAAGTCACAAGCGGACTAACCCGAGCGTTCGGCACATTCGGAAAACCAAACACCTATGCTGCCTATCTGGTAATGGTGTTCTTTCCCGTTGTCTTTGTCGGACTCTTTTACTTGACCAGTATTCCCGAACGGTTTCGGATGTACACCGAAAAAAGATTTCAAGGGTTTTCGTCGAGCGCGGACCATCGCCATGCTCTGTTGTTCAGCGTTTTCGCTTCGATATTGTTGCTCGGAGCAGCCGGGATCACATTGAGTGGAATCGTCGCCAGCCTTTCCCGAGGAGCCTGGCTAGGTTTCGCGGTTGGATTACTGGTATCCGCACTTTTATGGAACACATTGAGCCGGATCCTGCTCCTGATCGCAATTCCGATGATTGGTATTCTTTTTCTTGCCGGTCAAGCCGGTATCGTGCCAGATAATTTTAGCGAACGATTGAGTCCGGATAGCACGCAGTTCCGGCTGTTTGACGCAGCCAGCATCCCGATAACCGATGAAAATTTTGCGGCTGTTGAGCGCATGGCACACTGGCAGGCAGGCTGGAAAATGTTTGAATCTGAGCCTGCTCTGGGTGTTGGAGCGGGGAACTTCAACAGTCGTTATGGTGATTTTTACGTGCGCGAGGAATTTCGATTCACGCGCGGGCATGCCCACAACTACTACATTCACACCATGGCGGAGACGGGTCTGCTTGGCCTGGTCGCCTACCTGACGCTCTCCATCGGCATGTTAGTACTTGGCATCCGGACTGTGCTCGGCATGGAAGCGGGATTGCACCGGGCGATTGCTCTTGGGGCGGTTGGGTCGATCACTGCAATCGGGATACACAACTTGTTTGAAAATTTGCATGTCCTGAATTTAGGGATTCTGATAAGCACGCTCTGGGCACTCATCGTTGCCGCCAACATTCACCAGAGGACATCCGAATATCAGGCTAAAGGGACTATTCCATCGTGATTCATCGTAGCAAACCTCCACAACCGAAACAGACTCCAGAGATTGACCGGCCATCAGAGTTCGAGACCGTTGAAGACGTTGCGGTTGAGCGGCAGATTTCGATTGGGAATCGGCTTCGTTCACCTCAGACGTTAGTTTCGTTCGGGCTGGCAATCCTGTTCATTTTTCTCATTCTTCGCAATCTGAATCTCGACCTGCGAATGATCTTTACCAATATCCGGACAGCCAACCCGATCTATCTCGTCGGAGCGTTTGCCGTCTATTACGTGGCGTTTCCTCTGCGTGCTATTCGTTGGCGGATTCTGCTGACAAACGCTGGCATCTCTCAAGAACAGGGCTATCCGGTGCCGCCAGTGCGGGGACTGTCGATCATTTATCTTCTTGGCTGGTTTGCCAACTGTCTTGTCCCTGCAAAACTCGGTGATGCATATCGAGGGTACTTGCTAAAAAAGAATGCTTCTCCTTCATTCAGCAAAACAATTGGGACAATATTTGCCGAACGCATCGTCGATATCTTTGCGCTTGTCGGAATAATCATCACCGCTAGCATTCTGATATTTCGCGGTTCGATCCCCTCGTCGATCCAAGCTCCACTTGCTGTTGGGGCTCTTCTGGTCGGTGTCGCGATTGCCGGTCTCTTTGCGATCACCCGCTATTCAGATCAGATTCGCGGCGTCATGCCGGAGCGAGTTCGACCTTATTACATCAGAGTCGACGAAGGACTGCGTACGTCATTTGCCCGCAACGGACTCGGTAAGCTGATCGGATTGACTGCAGTATTATGGTCGATGGAAGGGTTGCGGGTGCTGCTGGTTGCAGCGGCATTCTCGGTGTTGCTCGCTCCCGCGGAGGCGGTTTTTGTCGCCTTGCTGGCGAGCTTGCTAACCGTCGTCCCGCTCACCCCGGCAGGACTGGGAGTCGTCGAAGGCGGAACGATAGTTGCACTCAAGCTGCTCGGCGTGGACGATATTGACGCAGCGACAATAGCGTTCGTTGACCGGCTCATTGCTTACTGGAGCGTGATCCTGGTAGGAGCGATCGTCTATGGGTTTACAAAATACAAGTAGGCTACGAGCTTGAATATCGGCTTTGACGCCACCGCCGCCACCCAGACAGCCGGTGTCGGGAGGTATGCGCGAGAACTCCTGCGTTCGCTGGTATCGACGCAGGTAGAGCATCGCTACACATTGCTCATGACAGCATCTGAGGACCAAGCGGCAGGATTGCTGGACGTACTTCCGCCTGGCGCATGGCGCGAGGCACAACGTGTGCCAGGTGGCGTAAGCGCGATGAATGAAGTCTGGCAGCGAGTTCAGATCCCGATTCGCCTCAACCGTTACACTCGGGACGTCGATGTCATGCACTTCCCGGACTTTGTGATTCCGCCGGTTGAAGGACCGTCTGTTGTAACGATTCACGATCTCTCATTTGTGATGCATCCAGAATACGCAGAACCATCGTTGGCCCGGTACCTGAAAAAAGCTGTGCCTTCGGCAATCGAACGAGCATCAGCGATCATCGCCGTCTCAGCTTCAACCGCATTCGATATCGTAGAGACGTTTCCAGATTCCAGAGATCGAATTTTTGCCATTCCAAACGGGGTTTCAGTGCCAGCAACCATCCCGGAAAAACAGACCAGCGATCGACCTCGCATTCTGATGGTTGGAACCATCGAGCCACGAAAAAATCACCTGGGGCTTCTGGCAGCAATGAAACTGGTTTGGCACAAACTACCGGAGGCAGAACTTGTGATAGCTGGCCGTGAAGGATGGCAGGCGGCTCAAATTGTCGAAGCAATAGCAATCGCAGGTTCAGATGGTCAGGTAAATTGGATACGAGAACCGTCAGACGCCAAACTCGTCCAGCTGTATGCAAATGCCGATGTCGTTGTCTGTCCTTCTCACTATGAAGGTTTCGGTTTGCCGATTCTTGAAGCGATGGCGTTCGGAATTCCTGTCATTGCAAACGATACGCCAGCTCTCAGAGAAACCGGCGGTGACGTCGCGTTGTACACCTTATCGGTAGATGCCGAGCAGCTTGCAGACTGTATTCTCAGTCTGCTTCAAAACGCTTCACTGCAAGCCGAACTGTCGGTCCGGGGACGACACCGAGCCGAACAATTCAGCTGGGATCAGACTGCCAGGAAAACAGTCCGGGCATACGAATTTGCAGCACGCTCCACCTGATGGATAGAGATTCAGACAAGCAAGATCCAGTTGCTTTCTCTCAACCCGGACTATTCGACAACCACCCGCGTTTGAAAATTCTGGTCCTGGCGGCGGTCTTTTACCTGACATTACTCGGTATGTGCCTGGTCATTCTCGTTCTTATGTACAGAGGTCAGGGTGCTTGACAGCCTGATTACGTCACCTCTTGGGGCTGGCATATTGCTGGTGTGGGCGCTGATTGCGCTGCTCTCAGTATTCCTTATCCCTCGATTTGCTCAACTACCAAATCAGTCAACTGACGACGAAGATTCCGTTCGCCGGATTTTTCGAAATAGCGCTATTCCGATGGGCTCACAGTTCATGGTTCGAGGGGTTGACTTTATTGTTGCCATCGCGTTGCTTCGTTTGCTCGGACCTTCTGGTAATGGCGAGTATGCACTTGCAGTCGTCATCTGGTTGTACGTCAAAACGATCTCAGACTTTGGGCTGGGTCTGCTAGCTGCCAGGGAGATCGCAAAAGATCACCAACGATTTGGAAACATTATCGGCGCAACCACGATATTTCGCTGGGTTGTGCTCGCGATTACCCTGTTACCAGTTGGCGCGTACAGTGTCGTACGCCTCAACGGTACTAATTTCTCCGATCAGAACGCTATTGCCATCGCGCTACTGTTCGTATCAATCGTTCCCTCCAGCTACAGTGAAGCGATCAACTCCGGTTTCAATGGACTTGAGCGAATGGATCTGGCAGCCTGGATCAACGGCGGTGTAAGCATGATCCGTGCCCCCCTGGCTATATTGCTCGGTGCTACCTCGCTAGCCGTAAGCGGTGTCGCGCTGGCAGCGTTGCTAACGGCAATCTTCTCAGCCATCGTATTCCATCGCACGATGCGATCCATACACCAGTCACCGGTTAAGTGGAGCTTGGATATGTCGACGGCACGCTATTACGCTTCTGAAAGCTGGCCGTTGCTGATTAATGCATTGCTCATAAGCCTCTTCTTTCGAATCGATGTATTCGTCATCGACGCCATTGACGGCTCGGCGGAACTTGGCGTTTATGATGCTTCGTACAAACTCATCAATTTGCTCACGATCATTCCAGCTTATGCGACTCTTGCGGTGTTCCCGATGATGGTAAAGCATGCTGGCAATATAGATTCGCTGATCAGAGCGCAGCGAGTGACGACGTACGTCCTGGTGACCGCCGCCTGGGTAATCGTGGTTTTGACCCTTGCAACCGCCAATCTCGCAATCCGGATTCTGGCAGGTGAACTGTATTTACCAGAAGCAGCCACTCTATTACGAGTGCTGATCTGGTTTGCTCCACTTTCATTTATGAACGGTGTCTTCCAGTACGTGCTGATCGCAACCGGTAATCAACGAAAAATCGTCCCGGCGTTTGTGCTGGCGCTCTCGTTTAACTTCGTGCTCAATCTCATATTTGTGCCAGTTTACGGGGCGATGGCATCGGCGACGTTGACGGTAATGACGGAGATCGTCATTTTCGTGGCCTTTGCCGTCATCTCGAGGCTTGAGGTCGTCAAAATTCACAACCGAGAGGTCTTCGTCCGGCTCTGGCGACCTACACTGGCCGGATTAATAGCATCGGGAATCGCTTTGTATTTTCGGGATCAGCTCATCGTGTCAGTGGTGACTTCGATGATAACGTTTTTAGCGCTGGCGCTGCTCCTTCGGGTGGTCACCGAAGAAGAGATGGACATATTTCGGCGGATATTCAGTCGTTCGGCGAGAACACCGGCAATTTGACCGGTTCTTGACACCTTTCAAAGATACATGGTAATGTTTGGCGCGTTCTGGAGGCGTGGTGTAGTGGCCTAACACGCAGCCCTGTCAAGGCTGAGATCGCGGGTTCGAATCCCGTCGCTTCCGCACAAATGGACATGATCAAAGAAACCTTTAGTGCAATCTGGCTGAGTGCTGGACCTCAATTTCTTTGCACTATTGAGCTTGTACTGGACTCGCAAGGTCGCCAACCGCCTTGACCTTTATCCGGGTTGCGTTAGACGGCAGATAGGCAAGTGGAATTTCGTCCACTTCTACAATTTCAACTGTCTTGCGATCAGCCCCAGCTGCCACGGCTTGAGCAACAGCTTCTGTTTTTGCCTGTGCCAGCACAGTCTCCCTCGAGGATTGTGAAACCTCGAAAACACGATCGATCTCACCACTGACCTGAGCGATTGCCGCTCCGATGGCGTTTGCGACGGCAGAGTGTTTCGGCCGGATGACCTTGGAAGCGCCTGCAAAATAGGGTTCAAAGAGTACCGATCCACCGCCAACCAGAATGACTGGAACCGGATCTGGAGATACTTTCAACGAATCGATTAACGTTTCAAGTCGATACCGTGCAACATCCATTGCTCTGGTTGCGCGAGCTTGATCAATCAGCGCTCTGTCGCCAAGATCGACGATGCCCAGTGAAGTCGCGATGTCTGTGAAAGTACAGGTCTGGCCGCCAAACACGATGGCTTCTTCGGTGATGCGATACCCGACGCTTCGTGGTCCGACTTGATTGCCATCCTGAGAAACGATGCTACCGCCGCCAATCCCGAAGCTGGAAACATCTGGCATGCGGAAATTGGTCTTTACATTTCCAACTTCAACATCGAACGAAGCTTCTCGTGGAAATGAGTTCAACAAAATCCCGGCATCGGTCGTTGTGCCTCCGACATCCAGCACGACCCCGTCAGTGATGCTCGACAAAAAAGCGGCTCCGCGCATCGAATTGGTGGGACCGCTGGCGAACGTCAATACCGGGTATTGGGCTGCGAAATCGGCCGTCATCAATGTCCCATCATTCTGGCTCACATATAGTCTTGCTTTGAGTCCACTCTCTTGAAGCGCCTGTTCATAGGCTGCAACAGTTCTGGTCGCCAGAACCGACAGGCAGGCATTGAGCACAGTGGCGTTCTCTCGCTGGAGCATGTTTAGACGGCCTACCTGGTGTGAGATCGACAATGAAACGGAAGGTAGCTGGCTTGCTATTTTTTCAGCGACAAATAGTTCCTGCTCCGCGCTCACCGGAGAGAAAACTCCAGTAATGGCAACGGATTCAATTTCAGCTGCATGGAGGTTCTCAATTACTCGATGAATTTCTCCAACATCCAGCGGTGAAATCTCTCGACCATCATATTCATAGCCGCCGTGCAGGAGATGAACCTGCGCTCCGATAGCGCTCATGAGATCGGAAGGCCAGTCGTACAGAGGTGGCACCGACTGACCGGCTGGAAGACAGATTCTAAGCACTGCTGTCTTCGCCAACCCTTTTCGTTCGACGACAGCGTTTGTGAACTGTGTCGTTCCAATCATGACAGCGCCTATAGATTCCCGATCTATCTCGGGTACTTGTTCTAGAAGTTCAACGAGCGAAGATTCAATCCCTTTTGAGACATCCGCTGAAGTTGGTTGTTTTGCAACAGCCAGTACGCGATCATTTTCCATCAATGCTGCATCGGTATTGGTGCCACCGACATCAATTCCAATACGAATACTCATGCTCTAAAACTCCTGGCTTGTTGTTACTTACCTGAAAGTTTGACGCTAAGAGATCAGATCTAGTCTTATGAAACAGACCACAAGAAGGTCCGTATGTTCAAACAATGCTTTGTTGACTTACCAAACGGCACCAAGGCTGAACTCCCCACAATGATAGATCCTCTTTTTCTATTGGGCTAAATTATGGTGTTGATACATCGATTGTGATAAGAGTTGTTTCAGAAATTCCTCAACTACGTTATTCAGCCTTTGCGTCAAATCCTCGGGTGAGTATGTATTCCTGGTTGAACGTCAACAAACAATCTTTTCAGTCGGTAGTTTCTGTATGGAAAATTTGCGTTAAGACTATTGTCAAGCGAAGCGGAGTAAAAACTGAACAGTTCTAACGAGTTGACCCGGCGAGAAGTTGACGCACATAAAGGCGGTTTTCAGGTTTCTAGAGACCGCGTGTAAGTGCATCCCTTGAAAGAAATCGATCCTGGCTTGGGTAAATGGGCGATGGTGACGAAATAGACTCGGTTCTCGGCAGCAAATAACAATATACTCTGTGCAAACTCGCCAATTGGACCGAAATACAGTCCGAACCTGTCTCCAGATCGTATAGAATACAAGGGAAACTTCCGCAGTACCGGCTTCGAAAGCAAATTGCAGCATGGGTGATGCAGATTAAGCTGCCTCCGGCAATAAAATTAACCAGCCAGGGAAGTCTCTGCAGTTCACCTTCCGAGCAGGCAATTTCCAAAGGCATTTGCGGTACTTGTACGCAGTTGGCGGGCTATGGACGATCTGACAAACGTTCAAATTGATAGCTACCTGATCGAAGGTGAGATCGGTCGTGGCGGTATGGCAAGAGTCTATAAAGCCACCCACGTCCGTTTGGGTCGTGTCTGCGCCGTCAAAGTGTTGCGTCCTGAGTACACCTCCGACGAACGGTTCATCTACAGATTCCTTCAGGAAGCCCGCTCGGCAGCACAACTCGATCATCCCAATATCGTCCCGATCTACGACACCGGACAGTCTGAAGATGGTCAGCTTTACATTGCAATGAAATACCTTGAAGGCACTTCACTGCTGGATTTGATGGCTCGATCGAAACTGCCGAGACGCGACACTTTAATGTATCTGCGCCAGATGGCCTCCGCGCTCGACTATGCACACAGTAGAAATATCGTCCACCGGGATGTCAAACCCGGAAACATCATTATTGACGACTCTGGCTGGCTCACGCTCACTGACTTCGGGATCGCCAAACAGATCGACACACCTGGGACTCAATCAACCCACATTGGTTCACTCATCGGCACGCCAGCTTACATGGCGCCAGAACAGATCCAGGGTGAAACAACATCTCCGCGTACCGATATATATCAGTTGGGCGCGCTTGCCTATGAGATGCTCGCTGGTTCTCAGGTGTTCCCCGATCGCGTGCCGACAGCGTTGCTGGTGGCACATTTGCAAGAGATTCCCGAACCAATCCACATTCGCGATGGAGAACTTGATCCCGCTGTCAGCACGGTTGTTCAAAAGGCGCTCGAGAAAAAACCTGAAGATCGATACAGCAGCACCGTCTTGTTCGTCGAGGAACTGGAACGTGTTGTCGATCCAGAGTCTGAAATCGACACATTGCCTGTCAACAACCAACGTGGACCGGAAGCTTCCACTGACTACATTGCACCGGTTGTCCCGCCGCCAACCACCTGGCCAACAATCGGGCAAACATCTCCTCAAACTCAAGCAAACGAGACCGGCTCCACGTCGACGAATGCATCTGGTAATTCAGCAACTGCCCACACCGATCATGGAGATCGACCTACCGTACACCATCTGCCCACCGCCAGCGCTTATGTGACGGCGGCTGCCACATCACAAACCGATCCGTTGACTAGCACTGGATCACAGTCGACGTCGAACACAGATACTCAGGAAACCGGACCGCACGTCGTCGCTGGCGCGATGGCCGCTGCGTCAGCAATGTCTTCGGCGTCTGACACAGCGTCTGAATATCCTGTCGGAAGCGCATCAGCATCCCCGTATGAGACCCAGGGGAGAGATCGGGCATTGCCGCTTTCCGGAGCTGGGCTCTGGCTTGCTGGAGGAG
>CAZNYB010000048.1:0-29252 GCA_964577155.1 uncultured Thermomicrobiales bacterium | reverse complement strand
GGTAGCGCATACGGGATTCGAACCCGTGATCTCCGCCTTGAGAGGGCGGTGTCCTAGGCCGCTAGACGAATGCGCCACGTTGGCTAGCGGGACCGCTACGAGTATAGCAATACCAGATTTTTGGCGTCAAACGGCGTCACCGGCACTGAAAAGCCGCCGGAACGAACGCTCCGGCGGCTGTTTGCATGCAATTTCGTTGATGGGCAAATGGCTAGAAGAGTCCGCTCCGCTCGCCATTTCGACGTACGGTTTCGTAATCCCGGCGGGTTTCGTCATACCGGGGTCCACCCTCATGGTTCTTCCGGACGATACCGCTGTAAAAAGCGTGCGTTCCGCCCTGGGTGTGGTTAAAACCGCGGATCGAGCGCATCAACCTGGAAATAGGGTTCATGCTTTGTTCCTCCTACATCGCGTGTGAGACGCGCTACTGTCACAGATATAATTATATGCTGATATTGTGATATTGTCAAACTCCGCCGACGTACGTTCGTACCGTTCCGTCCAGGACCATTTCTCTCTTTATAAAACCGTCGCCTGTCGGAAGAATTCCCGCATCTCGGGTATGATTCATGAGCGAATGTGGCATGTATTTGCTGCCCGTATGGTCTGTACGTGAAATCATCCCGCATGGTAGCTTTCAGGGATTCAGACTTGAATTTACAATCGATTGTCATACCGGACACGAGCGTCCCGATCGGACATTGAGAAAGCAGGATCGTCATGGTTGAAGCGCCGGAACGTCACAGGAGTGCCGTTAAACTGGATCAACATGGATTGAACCCTCAGAAAGAGGTGTTCTGGAATCTGACACCGCCGCAGCTGTATGAACAGGCGCTGGCAAGAGAAGAGGGTGAACTCACATCCCACGGCCCGCTCTCTGTCTCGACCGGTGAGTACACCGGTCGATCTCCAAAGGATAAGTTCTTTGTCCAACAGTCCCCGAGTGACGCCAATATCTGGTGGGGCGCAGTCAATCAGCCTATCGATGCCGCCAGTTTCTCAGCGATGCACCAGCGGGTGGCGGACTACCTCAGCCAGCGGGACATCTTTGTTCAGGATCTCTACGTCGGCGCGGACCCGGACTATCGGATGCCGGTTCGGGTTGTCACTGAAAAAGCCTGGCACAGCCTGTTTGCCCGGACGATGTTCATCCGTCCAGACCGCTCCGAACTTGCTGACATCGAACCAGCGTTCACCATTCTCCAGGCGCCGCTCTTCGAGGCGGTGCCAGAACGGGATCACACCTCAAGCAAAACCTTCATCTGGATCAATCTCGAAGAGAAGATCATTCTGGTTGGCGGCACGGAGTATGCCGGGGAGATCAAAAAATCAATCTTCTCGATCATGAATTACCTGCTGCCATTGCAAGACGTCATGGCAATGCACTGCTCGGCCAACGTCGGCGATGACGGCGAAGTGGCGCTCTTTTTTGGCCTCTCCGGGACAGGGAAAACAACTCTTTCTTCCGACGCCTCCCGGACGCTGATCGGTGACGATGAGCACGGCTGGTCAGACAACGGGGTCTTCAATTTCGAAGGCGGCTGTTACGCAAAGGTCATCAATCTCTCGGCTGAAGCGGAGCCGGAGATCTACCAGGCGACCCGGCAATTCGGGACGCTGGTGGAGAACTGTATCCTCGATCAAGTCACCCGCGAAATAGCTTATGACGACGATTCGCTGACCGAAAACACCCGGGCTGCCTACCCGATTGACATGATCCCGAATGCCTCACCTACTGGAGTGGCCGGTCATCCGAAAAACATCATGTTCCTGACCGCCGATGCGTTTGGTGTCTTGCCGCCAATTTCCAAACTCACGCCAGACCAGGCTTCGTACTATTTTCTGCTCGGCTACACCGCGAAAGTTGCCGGCACAGAGCGCGGGCTTGAGGGGGCGGAGGCAACGTTCTCCACTTGCTTCGGCGCGCCATTCATGACCCTGCCGCCGACCAGATACGGCGAACTGCTCCGAGAAAAAATTCTCGAACACCAACCGAATGTCTGGTTGGTCAACACCGGCTGGACCGGTGGCGCCTACGGGACCGGTCACCGGATGGAGATCAAGTACACCAGAGCAATGGTCCGGGCGGCGATCGAAGGTGAACTCGACGGTGTCGAAACGGTAGCCGATCCTATTTTCGGCGTGCATGTGCCGGTCTCGGTTCCAGGGGTGCCGGAGGACGTGCTTTTTCCGGTGAACGCCTGGAAAGATAAGCAGGCGTTCGAGCAGACGGCTCGCAAACTTGCCGAGAGCTTCAACGTGAACTTCGCTGTCTATGCCGATGAGGTGAATGAGGCGATTCGCAACGCCGGACCGACGACCGGCTAACCAGTCAGGCATCAGAGCAACTGCTGTTGAGCCGTTGTGCGATGCGGTTCTGGATCAAAGTCAACAAATGCAACGTCTGGCAGGTGGGAGAATCGGCTGGCCATAGTAATCAGCGCCTGCTCGTTATTGTCCACCAGAATGAACTTTCGGTCCGCTTCCGCGGCGGCAATTCCGGTCGTTCCGCTGCCGGCAAAGAAATCAAGCACGGTATCGCCAGGGTTAGATGAAGCGAGGATGATACGGCGCAGCACGCCGAGCGGTTTCTGAGTCGGGTAGCCGGTTTTTTCCTTGCCGGTCGGGCTGACGATGGTATGCCACCAGACATCCGTTGGCAGTTTACCCAGCTCCGCTTTTTCCGGTCCTGCTAGCGCCGGAGCGAGGTACGGCTCGCGGTCGAGGTCCGCAGTATTGAAAGTGTACCGTTCGGGATCTTTGACGTAGAGCAGGATATTGTCGTGTTTAGCTGGCCAGCGTCTGGTTGGTCGCGCGCCGAAATCATACGCCCAGATGATCTCATTGAGAAATGAGTCCCGTCCAAACATATGGTCGAGCATCACCTTGCAGTAGTGCACTTCACGATAGTCGATGTGGAAGTAGAGCGAGCCATCAGCTGCCAGTATCCGGTGAGCCTGTTCAAGTCGAGGGCTGAGGAACGACATGAAGTCTTCGAACGAATCTCCAAATGACTGCGTTTGCATCTTCGTCGTCTGGTAACGCTTTCCTGCGAACCCGATCCGGTCGCCATCATCGGCTTGCACGGTACGCATCTTTGTTCGCGCCTGTGTTTTACCGGTATTGAACGGGGGATCGATATAGATGAGCTGGACTGACTCATCCGGCATCTCCTGCAGCACATCCAGATTGTCGCCGTAAATAATCTGGTTCATATTTCCCAAAATTCCCCTTCAGATGAAGAGTTCTTCTGCTCCAAACCTATCACTCGGAGCAATGGACAAACAGTGCCCGGAAGGGTAAAAAGCTATACTGCTGCTGGTCGGAACCGAACAGCGATCTGAAGGGTAGCTATGTGAAATACGCAGCAGTGTTCGAATACGCAAACCATGATCAGATCCCGGAGACACGTCCTTTACACCGGGAATACCTGGGGAATCTCAAGGAGCGCGGTATGATCGTTGTATCTGGACCATTTCTGGATGATTCAGGCGCGCTCATTGTGTATGAGACTGATTCACAGGAGGCAGCCGAGCAACTCATCGAGGAAGATCCATTCCGCATAGCCGGGGTTTTCAAGTCCTATTCCATCAAACCCTGGAATCAAGTCTTTTAGCAAGAGAGGAACAGCCATTGTGACAGCAACCATAGATATCACGTCCTACGATCTCTTTATTAACGGCGCGAGCGTTCCAGCGCTCAGTGGCGAACAGTTCAGCACCGTTTCGCCAGCCACAAACACCATCGTCGGGCAGGTGGCAAAAGCAGGTGTTGAAGATGTCGACGTAGCTGTGCTGTCAGCGCGGCGGGCGTTTGACGATGGCCGTTGGTCGAAGATGGCGCCGGTCGAACGCAGTGTCAGAATGCGGAAAGTCGCCCAAATCCTGCGTGAACGCGTCGATGAGTTGGCCCGGCTTGAGACACTCAATTGCGGCAAGATCATCGTCGAATCGCGAGGCGATGTCATGGCTTCAGCCGCCTGCTTTGAATACTACGCAAATCTGACCGGACAGTTGTGGGGCGAGACGATTCCGATGAACGCGCCGCTCTTTGACTACACGCTGCGGCAGCCTATCGGGGTGTGCGCTCAGATTATTCCCTGGAATTTCCCGCTGCTCATGGCAGCCTGGAAACTCGCGCCAGCTCTGGCGGCAGGCAACACGATTGTCCTCAAGCCGGCCAGCAACACACCTATCACCGCAGTTGTCCTCGGCCAGATCTGTCACGAAGCCGGTATTCCCGACGGTGTGGTCAATGTCCTTCCTGGCCCAGGATCGGTCATCGGCCGGGCGCTCTGCGAGCACCCACAGGTGGATAAAGTCGCTTTCACCGGTGAGACAGAGACCGGTCGTGACATCCTTCGTCTCTCAGCATCGACGATCAAGAAGGTCTCGCTTGAGCTTGGTGGGAAAAGCCCGAATATTGTCTTTGAAGACGCAGATCTCGATGAGGCAGTCAATGGTTCGCTCTTCGCCGTCTTCACCAACGCAGGGCAACGATGCACCGCCCGGACCAGGCTGTTTTTACACGAGTCGATCCATGACAACTTCATGGCGGACTTCGTCGCCAAGACCGCCAGCATCCGGATTGGCGATCCCCTGGACTGGGAGACCCAGATGGGGCCAGTCATCTCGCCCGAGCAGTGCGACCGGGTGCTGACCTACGTCCAGGCGGCGAAAGATGGCGGCGCTGATCTGGCACATGGCGGGCGAAAAGTTCCCGAAGAATCACTGCAAAACGGAAATTTTGTGGAGCCAACCGTCTTCGATCACGTCAACAATGACATGACTATCGCTCAGGAAGAGGTATTTGGTCCGGTACTGGCGGTAATCCCGTTCAAAGATGACTCAGAAGTCCTGCACATGGCCAACGATGTCATTTATGGTCTGGCGGCGACGATGTGGACCAACGATCTCAAACGAGCCCACCGGATGGCGGAAGGATTACAGGCTGGCAACGTCTCGATCAATTTCCCGACGGTCAATCCGCCAGAAGCTCCATTTGGCGGGTTCAAACAGTCAGGCATCGGTCGGGAGCTATCGCGGCATGCTCTCGATCTGTACACCCAGGTGAAGAATGTGGTGGTAAATCTCGACGAGAAGCCGTTTGACTGGTACGGCAACTGGCCGGAAAGACCGTAATTCTGAGATCGTAAAAAAACCGGGACGGGAAACATCCCGTCCCGGTCTGATTTATACGTCTACGACCAGCCCATCATAGGCAAGTTCGACTCCCTCAGGGAGCAACGCGTTCGTCTCGTCATGCCCCAGCTCATGAGACATGTGGACGAGGAAAGCCCGATCGGGTTGCACCTCTTCGATGATTGCCAGCGCCTCTCCCAGCGACAGGTGTACAGGATGTGGTTCGTGGCGGAGCGCATTTAAGACCAGCACGCTGGCATCCCGCATAAGCTCGATGGAACTATCCGGTATCTTCTTGGCGTCGGTCACGTAAACCAGATCGCGAATCCGGAATCCGTGAATATCCCAGCCACCGTGCATCACCGGGATCGGTGTGATCTCGATTTCAGTGCCGTCGACGGTAAACCGATCGCTAAATGTTATTAACTTCAGGTCCGGTTTCCCGCCAAAAAATGGGAACGGGTACTCAAATGCGTAGGGGAAACGCTCCTGCAAGTGATAGGTCGTTTCAATATCCGCATAGGTCAGCAACCGCGCCTGGTTGATCAAGTTATAGCGGCGCAGGTCATCAAATCCTCCGACGTGGTCGGCGTGAGCGTGGGTGTAGAGCACTGCATCGACCCTGTCGAGTCCGGTTGCAACCGCTTGCAGCCTCAACTCGGGGGCGGTGTCGATGAGCAAGGCTTTGCCGTCAACATGAATAGCTGCCGACGTTCTCGTTCGTTTATCTTTCGGATTTTCAGACTGGCAGATCGCACACTTGCAGCCGATGATCGGTATGCCGGTACTGGTTCCTGTTCCAAGAAACGTCAATTGCATGCTACAGACCTTACGCTGCAGGGATTCTCAACGCAACCTGAGGACAAAGTTGCTCGCGATCAACCTAGAAGAGCACCCCGGTTCGATCTATCTCTTCCATCCAACGTCGCTCCTGCCCGATCGTTGTTCGCATGCCATGGCCGGGAAAGACGACGACATCATCAGGCAGTTCGAGCAGCCTTCGGATAGTCGCCACCGTCTCATCTCTGTCTGCGCCTGGTATTTCGACCGTCCCGTAGCCATTTGGGAACAGCGTATCGCCGCCGAGCATCACCCGATCTTCAAGGCTAATCAGTGAAATCTGGCCGGGACTGTGTCCCGGGGTGTGCCAGACCATGAATTCGATTTCCCCAAGCGCCACCGTGTCCCCTTCGTCGAGAATGCGATCCGGAGTGACACTGGTCATCTCGGATGTGGATGGGTGTTCCAGTCTATCCCGATCCAGTTCGTGGACGAAGACCGGAATGTCGTAGAGTTTTTTCAACCCTGCGGTATCCTGCACATGATCCCAGTGTCCATGGGTGATCAACAACGCTTCTGGCTTGAGATCATACTCTTCGACTGCCTGCCGCACCTTTTCGAGGCTTTCAGGTGGCGCGTCAACAATCAGCGTCTTCCGGGAAGCATTCTCAACAACCAGGAAGACATTTGTTTCAAGCGGTCCGGCGGCGATCTGGTAGATGTTCAGTCTGGCGTCTGTCAACGTATCTCCCTCAACCGTATGTCGGTATCCAACTCGATCAATGTATCACGTTGACCTTAGAGATCGCGGCGTTGAAACACCAGCATCGAACCGATGACGACGACAATGCAGTATCCGATTGCGTAACGAACGGCGAAATCGCTTGGCGGCACAAACGTTCCGAAGGGGTTCGGCCCGGTGAGATTTACCGCCAGCGCGGGCTGCACCTTATAGGAAGCAAGCTTCCACATCGAATCACTCGGTATCAACACACTGGATGCGATGCCGATTCGGATCATCGTGTCGTTGTCGAGCGCTGTCCCAATACTTTCAACTAACCCGCCGGTAAGAGCCATGCCATAGAGCATGAAGACGATCACACCATTGGCCATTGTTGAGAAAATAGTCGAACCGAGCATGGTGAGGCTGAGCAGAATCATGGAGACCAGAATGATCAATGACAGCCCGCTCAGGATATTCGGCGGCGTGTAGTCGCCGACGGTCTTCGCTACCAGGAGTACACCGGTAACCATCAACACGATGTAGATACCGATCATCAGCAGCAAGCCGAGATACTTGCCAGCAATGATCTCCCAGCGGTGGAGCGGTTTCGGCACGATGACGTGCAACGTTCCGGCTTCAATCTCGCTCGATATCGCTCCGACGGCGGCGAATATCGTCATCACCCCGGCCAGAAAGTTCACCGTCCAGAGGCCAAGCATGACCATGATGCTCATCTGGACTTCACGGGGGAAGACTTCGCTCGGGTGCCCACCCCGCTCCTCGTTGAATTGGTTGAGGTCGTCTACAAGCAGGTGGAACCCAAACAGATATAAGCCGAGAAACACAGCGCTGAGCAGCAGGACAGCCCAGACGAGCTTTCGCCGCACCGCTTCGTGGAGTGTCAACCTCGCGATCAGCAGAGCCATCATTCCGGCCGCTCGCCTTCGACCAGACCAACGAAGTAATCTTCAAGCCCCTGCCGTACCGGCGTCACACTGTAGATCTTTGCCTTCCGTTGCACGAGCTCATCGACCAGGTTGGCAACGCCAGTTTCATCGGCAAGCACGACCTGGATGAATGTGGTTTCTGTCGACTGAGTTTCAAACTGATGCAAGTCGCCATGTTTCTTGATCAGTTCGAGAAATTCATCCTGCCAATTGCCAACACGCAATTCGACAAGGAGTTCGCCGGTCAGGAGATCACCAACCTGACCGCTGGCGATGAGTTCTCCACGGTTCATGATCGCGACTCGATCACAGACCATCTCTACTTCCGATAGCAAGTGGGAATTCAGAAACACGGTGATGTCGCGAGCTTTGAGCTTGCGAATGATGTCTCGCACGTCGCGACGCCCGATTGGATCAAGGGCAGAGGTCGGTTCGTCAAGAAAGACCAGTTTGGGATCACTCAGCAGGGCTTGAGCCAGACCCGCACGTTGCTGCATGCCTTTGGAGTATGTTCGCAGCCGCTGGTCGCCGCGACCCGAAAGCCCGACCAGCTCCAGCAGTTCCGGAACTCGTTCCCGGCGAAGATTCCGGTTGAGACCGTAGAGCTTCCCGTGCATATCCAGGAACTCACGACCAGTCAACCAGTCATGGAAACGGAAGAGCTCCGGCAGATAGCCGATGTCCTTTCTGACCTCGGTATTGCCAAGCGGTTTCCCGAGAATCTCAGCGCTACCAGCCGAAGGACGGATGAGTCCGGTGAGCATTTTGACGACGGTGCTCTTGCCTGCGCCATTTGGACCCAGGAAGCCATAGATTTCACCCTGCCGGACGGTGATGGAGAGGTCACGGACAGCGACAGTTTCCCGATATTCTTTTCTCAGGTTTCGCGTTTCGATGACCGTCGATTCTGGCGGTTCTCGCGGCGCTTCCGCCGGAACATCGATTACATTTGCGACTTCTGTGCGAATGGTTCGTATCCTGTCCTCTGATGAACCGGACATTTAGATGAACAATAGCAGCACAAAACCACAGGCCGCTCGATGAGCGACCTGTGGCTGGAACGGGAAAGGGGGGTGGTGGAACAACAAAATTCAATAAGCCGTCAGGACAGAGAATTAGCGATATCGAGTGCGTCGGATCCGTTCACCTCTCCTCCGACGATGTATAGAATGCCATCTTTCTCCCAGATCACCGCGCTTTGCGGTGTGTCCGACTCGGCTTCATTCATCTCTATCAATAATCCCGGCTGTCCCTGAACGGTTACGTCCTTGCTGCTTGCGCCGTCTGGCACCGGGATGATCAGCGTCGACTCCCAGTCCTGGATAGCTCGCAGCTGTGCGACAAAGTCCGGCGGCAATCCAGGCAACTGCAAGATATCCTCGCGAAGCCGGTCCATGTCCAGGCTATCAGGGGTTATCAGCGTTGGGCTCTCCATCTGAGCCACGAACAAGCCACCTTCGTGCGGTTCGGCTTCGGATGGGGTGTTGCCCTCATAGTGCAGGACGAGTGCGCTTGGCACTTCCACGGTAAACACCAGCTCGGGATAGTTTGTGGCATCCGGAATCTCGTAGATCGGCAGATTCAGCTCATCAATAAGCGTCTGCAGCTTGGCAGTGTTAACGGTAGCTGTGACCGTGCCTGCTTCACTTACATAGATTTTCGGGTTCGCAAATTGATCTGGCACGCTATCTGGCGCTAGAAAATCGCCATAAGCAGCTTCAGCATCTGTGAAATTGTCGAAAGCATCTGTGAAATTGTCGAATTCTTGAACGTTTGCAAACGGATCGTCCCGATCGAATGTTGAGTCAATTGTGCCGATATCACTGATTGCATCGTCCAGTGACTGCATGTCGCTAGTGGCAACCCTGAACATCATGCTTGCGCCAAATTCCATAAAGTCATCTTTGGAGACCGTGATGGCAGCAAACTTTTGTACTCTGAATCGGTCCATCAGGTTTCCGGCAGCCGAGCCTACCGGGCTGATCGCCAGCATCATGACAATGGCGATGACGCCGGCCAGTCCAGCGGCGGTTCGCACGCCGCGCCGTCCCCACATTCGTTGCATTACATGCACTCCACTCTCTACTTTGATACCACCGGAGTCGGTTCGCGCCATCAATCTATTGAATGATTGCCAGGTATCAGGTTCTTCATCTTCGTCAGGTTTCAATTGATCCAGAACGTCGTCCGCGAATCTGGCATTCTGCTGCATCGTCACGAATCGAGCTGAGCAGTCAGAACAGGATTCGAGGTGGCGAGCGACGACCGGGGAATTCTCCAGCCCCTGGTCAATCGATTCCCGGAGTGATGAGTCATCCGGACACCGATTGTTCCATCGCCGCAACGTGGTAAACATCAAGTTGCGCCTCCGTCCTTTAACTGCTTTTTGAGAGACCGTTCTGCCCGGGCAAGAATCTGTCCGACAGATGAGGGTTTGACCTCGATGACTTCAGCAATCTCCCGATACTTCAACCCGGCCGCTTTCAGCACGAGCGCATTGCGTTGACGTTCCGGCAACTGGGCCAGATTTTCACGCACCTGCGCAGCCGTCTCATCTCGTTCAACAACCTCAAGAGGATCAACGCCAATCGCCGTTGATTGACGTTCAAACCTCTTGATTCGGTCAAACATGCCGAAACGGCGCTTTCTTGCTCGCAGCGCATTGAATGCCGCGTTCGTGGCAGATCGATAGAGCCAACCTGCCACATTAATCTGGTCGTCGATGACCAGCCGTTGTTTGTACAGGCTCAAAAATACATCGAGGGTCAGCTCTTCAGCGTCTTCCTGCACCCCGACAATACGGACAACGACTCCGTAGACTCGCGGATAGTGCCGGTTGAACAATTCCTCAAACGCCCGAACGTCGCCCTCGTAGGCTTCGCTGAGCAGTCTATCGTCCTGGCGTGTCGACACTGGAGCAGCGCTCACGATGCGCGGTTCCTTCCGGTCTGAACCCTGCGCCCGAAACTAAAGGGGACAACCCTGTCCCTCCACTCATATAACACCGCTGGTCTGGTTTTTGTGACACTTGCTGACGGAAAGCTGAGTTTAGAAGGTGTACTGGATCAAGCCATCGAGGTTTTTGAGCTCGATTTCATCCCCGTGCAATACAATCAGATCCTGTCCCTCAAACGTCTTCAACGCTTTGTTGATGCTCACCCGGGTCGTGCTGAGAACCGTTGCCAGCTCGCTCTGGCTCAGTCCGAATGGAACATAGAGATTTCCATCTCGGCGCTCGCCACGCTCGGTACCACGCACCAGCAACCATTTTGCAACTCGTCCAGGCACGTCAAGGAACAGGAAATCGGAGAGCCGGTCGTTCGTCATGCGGATCATTGCGGTCATCGATTTCAGAACTTCCATCATTGCATCAGGTTCGGCGTTCAAGAGTTCCAGAAATGTCGTCCGCGGCACCATACGGACACTCACGTCGGTGAGCGCGGTGACGGTCGCCGACCGCGGCGCACCATCGATCAGCGCTAGCTCACCAAACGGATAAGGCGCTTCGGCAACACGGAGAACGACTTCCTGGCCGGACAACGTAAATCTACTAATCTTGATCTCCCCTTCTTCAAGAACCAGCAAACTCTCGCCCGGGTCGCCTTCGCTGGTGAGAACTTGCCCACGGGGATACTGTCGCGCCCAGCTCGTCTGATTGAGCCGTTCAATCGCAGCCGGATTGAGATTGGCAAACAGCGGAACTTCCAGCAAGCTGTGATTCGACGCAGCTCCAAATGTCATGCCAACTCTCCCTTTCACTGATCGATATGAAATTACTGTGAATTCATAATGCAAGCCATGCATGAGACAGCGCAACGTTTCACCAGTACCCATGTGCATTCCCCTGCATCGTAGCAGGAATGTCGAAGAATATGAAGGATGTCCGGGGTCAGTGCTCGCCTGTTTCATCAGCCAGAATGACTGCTGAATAGGCGCTGAACACTACTCCAAGAATGAGGCGGTCAGACCTCATTCAGTTGAAGTGCGATCCAATCATCGTTGTTCCCGCAGCAGGGTATCAATGCTCTCGACCAACCGCTCCGCGACGGTGACTTCCTGGCCAGGTTCTAGCGTTTCCGGATTCACCAGCAGATTGGCGTCCCCATCAATTGCGACAGCGATTCTCGGATCTCCCTCCCAAAGCATGCTCTGGATCGTTGCAGCGTGTGGTGCGATCGAGATCCTGGCGCGCGGAATTGGCTGACCGGCTTCACTTGGCCAGTCCCGGGTTGCCGCTATCTCCGGAAACTCAGATACGGCATCGAGTACTGTTCTGACCTGTGACTCATAGCGTGCGGAAAGCGCCGCGAAGTCGAGGTTAAGGTACCGTTCGACCGCCGCCAGCAGTCCAGCCATTTCCTCTTTGCCGACTTTCATTGGACGGCCCCGGTGCTGGTTTGGCGATCCGTGGGTTCTGCAAATCTCAATGAGATCTTTGCGGCCAACGATCAGGCCGCTTGATTGCGGTCCTCTCAAGCCCTTTCCACCACTAAATATCGCCAGGTCTGCTCCCATATCCCTGGTAAAGCGCCAGAGGTTATCCACTGGCGGCAACTGGGCTGCGCCGTCGACGACCACCGGCAAACCGTGCGAATGGGCAATTTCTATCACTTCTGGCAGTGGCAACGCCCCGTGGGCAAGGTGGTGTCCGGCAAAGAAGATCGTCGCCAGCGTGCGTTCATTGATGGCGTTGACAAAATCGGCTGCGGAGGTAGTTTCACCATCTCCAATCTCGATGATGGTCGCGCCGGAAAGCTCTATCGACGGAACATAGGCGTTTCGCTGAGAACGCTGGATGATAGTCTGGTTCCGGTCCCTGCCATAGATCGTCACGCCGTCTTCTGGATTTGTGGTCAAGCCACACGCCAGCGTCGCGAGGTAGAGTCCCGCAGCTGCGCCGGAGGTGACAAATGCAGCTTCGTTGTGTGTAAGAGTCGCAATCCGGTCGCCCGTCTGCCGCTGCAGCTCATACATGTCGACGAATGATCTGCTTGCCTGCTCCATCGCCTGTAGCACTTCAGGAGGCATCAGGGACCCTCCCAACCTGGTCAGCGTCGCGTCAGCATTGATGACCGATCGCAGGTTGAGGTTTTCATAGACACTCATGCACATTCCTTCAATTGATTTATCTGAAAATCACCTGAGTATCCAGCGCATTGTCGCACAATGGCAAAATAGAAAATGGACAACATTCGACCAAAGGTGACGCAATAACCAGATAGGGGTTAACATTTCCATGGTGGGGGCAGAGTTCCAACGTATCAGGTGTAAGATCCCCTACCTAGGCTGTTCTGGCGGTCACATAGACTGATGAACGGGCGATGAGCGTGATGTCTTCGTGTTCGTACGGTACAGGATTAGCCGGATATGGCGATACACGCCGACGGATCGAACACAAACCAGTTCCCTTCGACGGAAGCGGCAGCGGTGGACGCTGACCGCCGGTTCAAGCTGCATCAGATCTCCTGGCTCATCTGGGCTGGACTGCTCGCAGTCTTAGCTCTCTTTATCTTTGTCACTATGTTGTTCCAGATTCAGGAACGTAACCAGATACGCAGCGGCGTGACAGTATTTGGCATTGATGTTGGCGGGATGACCCGTGAAGAAGCGACGACAACCCTTGAGGAAGTCGCGGCCGCCCGCAGCAGCCAACCGCTCAACCTCGTGGATGGCGACAGATCGTGGCAACTCACTCAGGGTGAACTGGGGTTCACTGTTGACATCGAAGGGGCAGTGGAGGAGGCGTTTGCCGGCGGGCGAAGTGGGTATGGCGCGTCGAGATTTGCCATCTTCTGGCACCTGAAGGACGATCCACTCAACGTTGGCGCGGATTATGTCGCCGTCAACACAGCGGTGACCGACACCGAGCTTGAAGCAATTGCCAATGACATATTCCAGATCCGTATCGAACCGGAACTGATTATTGCCGACGATGCCACCTATACCTACACCAACCATCAGGTCGGCCGGGTGCTGGACATCGAGGCGACCCGCACTTCTGTCTTGAGCGCGCTTTCGACCGGGACACCTTCCCTGGATGTCACGGTAATAGAGGATCATCCTCTCGCAACCGATGAGGACTACGCGCAAGTAATAAACCAACTCAACACCATATTTGACAGTGACATCACCTTTGAGGCAGATGGACAGACCTGGGTGCTCGGACCGAGCAAAATCAACTACTGGCTGACATTGCATCCGGCTGTCGACGGTCAGCCAGCCAGCCTGACCATTGACGAAGGCTGGGCCGAAGCTGTCGTCGATGAGATCGCGTTCGCGGTCAACCACCAGCCTCAAAGCACGCGTGTCTGGTGGGGTGATGGCGGACAAATCGTCGTAACCAGGGACCCGTCACCAGGTTTCCATCTCAACTGGGACGCTTCGTTCGCAGTTGTCAAGGACGCCTTCACCGGGATCAACGCGGAAAACGTACAGGTACTGCCCGGCGATGTGCTGGAAGCGCCGCCGCTGCCGGCAGATCTGGCGACACTCGGGCTAAACGCGGTCATTGCCGAGTCCAGCACGCCCTACGGCGCATCGATAGACGAGCGCAAACATAACATCGAACTCGCGGCTCGGATGCTCAATGGCGCGCTGGTCATGCCCGGACAGATTTTTTCATTCAATAGCGAGATCGGTCCAATGACCACCGATGCTGGCTTTCAGGTTGCTTACGGTATTGCCAACGAAGGCGGAAGTCTGCGAACCGTACCCGCTGAAGCTGGTGGAATCTGCCAGGTAGCAACAACCGTCTTCCAGCCTGTTTTTGTCACCGGCTACGAGGTCGAGCAGCGCACCACACACTCCTACTGGATTCAGTCATATAACTACAACGGCATGGTTGGGCTTGACGCAACCGTCGATTCTGAATCCGGACTAGATCTCAAATGGAGAAATAACTCCCCGTATCCGGTAATGGTTCAGGCTGAAGCTGATGGTGACTATTTCACCGTTCGGCTGATTGGTCATGCCCCGGACTGGTCGGTAGAGATCCTGCCGCCGGAGATCAACGACATCGTTGAAGCCGAGCATGACAAGACCTATTATCAGGCCGACACGGAGCTTGAGCCTGGCAAACTGTTGCGGATTGAACATGCCGAAGATGGATTTGAAGTCCGGGTCGTTCGCATCGTCCATGATAACGGTGAAGACCGGGTCTGGGACGTCAAAGTAAAATACGGGGTATCCCGCAACGTCGTCCTGGTCGGCTCTCCTTCCGGTGAACTACCTCCCGAATATCAGTAAACTGCTCCAGCAATCGACGCAGCCAAGCTGCTTGTTCAGCATATGGGCCACGCTTCGGCGCGGTATATTGCTACCGGCGTTGTCTGGGTTACACCCCTTCTGTCTCACCTGCTTACATGAGGAGAGCTTGCAATGAGCGCAACAAAGACGATCCTGGTTCGCGGCGCCTGCCCGCACGATTGTCCCGATACCTGTGCTGTCGTTACCGAGGTGCAAGATGGCCGGGCGGTTCGCTTTTCCGGCGATGCCGGGCACGCATTCACCGATGGCTGGCTATGCGCAAAGGTCAGACCCTACCTTGATCGTGTCTATCATCCGGATCGACTGCTCTACCCGCTGAAACGGGTGGGGCCGAAAGGCAGCGGCCAGTGGGATCGCATTTCCTGGGCTGCTGCCATCGACGAGATAACCAGCCGCTGGAACAACATCATCGAAGAGTACGGTGCGGAAGCCATTCTTCCCTACTCCTACAGTGGCACGCTAGGTCTCGTTCAGATGGGCGTGGCCAGCGAGCGGTTGTGGGGCAGAATGGGAGTGTCAGGTCTTCAACGCTCGATCTGCGGCGCAGCCGCCGAGACCGCCGTCGAGGCAACACTCGGAGCGAGGCAGGCGCCGGACCCCTCCCATTTACTGGATAGCAAGCTGATCATCATCTGGGGCCACAATCCGGCCAGCACCAGTCCGCACGTCGTGCCATTCATCCGCAAAGCCCAGCGGGGTGGAGCAACGGTCGTCGTTATCGACCCGCGGCGCACGATCACCGCGAGATCGGCAGATTTGCACCTCCAGCCCCGACCCGCCACCGATGGCGCGCTGGCTCTTGGCATGCTCCACGTCATTTTCAGCAACGATATTCACGATGAGAACTGGCTTAAAACGAACACGGTTGGTTGGGAAGAACTTCGTGATCGCGCCTGCAACTTCCCGCCAGAACGGGTTGCGGAGATAACCGGCCTTGCCCCCGATGTGATTACCGATCTGGCATATCGCTATGCAACGACCTCGCCAGCCGTTATCAAAATAGCCGACGGCATCCAGCGACATGGCAACGGCGGCCAAACATCCCGCCTGATGTGCTGCCTGCCAGCGGTCACCGGCCAGATCGGCGTGCGCGGCGGCGGGCTTTACTATAGCGCCAGTGGTTATGTCACCTGGGATGATGAAGCCGTGAGCCGCCGGTCAGAATGGCCGCCGGTTCCGCGGACGATCAATATGAACCGCATCGGCGCGGCGCTGACCGGTGAGATCAACGATCCGCCGATTAAATCGCTGTTCGTCTTCGCGGCAAACCCGGTGACGTCGTCGCCAAACTCCAGCCTGACGATTAAGGGGCTCCAGCGCGATGATCTCTTTACCGTCGTCCACGAACTGTTCATGACCGATACGGCGCAGTATGCCGACATCGTGCTACCGGCAACGAGCCAACTCGAACAGGTGGATCTGCACAAACCGTACGGGCATCGCAACCTGCAGTACAACGCCAGGGCCATCGATCCGCTCGGAGAATCAATGAGCAACTGGGATCTCATGCGTGCGCTGGCCGCCGGGATGGGCTACCGGGAAAGCTGGCTCCAGCAGAAAGCCGAGGAGATCATCGACGAGGTGTTGCAGGCAACGCGGACAACAAATTCGTTGTTGGACGGGATAACGCTGGAACGTCTGCAATGTGAAGGCACGGTCCCCTATGCGTTCGATACCCGGCCTGAGGTTCCGTTCGCCGACCTCAACTTCCCAACAGCTTCCGGGAAAGTAGAAATCCGCTGTGAAGAGATGGCGTCGTACGGGATGGATCCGGTACCGGACTATCTACCACCGTCGGAGTTTGCCGATGCGACAGCGATCGGGTCCCTGGTGCTTATATCAGGAGCGTCGCATCACTACGTCTCCAGCAGCCTGGCAAATCTGACAGTGCTCAATGCCAAAGAAGGCACGCCATTTATCGAGATCAACCCTGTCGACGCCGCCGACCACGGAGTAGACAGTGGCCAGACGGTTATCGTCGAAAACGAGCGTGGCTCGTGCTCATTACGCGCGGTCGTCACCGAAAACGTTCCAGCCGGTGTGGTCGTTGCTCCAAAAGGGAACTGGGCTGTCCGATCTCCAGATGGCCGGAATATCAACTGGACAACCTCGGATGCGCTCGCCGATCTCGCCGGTCAGAGCACATTTCACAGCAATCTGGTGACGATTCGTCCCGCTGATTAAGCTGGCTCTCGAAGAAGTGGCCGGGTAAGACAGGTTGGCCCGCCGGTCCGGTTATGTGAGATCTCGCCTCCGTCGTAAAAGGTGACCGTGCATCCGGCGGCTATCAGTCGCCCGGCGGTCTCCGGGTTCTCCCGCAACATGATGCAGGTCCGAGGTGCGGTGACCAGCACATTGCTCGCCTGGGTCACAAACTCATGCTCCGGTATTTCGACCAGATTGACGCCACGTTCCTGCAACAGCTGAACGAATCCAGCTTCCAGAAGCGGCAGGTAGACAACAGCAAGATCATCATCAATCATGCTGATGAGCGAAAGCAGGTGGAGACATTCCGCAGGACCATGCCAGTGCGGCAGACCGACCGGTATGACCTCAACCGACTCCCTCTTGAGAATTGCCGACATCTGATCAATGCCGGACTGGTTCGTCCGGTAGCCTCGACCAATAGCCATCGTCCGCTCATCCAGCCAGAGACAATCACCGCCATCCAGGGTTCCCGGCGGCTCGATCCGCCCGGCGATCGGAATTCCCAGATCTGAGGCCACCTCTTCGGCAAGCCGGCCTTCGTCACTTCGCAATGTCTTCCCGACACGGCAAACAATCATGCCTTGATTGGTGATAAATGACGGATCGAATGGAAAAATCGCATCTTGCAATCTCCCATCATCAATTTCGCCGGCAACAATCTCAACGCCTGCATCAGCGATGAGCTGGCGCAACGCTTCGTGTTCGCGCACAGCTTGAAGATGATTCATCGGCCGGAGATAGCCGAAGTCCTTCCAGGTTGGTTCGTCGGCTGGCGGAACCGGCGGAAACATAAGAACCCGTTTCAACGGCCACACCATCGAGTTTCCGCCGTAGTCTCTTCTCGACGCTATTGTCATGGAGCAAGGTTCTCCGTTTCTTCAGTGCGTACTGATACATCTATCACGCATGATTCCTGTGCTGAATCCAGGCGATTTTCAGTCGATGCTGATCAATATGCCGAATCTTCGACCACCTCTACAATACGAGCCTTTGGATCCATCATGACCGTTCCTTCAACCCGTTTCCAGAGAACCTGGAGCGCAGTTAACATTGCTTCAGCGTTTTCTAATGTCTTGAACTCGAGTTCGATGATGACATATTTTGAGTCATCAACCGGCTGGAAGATGCGATGCCGAAGCACGCCAGATCCAGCTCGATCAACGGGATCACTGTCAAACGCTGTTTTCCAGGCGTCGAAATTCGGAACTGGATGCTCTATTTGCAGAATTACCATGTCAATTTCCAATCTTACTGGTGTCAGCTATTCAAGTTTCAGTGGCGGACCGAGTAATTCCATGCCGTGAGCGCGCCACAACTCCGGATCCTGACCCGGCATTGCATTTGCGCTGGCGATCTTAAGAAAGAATGCCTCCATGTCACCGGGAGGCGTAAACGCGACAATAATACGTCCGCGACCACAACCAGTGAACGCCCAGACATGAGGCACTCGTCGTGGCGCAAGAACTGAATCTCCAGAACGCAGACAGTACGGTTCCTCTCCTATCACGAAACGAAAATCTCCTTCAACGACATAGAACCACTCGTCCTGGGCATGATGCAGATGCCGGGGTGGACCTCCCGGAGAATGAAATGTATTTTCGAGAACGAATAGCCGGTTCGAGTCCTCAGCAACCACTTTGAATTCGATAGAACTGATACCAAGGCTTCGTCGTTCTCCAAAACGGTCTGTGCCAGATAACACGGGAACCATCGAATTTGGATGCGGATAGAGTTCATTCATGGTTCAATCACCTGGTCGTTCCACTGTGACTACCAGTCGTCTCATGCCTTGAACTCGTCAGGGGTTGCGGGAAGATCGAATTGATGCCCACGCCATGCCGGCGAGTAACGCTCGTCGAGTTCATCTACATTTCCAAGGTTGAAACCTTCTACGATGACCCATCGAAAAACCTCTTTGTTGGATCTGAATGCCATGGTACTGCTCCTTCGCAATTCAATGCGACCCCGTCGCCCGGCACTCGCCTCTTTTCAATCGTCTGTGTCGAGCATCACTAGAATGCTGTCAAGATCGAAGCGTAATCATTTCGAAATTGTGTATCGATTGTGTCGTCAACGCAACTGGCAAAACACCGTTGCAATGTCCTCTGCGGTTGAGTCAGGCTGTCAAGGTATGTTGCGGTCGATCTACGTTACAATTCCGGTAGTCAATCGCTGAATAGTCAGTACCAAAGTATGCGAAGATGACTATCGAACACACCCTGCTTGGTCTACTTGCAATCGAACCCCGGCACGGCTACGAGCTATCTCGAGTCTTTTCCAGTGACCCGGTACTTGCTGACATTGTCCATCTTGACTCAGGAATGCTCTACGCGCATTTGAAGAAAATGGAAAAGAATGGCTGGGTGCGCGCTCAGGTTGTCGAACAGGATGCTCGCCCACCGCGAAGGGTTTTTGAACTCACGCCAGAGGGAACGGGCGAGTTGCAAAGCTGGATTCAGGATCCGGTGGAGAAGACCCGCGACATCAGACTTGAATTTATCCTCAAATACTGGATTTCTCGCCAGATTGCTCCCGAGTCTTGCCAGCAGTTGCTCAACAGACAGGAACAGGCGTGCCGGGGATTTGTCGACTCGTTACAGCTTCAAATCGACCAGGAACCAGACGATTTCCATCAGCTTGTGCTGGAAATGCGGCTCGTACAAAACCAGGCGCTGCTCAGATGGCTTGAGCGTGCGAAAGCGGCTGAGGCAACGATTTGACTTCCCGTCTCTGGATCGTGTCGCTCATCCTCATCTCTCTTTTTGTCCTCATCGGATGCGGAACTTCCGAGGACGAGCAGCAACTCACGGTGTTTGCCGCGTCATCGCTCACCAACGCGTTCGAAGAGATGCAACACGATTTCGAGCAGGAATATCCAGACATCAAGCTCACGATGAATTTTGCGGGATCCCAGGTGCTGGCCACTCAGCTTGGTCAGGGAGCAGAGGCAGATGTATTTGCGTCAGCAAACGAGATCCAGATGGATGTTGCCATTGAAGAGGGTGTTATCAGCGGCGAACCGGTGGTCTTCGCGCGCAACCAGCTCGTAATCATCGTACCTGACGAGAATCCAGCTAACATTCAACAGCCAGCGGACCTGGCAAACAGCGGGGTGAAGCTGGTCCTCGGCGTCGAATCAGTACCTATCGGCGAGTATTCGCGAATAGCAATAGAAAGTATGGACCAATCGGGTGAATACGGACCGGAGTTTCTCCAGAAAGTGAAAGGCAACGTTGTGACATTAGAAAGCAACGTACTCCAGATAGTTGCAAAAATCCAGCTTGGAGAAGCCGATGCCGGGATAGTCTATCGGACTGATGTTACCGAGGATCTGACCGGGGACGTATCGATCGTTGAGATCCCCATCGAATTCAACGTCGAGGCAGTGTATCCGGTTGCAGCTGTTCAGGCTGGCAACCAGGAACTGGTCCGCTTGTTTATCGACTACCTGCTTTCGTCTAGCGGCCAATCCGTGCTCGCCAGCTACGGCTTTACGACGGAGCCACAGCAGTGAGGCAGTCGCCGTCCCAGGCCGCTTCACCAGCTGCCGAGCAAACGCTAACCCCTTCTCGGAATCGCTGGTGGACGCCAGAGATGACATCAGAAGCGCCGCCGGTGTTGCTCTGGCTGTCCAGCCTGGTCCTCATCGCCTTTATCGTCGTGCCGCTGCTGGCCATCTTCGTACGGGTGGTTCCTATTGCCACCGTTGATGACTTCCTCTCTGACCCGGTTGTCCGGCAGGCGCTCACTCTGTCATTGATCACGGCTGCGATAACAGTCGTCATCTCGGTGGCAACCGGTCTACCGCTGGCATTTCTTCTGGCTCGCTACCGCTTTCGCGGTCACAGCTTGCTGGATACGCTGGTCGACTTGCCGATGGTGCTACCGCCAGCGGTCGCCGGCGTCGCACTCCTGATGGCATTTGGCCGGAAAGGATTGCTCGGAACGCCGCTTTCTGAACTGTTCGGGATTGAGCTACCTTTTACGACCGCTGCCGTCGTCATTGCCCAGGTGTTTGTCTCAGCGCCATTCTTTGTCAAATCAGCCCGGGCAGGGTTTGAAGGAGTTGATCGCAACCTGGAACAGGTCTCAGCGACGCTCGGCGTCTCACGAATCCAGACTTTTCGTTCGATCACCATCCCACTGGCCCTCCCCGCGCTACTTGGCGGTGTGGTGATGACCTGGGCAAGGGCGCTTGGTGAGTTTGGAGCGACGATCATGTTTGCCGGGAGTTTTCCGGGCAGAACCCAGACGATGCCGCTGGCGATCTTTCAGACTATGGAGTCTGGCAGCCTCAATGCCGCGCTCGTCCTGTCCGCCATTCTGATCATCGTCTCGTTCATTGTGCTGCTGGTTTTCAAAGGGCTTGCAAAACTGGCGACAACCGAAACGACCCATGTGCGCGCTTGACGTCGCCGTCTGCAAGCAACTCGATACCTTCGAGCTGAATATCCAGCTGAGGATCGAAACCGGAATTCTGGTGCTTTTCGGTCCGTCCGGTTCCGGAAAAAGCATGACGATCCAGATGGTAGCCGGGCTGGTAATGCCCGATCGAGGGTCCATTTCGATCGGCGACCGGGTACTCTTCGATAGCTCATCTGGGATGAACCTTAAACCACAGTCTCGTCACGTCGGCTATGTGCCGCAGCACTATGCCGTTTTCCCGCACCTCACCGTTGAAGAAAACGTCGCCTTCGCGCTTTACAAAGGACGACGGCGTGTTCCGAAAAAGCGGGCGCTAAGCGAGACGCGCCCGTTGCTCGACAAATTCAGGCTTGCTGATCTAGCATCCTCAAGCGCCACTACACTTTCGGGCGGGCAGCTGCAACGCGTTGCCCTGGCCAGAGCATTGGTGACCCAACCTGAAGCGCTGCTTCTGGACGAACCATTTGCCGCCCTGGATGTGCCGGTCAAACGCGAACTGCGTGATGAGTTCAGAAAAATTCAGATCGAAGATAGCATTCCGACGATCTTCATTACCCACGACATCGAAGAAGCCGCAACGGTTGCTGACGAGATTGCAATACTGATACATGGCCAGATCCGCCAGATCGGACCGACCCGGCAGGTCCTGGACTTTCCGGCTGACAGCGATATCGCCGAACTGGTTCAGGCTCGCAATATCCTTCCTGGCATGGCGGTGCGCCAGCAGGAAGAGGTATTCGTTCACACTCCGGTTGGCATGCTAAAGGTCGAACAGCTGCCGGTAAGCGACGCTGAACCGATAACCGTTGTCATCCGGCCAGAGAAGATACGCATTGTGCGAGAACATGTCGAGATTTCAGGTCTGTTACAGGAGAATATCCTCGAAGGTGTAATCGTCGATGCCCGGGACCATGGCACCTACACGGCGGTTGTGTGTTGTGTCCAAGACGGAACGCTCGAAGTTAGCCTCTCTCCAACCGCAGCTGCTCGTTTGCACGTGCAAGTCGGCAAAGCAGTGCGCTTGTCGATTCCGCCACCGTGGATCCATCTGATCAGAGAAGGCGATCAATAAGCGTTGTTATCCCGCTTGAAGATGTGGATCGCCGTTTTGATGATAATTTTGAAATCAAAGAGGATCGACCAGTTCTCGACGTAGTAGAGATCGTACCGGGTCCGCTCATCAATCGAAGTGTTCCCCCGCTGTGCATTCACCTGCGCCCAGCCGGTAATGCCGGACTTTTCGTAGTGACGGATCATATAGGCAGGGACCGTCTGGCGAAACTGTTCGACGAAATAGGGCCGCTCAGGGCGAGGCCCAACAACGCTCATTTCTCCAAAAAGCACGTTGATAAACTGCGGCAGTTCGTCGATGGAATACCGGCGCATGAACCGGCCGAGCCGCGTCGGTCTGGAGTCATCCTTCGTGGCGAAGACCGGCCCGCTCTCGTTTTCCGCGTCAACCGGCATCGAGCGGAACTTGATGAGCTGAAATCGGCGGCCATCCAGTCCAACTCGTTCCTGAACGAAGAACACCGGACCGGGGGAACCGATCTTGATCGCCGCTGCCAGCACGAAAAACAGCGGTGAGAGCACTATCAGGACGACCGCACTGACGATCAGATCCATGATCCGTTTGATGGCCCGCTCTAGTGGTCGCAGTCCGACCGTCCGCACACTGACCGTCGGCAAACCATCAAGATCACTGATGCTGAGCACATCACTCGTCAGCAGTCTGAACGTGTCCGGGTACACCTTCACGGATACCGGCTGGTCGCTCACTTGAAAGATGACCTCGAGTACCTCCTCATGTGAACCGCCGGACATCGCGACAATAATCTCATCAATCTCATTCTTTTCGACAATCTGCGCCAGTGCATCGGTCGTTCCCAGAATCGGGATGCCGTTCATATGTTCAGGCACCTGACCGGGAGGCCACGGGCGATGACGGACCAGACCGACAAGGTTGTAACCCAGGTGGGGAGATCGTTTGACCTTGTCGACCACGACACTTCCGGTGCTTCCTGCGCCGACGATGAGCAACCGGTCTGCGGCGATACCACGAGACCTCAGACTGTTGATGACACCGCGTTGCAGAAATCTGCCGCACGAGATGCCCAAAATGGAGAATATCCAGGCGTAGAGCAACATCTGCCTGGAGTAGATGAAGTCATCGGCAAGGATGAACGACGTCGCCGCCAGCGCCAGAATCAGACCAAGTGACACCAGGGTCACGATTTTGTACATCTCGTCCAGACGGGATACCCCGCGACGACGCCGATACAGTCCGGACATTGCAAACACAACGATGGTAATTGAGATGGCTGCGGAACCATATATCAGGTAACTGTCCAGCGGCGGTTGCAGCTCCGGACCTAGCCGTCCGGTAATGGCGTGAAGGTTCCAGGCAAGCCAGAACGAACCAGCGAGCGCTGCAATATCAATTAGGGCCAGGCTTAGGGTCGATAAGACTGAGAAGAGCCGGTGCCTGGATTGATCACGTTGATGCAGTCGAACCGGATAGAGATGATCAGGTCTGATTCTCGTAGGCTGTGCGTGTTCCGATTTCACCACTCGCAGCGACCTCGACTTCGCATCAACACTGGCCGGATGCCAGGCTATGACACTCGTTTTTTCGCGGCGGGGCGGAACAGATTCCGTCCGAAAGCTATCGTGCCGCGAACGACGATACCGAACATAATAAGCCAGTTTAGCAGGAACAGTGTCTTGTCTGCGTAGTGTTTTTTGTGGAACAGCCACATTGACCGGTAAAACTGATAGATCATCCGGTTTGACTGACGGCGAGACGTTGCTCCTTTGAGATGTTCAACGCTCGTTTCCGGCAGATAGACGATCTTCCAGCCATGAGCCTTTATTCGATATGACCAATCAAGATCTTCGCCGTACATGAAAAAATCCGGGTCAAGACTCCCGGCATCATCGATCGCCGCCCGTCTCACGAGCATGAACGCGCCCATCACCGAATCAACTTCCGCCATTTCGTACTCATTCAGGTAGGTCAGGTTATATTGAGCAAAACGGCGGTTTTCGGGAAATCGTTTGGCCAGCCCGGTGAGTTTCCAGAAGCTGTTGCGCGCATTTGGAAACGATCTCCGGCAGGCTAGATCCAGCTTCCCGTCCGGCAGTAACACCCTTGGACCAACGATCCCGGTATTAGGATGGTCGCGTAGGTGATCGAGGCAGATTTGCAGAGAGTCCGGGCGAACGATTACGTCGCTGTTCAGCAATAAAACGGCGTCGTTTGAGCTATGCCGGCTACAGCAGCTTCTGGACAGGGCATGTTGCATCCCGGCATTGTTGCCGGCTGCATATCCCCGGTTATTTGGGAGCGCAATTATGTCAACATTTGGAGATGAATGAAAAACGGTCGTGAACGCCCGAACATCTTCTGTACCGGATCCATTGTCTACGATGACAACTCGAAGCCGGTGGCTGGACAATTCGCTTGCCATCAACGCCTGTGCCGTCGCGATGGTCATGGGCGCCGTTTTGTAATTCAGGATGATCGCAAATACAGTTCCGCGGCAAGCATGCGGATCAGACGAGTCAGGTACCTCAGGCGGCTCGGTACGAAGCACGCGCCCCTCGCAATATTCTCGATCCGACCACGAGACCTTCGGGAGCAAGAACGGCCGGGTTCGATCGACGCGGACGTTCCGGATCCAGCATAAATCGTGAATACCAGCGAGCGAATATTCCGAGCGCCACAATCAGCAGCACTACCGGTGGGCGGGCGACCGATATGATCTTGCGAGGTAAAAAGAGCGGCGCGCCGCCAGTCGCAATGTCTCGAAGCAGGTGCGAACCAAGTCCGAGGCCAATCGCCAGTTCGGTCTGAGTGCCAGGAAGCGCACGCTCGGCAATGTAGACGGCCAGACCAAGCGTTATCAGACTGTGAGAAGCCGGTCGGTTTGGCATCGTCATGCATGGAACCAGGGCTACTGAACGCGCCGCGACAACATGGTCGAGATCTATCGCGACCGCGCTCAATGCGGCGACTGCCAGAAAACGCCACTTTTTTTGAACGAACGGCACGGCGGGCAGGGCTACCGTCAGGCCTGTAGCGATGTGCGCACCACCATCCGCGAACGCTTCGAGCGGTTTATTGCCAGTTGCTTTGAAATGTTCACATGCCCGATCGAAAGTCCAGGCAACTACCCCACAGCCGGCCGCCGCGGCGGCGCAAAAAAACGCCAGTTCGGCATCCTTCCGGGTAACGAGTTTTCTGGAGCGTAGCAGTCTAGAAGCGAGTGACGGTCGTTGAATGAAATTCATCAGTATGTTCGATTCACAATGTTAATAGCGAAGAATTGCGCCAATTCCTTCATACTCCTGAAGTGGTTGAGCCAATTCAGTCGGGATGATCTCGCCTTCAGCTCCAGTAATAACCGTCAGTCGCACCATCTCTTCTTCGAGATCAACAGGCACGATATTGTTCGGATCACCTCCAGCAGGATGCGTCGAAGGCGCCTGACCAACACCGTATACATTCATTTCATAGTCGGCCCAACCAACTTCGTGAAAGTCTGCTGACATGATGAGTTGCTGAACGGTGCCTGCCTGTAGTGCGTCGAGCGTCTCCGCTGGCCCGGTCGCGCCTCTATCCCCTGTTCCGACTGCATCAGACAGGGCTTGCAATGCTGCTGCTTCTTTCTTCCGTTCATTGGCTGTCACGAGAGGCGTCGTTGCCGTGATGACTTCGTGGGTCGTTGTCCGGATGTCCATCGGAATGGTGCTGACAATACGTTCCTTCACCGATGGGTGAAATGCATGATTCAAGGCACTGGTAATAACCTCACCGCCTGCGACGACGAGCATGTCTATGTTTTCGTCATCCAGTGCTTTTCTGGTCTCTTCAGCCACTGCCCTGGCATAGTGAGCGACTCGTTCGTGGTAGCGGGCCTGGAACCTGCGCTGAGACCAACCACCTTTTTTATGTTTGCGCGGCGTTTCCTCGGCTTCAATGAACGTTGATTGCAGCCTGCTCGCCCGATTGATGATCAAAATCCTTGCTTCATGCTGATCTGCCACCAGGACTGCATAGCGAGGAAAGTCCTCGACAACTCTGGTCATCGGTAATAAGTCTGGAGTCGGGCCAGCCGTTATCCGGGTTGGCATGGGCAAAGCCAGAACAATCGTTTCGAAAACATTGTTCAGGGCGGACGAGATGATCATGACGCCATGAACTGATGGGTCAAGGTCCTCGTTCAAAAAATGCCGAATCCGCTCATTGTCTTTGTCAAGACTCTCAACGACCTGGTGATTCCCCTCGTATTGATTTCGGATCGCATGAAACTCACGCTCCAGGATTGTCCGCGCGGTTCTCGTTGCCGGTCGTTCTCCATCCGGTCGCCAGTCAAGGTAGGCCGTGAGATAGGGAACGTTGAGCGACGGCGGCAGGTGAGCAAACTCTCGAAGTGTCGCGCCAAGATCGGTGCTGAACCCTGTCTCGAATTCCTCAATCGTGATACCGGTTATTGGATCTGTTGCCATTTTTGCCTCTCGCCGTTGTCCGAGCGTCATATTTTGCCCGAAACCGTGCACTAACTATAGATGGTACCTAGAATTGGTAGATGATGTTAGTCGCTTGAAATCCTGATTTCAACCGGAATTAAGCAACAAAGCAGTATCCTCGGTCCCTGAAACTCTATCGCATGGTAGCGTGTAAATGGAGGCGCACATGAAAGCCGTTGTTCTCCTCTCTGGTGGCCTCGACTCTACGACCACGGCTTTTGTCGCCAGGCGCGATGGGTTTGACCTCTATCCGCTAACGATTCAGTACGGTCAGCGACACGCCCGCGAGCTACAAGCCGCCCGTGATGTCTGTGCCCATCTAGGAGAGATAGAGGAACACCGCATCGCAACTGTCGATCTCGGCGGTAGCTGGGGATCATCCCTGACCGGCGATGGTGATATACCAGTAACGGGACTGGACGACGCAATTCCTTCTACCTGGGTTCCAATGCGTAATCTGATCTTTCTTGGCCTGGCTGCCGGGTATGCCGAGGTGATCGACGCAGAGGCGATCTACATCGGCGTCGGTCAGGTTGACTACTCTGGATACCCGGACTGCCGCCAGGAGTTCATTGATGCTTTCCAACATGCTGCTAACCAGGCAAGCAAACAGTATGTCGAAGATGGGATCGCCATTCCGGTTGTCGCGCCGTTAATGAACCTGTCAAAACCGGAAATCATCCGTCTGGGCAGGCAACTAGGCGTCGACTACGACCTCACCTGGTCGTGCTATGAAGGCGGCGAGGCGCCATGTGGCGTGTGTGATTCATGCCGGCTGCGCGACGCGGCTTTTGCTGAAGTCGATGGCTAGTCAGTCCCTGGACAGCGCTTCCTGGTAGTAGGTTTCCAATGAGCGAGCAAGCGCTGTGAATGACAATTCTGCTTCGAAATGACGCTTCACCGCTTCACGCAAGGGTATCGATGCATTCCGTTCCAGTTCCAGTTCCACTACCGCCTGGGCCAATCCACTGTCGTCACCTGGATTAAACAACCGTCCATACTGCCCATCCACAGTCATCTCTTCAAACGATGGTATCCGGGTCACAACCGGTATACAGCCGGTCGACATGGCTTCAAGCACAGCCAGCCCGCTCCACTCGCGGGTGCTAGCCTGCAACAAGTAATCAGCGCTGGAGTAAACGGCCTCCATCTCGGCGAGAGGAGCTTTGCCTCGCAACTCCACCCGTTCCGCGAGCGCAGCATCTGTTGCCAGCAGTTCCTCGATTTCCGGCAGCATTTCCGCAGTCAGGTAGTAGCAGTACAACCGGGCTTCGGGCAGGTCCTGGACGATGCGTTGAAATCCGCGAAACACCGTCAGCGGATCCTTGATCGGGTGCAACCGTCCGGCTGAAAGACAGACTGGCCTGCCGAACATCCCGGTCGATGCCCTGGCTCGTTCGCGGTCCATCCCGGAGAACGGGCTGCTGGTCTCCATGAGTTGCCCGACTTGCGCCGGAGCATCGAGGAGACCTGCTTGAATCCAGGGATCCGCCTGTTCGAGGGAGGTGAACAATGCTTTGTCGATACGCTGGAAATTCCAATGCTGGAGAGCGCGCAGGCTGGCGGAAGTCTCCGGGGTTCCCCCGTGGTAATGAACGAACAGCGGTATGCCGCGCCGCGAGGTCACAGCAGCAACCAGCGCCAGTTGAATGTCGATGGTCATGCCGAAGATATGAACGATGTCGGGTTGCAATTGATGGATGCGTCGCGCGATGTTCCAGCCAGGTTGATAGTAGGCAGGTCCGTACCGGGGCTTCCAGCGGTAGAACAGCCTTCCGGTCAGTAGCAGCAATTTGCCCGGGCTGATGAACTCAAAAATGACACCTTGCTGACGAATCGTCGCATTGACCGGTGAGAGCAATAACACTCGCACTCCGTGTCCGCGCTTGCGAACCGCCTCAGGCAGCAGGCTTGTGACTGGAAAGCGGTCCAGGACTTCGTGCGGGGTCAGTTCCGCATCCGCGTAGAATGGCATGACAAAGACGATGTTCACCTTCAGCGGCCGGCTTCCTGATAGATCTGGATGAATCGATTTACGATCGTTGTGTCCTGAAACGAATCCTGAATGTATTGCATGGCTTTGCTACCGAGTCTACGCCTGAGAGCTGGATCCCTGAGGATTCGCAAAGTGGCTAGCCCCAGCGCTTCAGGATCACGAACAGGAACGACTGTTGCAGCCTCTGGCGCCATCTCGGACGCGATGCCGATATCGGTGCTAACGATTGGCAA
>CAZNYB010000047.1:0-29562 GCA_964577155.1 uncultured Thermomicrobiales bacterium | reverse complement strand
ACCAAACGTGTTGCATCTCAAACGATTGACTAGCCCCATCTAGCACAATGGCCGAGTAGCAAATCACTACGTTTGTGCAGACGACGAAAGCTTCAAAACATCGGACAGATACGATGCTCAGCGAAGCCACTCATCGCTATTGGGTAGGTGAAGTCCGTCAGTTGGATTCAAAATCCGTTGAGTAATCCCACTGTCGCTCGCTCAGGTAGGTGACTGACTTCTGATAGATGTTCTCACTGATTAGCTCAGACGCATGGTAGTAGTTCAGCATGGTTTTGAGTCGGAGGATGGGAGTCACATGGTAGCCATGCTCGTGAAGCCGTTTCAACCCACCCTGTTCTCGGTCGATCAAGACAATGGCGTCACGCACGCGCATGTCGGCCATCTCAAGCCGTTCAGCGGTTTCAAGAATTGAACGGCCACCGGTCATCAGGTCGTCCATAATCAGCACAGTCTGACCCGGAACGACACGTCCTTCGACATCCTGGCGGACTGGATTTTCCCCATCTGGCATTCTCATAAACACCAGTGGCGTGTCTGTTTCCAGGGCAAAGGCTGTGGCCAGATGGAGGCCACCCATTGGCACTCCGGTGACAGCTGCAAACGTTGCCATATGCGGGTGCCTGCGGGTGCGGTCGGAACGAATCTCTGAACTGAGTAACCGTGCGATACGCTTCAGGGCTTGTGGCTCGCTCAATAATACGCGCGGATTCACATAGAGCGGGGATTGGCCAGCTGTGCCGGGCATCTCGAAGTTACCGAACTGAACTCCGCCGAGATCAAACAACATTTGAGCCAGGTCGAGATTAGAATCAGCGCCGAATAACATGACAGGACTCCCCACACTCGTTTTCCCTGCGATCACCTCCAGAAATCTCTGATTGTGATCGAATGAAGATACCATACGTGTAGATATGGAACATCAGGAAACGAACCTGATTTTCTATCCGATACAAGCCAAAAATCCGAGTGCTTACCAGTCAACGAAATATCGTTGCACCGGCCGATGGTGGTGAGCGGCTGGCTCTGCACATGGGTTAAGGTCTGGGTTGAAGCAACTGGGTCCCTGCCAGTTGCGGGTCTGCCCAGTCAGGTATGCCACGCTCCTCCATGAGTTCGAACGCGTAGTCGAGCAGCAGGCTCGAGTCCCAGAACCAGTTCCAGTCGTCGCGCATGATGACGACGATCGCCATACGGTCTCCCTGACGGGCTGCCGAGGCCAGGCAGAATCCGCAGTCGTCGGTAAAACCAGTCTTCCCGCCGATATAGTCACTGCGTTCCTGCAGGAGCTGATGGCCGTTGTAGAGGTCATAGGTGTTGGCAACTCGGTAAGAAACGGTTTGCATCCGTTCTCGTATTTCAGGGTAATTCAGCGCAGACCGCAGGATCAAGGCCATGTCGTAAGCGGTCGAATAGTGGCCTGGCTGGTCAAGTCCGTGCGGATTCATGAAGTGCGTGTTGCGAAGCTGGAGCTGCCGGGTGACCGTGTTCATATAGCCGACAAACCGGTCGACTGACTGCTGGGGATCTGTGTCAGCCGGGTGCGCGCCAATCGTCCGGGCGATTGCCATCGCTGCGTCATTTCCCGACGGCAGGAGCAGGCCATAGAGCGCGTCTCCTACCGTCAGCACATCGCCCAGCTGTAATCCCATCGTCGCCTCGCCGACGAGATCATGCTCATCAACCACAATCTGCTGATCGAGCGATCCGTACCGCATAGCAGTGATTGCTGTCATCATCTTGGTCAAAGATGCAGGGCCGAGGCGGTCATTCGCCCCGACCTGGTAGAGAACCTCATTGTAGTCGGAGAGGATAACGACCTTTTCTGCATTGACGGCTGGAGCTTGTGCCTGGCTTGATACGCCGGTAGCTGGTAGCAGCACGGCTCCAAGAGCGAGAAGTCCTGCGATGATGGGAATCATCCAGCGTTGTATGGCGATGTACTCAGGTGTTGTTGATTTCATCGTTCAGGCGTATGTATCAATCACCGTCAAACTTGCAACCTGTTGAGTCTACGAACCGTCCAGCCAGGTGACAAGGTCAAATACCTGTCGCCTGGGGGACCACCGAACTGGAAATCCAACCTGCCGCCGATTAGTTCCGGCTCGTCAGGATGTTGCAGCAACGCCATTCTTCAACACGCCAATTTTCTCGATTTCGATTTCACAAACATCGCCAGGTGACAGGCGTGGAGGTCCGGCTGGCGTGCCGGTCATGATCACGTCACCTGGTTCCAGGGTCATCACACTGGTGATGAATTCGATCAGGGTAGGAATACCGAAGATCAGGTGTCTGGTTGATGACGACTGGAAAGTTTCGCCGTTTACCCGTGAAATGATTGCGAGATCGTCGCCTGAGCTAATGTCTGTTTCAATCCAGGGGCCAAGTGGCGCGAACGTGTCGTACCCTTTCGCCCGAACCCACTGGCCATCAGCCTGTTGGTGGTTGCGTGCGCTTACGTCGTTGCCGGCGGTATATCCGAGGATGACGTCGTCAGCGTCCGCTGCCGAGACATTCCGGCACCGCTTGCCGATCACAACCGAAAATTCTGCTTCCGCGTCAATAGTCTGGTTCCCGTCCGGCAGAACGATCTCAGCGTTATGACCGATGAGTGCGGAAGGAGGTTTCATGAATATAATGGGATTGTCCGGAAGATCTGTGCGGGGAACGATGCCTTCGTCGATATGATCCTGGTAATTCAACCCGATGGCGATAATTTTGCTTGGCGCGACCGGTGGCAAGAGTTCACATTCTTCAACCGGACCGACTTCCGGACCGGCAGCGAGAGACCCGAACATATCACCTTGCGCTTCCCGGACAATACCGTCTATGACGATGCCGACTAGCGCTTGATCATCTGATTTGTAGCGAACGATTTTCATCTGGTGGCAGGCCTTTCGGATAGTGCAAACACAGGTAGTCAACTCCCAGCATGTTGGATCCTAACGCTGTCCGCTAGGATTGTGCAACGGTATTTGCGGAGTCGATGGTGAACAGAGAGAAGGGTGAAGTATCTTGGAGAGCGCGGATTCGATTGACCAGTTACTTGACGAACTCTATGAATTTGGTCGTCGGGAAGGCGGCATGTGGAATCTAGGACCAACCGGAGCAGGGCTTTTGGCCTGGCTGATCGGATTGATCGATGCCAAACGGGTGCTGGAGATTGGCACATCCAACGGCGTCTCGGCGATCTGGATGTCGCGTGCCCTGAGGGAGACCGGCGGTGAGTTGATCACCCTCGAGCTTGAGCCGTTTAAGGTCGAGATGGCCACCGAGAATCTGCGGCGCGCTGGTCTGTCCGACATCGTAACGATCATTCAGGGACCGGCGATTGCCAGTATGCAAGCGCTTGGCGGAACCTTTGACCTGGTTTTCATCGACGCCGACAAGCCGCAGTATCCGGACTATCTTCGCGAAGCCCGGCGGCTGGTCCACTCTGGCTCGGTTATTGCGGCCGATAATGTTTCGCTCGACAATGAGACGTCCGCGCCGTACCGGACCGCGCTCGAGGAGGATGCTGGTTTGGTGAGCATCCCACGGGAGATTCCCCACAGCTTATGGTTGACCCGCGTATTATGAGGCACTAAACGACGGAGGCATGAATGGATCCGAGAATTGAACGACTCGCCAGGTTGCTGGTTGAGTATTCCGTGGATGTGCAACCAGATCAACTGGTCGCGATTCATGGTAGCGCGGTCGCGTCGCCGCTGCTGTTGGAGATTTACCGGCAAGTTGTCCGGGCTGGCGGGCACCCTGTTCCTGTTTTGAATTTGCCAGGGGCTGATGAGATTCTGCTGAAGGAAGGCTCTGATGCTCAGCTGCAGATGATCACCCCGTTTCAACGGTCGGCAATCGAAGACGTCGATGTCTCGATCCGGATCATGTCGGATGAGAACACGAGAACACTTTCATCGGTTGATCCCCAGCGGCAGCAGGTCGCACAGATTTCCAGACGAGATTTGATGAAGACGATGTTGCATCGTTCCGCATCTGGTGATCTGGAGTGGGTAATCACATTGTTCCCGACCAACGCCTATGCTCAGGACGCTGACATGTCGCTGGCAGACTATACCGAGTTCGTCTACCAGGCGGGTCATCTCAATGAGGAAGATCCTGTTTCCTATTGGAAATCAGTCTCGACAGAGCTCGACCGGTTGATCGAGTGGCTATCGACGAAAGAACACATCCATCTCACCGGGCCAGACACCGATTTGATGCTTTCGGTGGCAGGGCGAACCTGGATCAAGGCCGATGGGAAACGAAACTTTCCGGATGGAGAGATTTTTACCGGACCGGTGGAAACCTACGTCGACGGACACGTGCGCTTTACCTTTCCGTCACAGGTTCAGGGACGTGAGGTTGAGGATATTCGACTCTGGTTCGAAGAGGGTAAAGTCGTCAAGGCGACGGCAGAGAAGAATCAGGAATATCTCGACCGGATGCTGGACGCCGATGAAGGCGCACGTCGGCTCGGGGAGTTCGCGTTCGGAACAAATTTCGGCATCACTCAGTTCACCAAGAACATTCTCTTCGATGAGAAGATCGGCGGTACCGTCCACATGGCGATCGGCGCTGGCTACCCGGAGAGTGGCAGTAAGAATGAGAGCGCCGTCCACTGGGATATGATCTGCGATCTCCGCGAAGGGGGACAGGCGACCGCCGACGGCGAGGTGTTCATGAAAGACGGCAAGATTGTTGTGTGAACGGGAAGGCGGGTAGATCGGGAACCGGGAACCGTCGAGAAAAGAACACGAGACAGCAAGTGATGATATTTTTCTCCGACTTCCCGACTTCCCGACTTCCCGACTTCCCGACTTCCCGACTTCCCGACTTCCTGCTCCTCAAAACCCCAACGCCTCACAGACCGATCCGTCGGTCGTCTGGCCTGTCTGCAGGGCTGGCCCGAGTTCAACCAGGTCGCCTATGCCAATATCGTGGGCTGCAAACCAGCCCTGGTTCGCTTCGATGACGTACTGGTAGGGAATTACCGGAGTGTAGGTAACTGGCTCCTGGGACTGGCCGGGAACCGCAGCCTGCATATCCGTCAAATCAACGATTCGAAAGTCGGACCCAATCCATGCCAGCGTCAGTGGGATGAACGTGTTTCGATTCCAGAAGCCTCCCTGACGTTGCTGGTCAAAGACGAAGAGCATGCCATGATTCTCCGGCATTGTTAGCCGGTGCATCAATCCGCATCGTGTCGCATTTGACGATTCGGCGACTTCGAGGCTTAGAGTGCTTGTCGCGCCGGATTCATCAACGAGATCTGTCATTGGCAAATTCAGTAACAAGGGCGAAAGTTCGGTTGGTCTGCCGAATGCGGATTGCCTGTAACGCCATTCAACGTAGTGCTGGCCGGCATTATTGAATTCGATTTGCCAGGCTTCAGGGTTGGTCGGGGTATAGGTCATGCAACGCCGTTCGAAACACTGGATGAGAACATCATGCTCCATGCCAAGCACGGGAACAGTCGTCCAAAAAGCCTCGGTGATCGGCTGGCCGGTCATCGCCAGGGGATTGTTCGTTAGATCATAGAGCGGCTGGTCGGTAAATTCGTCATCTTGCCAGACAATGCCGGAGGAAGTGAGAAACTCCCAAAAGACATCAGCGATGCGGTGGTTCGTTGCAGCGCTGATCTCTCCGGCTCTGACATCATACGACTGGAGCGCGTCGTCACTTGTTACTGAGCCAGCCAGATCAATACGCTCGGTAATGACGGTGTCGTATGGAAGAGGATCGGCATACTGGACCAGCGCCATTGCCGAGTAGGTCGGACCGGAGTTGTTTTCCAGGTCGCCGGCTACTGGCATCGATGCTGCCGGCATATCGCTTCCAGCCACATCGTTACCGGTAGCAATGGTTCCCATCATCATCTCGGTGACGATGTCGTAGGTTAGCTGGGTCGAGAAAACAGGAATAAGGGAACCTGATGGCACTTCAAGGACCAATCTCCCTTTGTCAAAATACTGCACGCCCTGTTGAGCGAGTGGAGCGGTGACCCAGGGTTCGTTGAGCAGCGAGGGGTTGGCTTGTTCACCCCATGTCCAGGTGCGTTCTGTTTGCCCTGCCGCGATTGGCAGATCGAATCGTTCCCATTCTTGCTGGATCTCAGCTGTAGAGAATGATTCATCATCTGACTGTCGACCAGTAACTGGCGCGGACATCAGTATGGTGGCAACCAGAGGGATTGCCAGGAACAAGAATACTTTCATGAATTTCCGAACGTGTATATGACGCGTACCATCTCAATTGAAAATATCGTACAACGCCGGATCGCTACGCGAGCAGGGTTTCAGGTAGGATCGGTGGAGGATAACCTGTAGTGAATGCTCAACGAGTGAGGTCAGATGCCGGAACTACCTGAGGTCGAAGCCGCCAGGCGCGGAATAACAGAGCAACTGACCGGAAAAACGATCACTGGTTACGATCTCCGGCTCGAAAAATTAATAGTCGACCCGCATGGTCTGACGATCGACTCGATTGTTGGCACACAGATACAAGGTGTTGAGCGGCGGGGAAAATATCTGGCATTGCTGTTTGGTGATGTCGCCGGGATGACGCATCTCAAACTCAGCGGCCAGTTAGTAGGGCGTGGCGAACACATTCCGGGGTTCGCCGCCGGACATCCCGTGCCGGCCTTTGACGCCGAAATGCCGCACAAATCCACGCACCTTATCCTGACGTTCGACGACGGTTCAATCCTCTACCTGACTGACATCCGCCACTTCTCCCGTATTCAACTGATGCCGGTGGATGAACTGCCAGCGTTCTGGGAGAACCTCAAGCTCGGCCCAGATGTCGCCTCTCCTGCGTTCACTGGTGACTGGTTTCACGAAGCCATCGCCCGCAGGCGGCAGGCACGGCTGAAACCACTGCTCCTGGACCAATCATTTGTTGCTGGTCTTGGCAATATCTACGTTGACGAAAGCCTCTTTCTCGCCAGACTTCACCCAGAACGGCTTGCCCGCACACTCTCTTCCGAAGAGGTCGACCGGCTCTATGACGCGATCAAAGATGTGATGAATATCGCGATCCCGATTGGTGGCGCAAAGATACTGAATGGTAAAGCAATTCCGGAAACGGGAGAATTTCCATTGGTCCATGGCCGTGAGGGGCAACCATGTCCAAAGTGTGGAACGCTCATTGTAAAAACAAGGGTGAATAATCGCGGTACCTATACCTGCCCCGAGTGCCAGCCTCAGCCATAGCAACGCACTGATTGGAAGGAAGTTGATTGTTGATCAGGTTTTCGATTGTCGCGCTCTTGCTTCTGAGTCTGGCTCTATCACTGCGGGTGTCCACTGCCGAAGCGAGTGACATCAACACTGTATATTTCCCTGAGACAGGACACCACGTCAGCGAGCCATTTCTCTCGGTCTGGCGACAGTACGGACTTCCAATTATCGGCTACCCGGTGAGTGAGCGAATCGAACAGAACGGCATGACCGTCCAGTACTTCGAGCGAGCGGTCTTCGAGATACACCCAGAGTACGCTGGCACGAAGTATGAGGTGTTGCTGGAACTGCTTGGCAACGAGCTGGCCGCCGAGCGGTCGGATGAACCGTTCACCTGGCGTGCTGGCGATGACCCCGCTGGATCCGGCGACTACTATCCTGAGACCGGGCATTTTCTTGAGGGAGTGTTCCGTGACTACTGGCAGACGTACGGCGGCCTGCAAGTCTTCGGGTATCCAAAGAGCGAGCCATTTGAGGAAAATGGCCGGTTGGTGCAGTACTTTGAACGAAACCGGTTCGAGTGGTGGCCAGAGCATGCAGGCACCCGTTGGGAGGTGTTGCTCGGCCATTTGGGCATCGCTGCTGCCGACGTCCGTGGGGTAGATCGCAATCCGGTCGCTCGGATCACCGGCGTGCCCGACTATTCTGAGGATCTCTTTATCACCTTGCGCACGTTGAACATTCCCGTCTTGATGTATCACCGCATAGGCGAACCTGAAGATCGGTACCAGATCTCTTCCTGGCGTTTTCAGCAGCAACTGGACTGGTTACAGTCCAACGGCTACACCACCGTGACGATGTCTGAGGTCTACGACTACATGTACGCCGGCGGGTGGCTGCCTGCCAGGCCGGTCATCATTACCCTTGACGATGGGTTTGCTTCACACTGGGGCGCGGCGGCCGAACTCGATGCGCGAGGGATGCGAGGCGTCTTTTTTATCACCCTCGATCAACCTCGACTGGCTGACTGGCAAATTCGGGATCTTGCCGATCGAGGCCATGAAATCGGATCTCACACGCACTTGCACGGTGCGCTGACACAGTATGCTGACGACAGTCTCTGGTATGAGGTCTCCCATAGCAAGCAGGTGCTCGAAGCAATCACCGGCCGCCCGGTTGAGTTCTTCGCCTACCCGTATGGCGAGTATGATTCGCGAGTCATCGCAAACGTTGCAGCCGCCGGATACCGTGGGGCAGTCGCTGCCTGGGGTGGATCGTACTGGTCACCCGATTTGCGCTGGAATGAACCTCGAATCGAGATCGCCGGCACGCTCAGCCTGAGTGAATTCGCCTATCTGGTTGAGACGTTTAGCGAGTAGCCCGGTCAGGATGCTGCTGACTCCAGCCAGCTTTCAATACGCGAGTTCAATTCATCTCGGGTGTCGATGAATGCGCTGAGTTGTTGATCGTGGGAGCCAGTGACAGCGCTTGGGTCGGACAGTGACCAGTGTAGTCGACGCGCCAGCCCGGGAAATGTCGGGCATCTGTCGTTCGCATCGTCACACACGGTGATGACCCAATCGAACTCTTGCTGACGATATTCCTCAAGCGTCTTTGACCAGGCTGCCGAAATATCTATTCCGATCAATCTCATAGCCTCAATGGCTAGCGGATGAACCCGGATCGTCTCTGTTCCAGCCGAAACCGCTTCGAAGCAATTCCCGGCCTGTTCACGTAGCAGTGCTTCAGCGATCTGGGAGCGGGCTGAATTATGTGTACATAAAAACAACACTCGTGTTTTTTGTTCGTTCACGACAGTTCCTCAGCCGTCGACTCAACTTCTCCGCGAAGTAGCAAGTAGATCAACGCGCCGGTTAGAGCGCCGGCAATCGGACCAACAAAGTAGATCCACTGGTCGACCCAGGTCCAGGAGACCAGCGCAGGTGCGAATGAACGGGCTGGATTCATCGACGCGCCGGAGATCGGACCGCCAAACATCACTTCGAGTCCGATAGTTCCGCCGACTGCGATAGCCGCGGCTTGGCCGACTGAGCGAACGTCAGTTGCGACCGCCATGATCACAAGCATCAATATGAGAGCAAGAAGAAATTCGAGGAAAACTGACTGTACGGCGCTGCCGGTTGGGATCGTAGCGCCGAGGTGGGCAATGTCACCGAAAAGAGCCCGGACTGTCAGACTGGCGAGGATCGCTCCGAAAAACTGTGCGCCGAGATAGGCAGGCACAAGCCGAGTCGGGAAATGCCGCGCCGCCGCAAATGCGATGGTAACAGCCGGGTTTATATGTGCGCCGGAAATGTGACCGATCGCGTAGATCATCGCCATGACGACTAGTCCCGTTGCAATGGCGATGCCAATGAGGGAGAGTGCGCCACCGGATTCGCTGTTGACAACCACAACACCGGTTGCCACGAAAACGAGGCCAAAAGTACCGAAAAATTCAGCCAGGATCTGACGCATGCTTGTGTCTATCACTGTTCGGACGGGGATTCATCAATCGGACATGACAGTGGAATCGGATTGTAGTTTGCTTCGTTCGTCAACTTTAAGAGATGAGAAGAGATGACCGCCAGTTGTTCGCGATTGAGGCGGTAGTACAGCCAGCGACGATCCGTCGAGTGAGGGTAGTTGGTGACGAGATTTGCACGTCGCAACACGCCAATATGATGCGAAACGATGCTTTGCTTGAGATTCAGCGACTCAACCAGGTGGCAGACACAATGATCGCGGCTACTCAACAGACTGATGATCTTCAGACGGTTCGAGTCAGCCAGAGCATGTAGTGTGTCTGCTATTTGAATATCTGGTGCGAGAACGGTCATTTCATCAATGCCTGTAATTGATAAACCAACGTATGTCAATATATTACTCTATACTCATGGTAACTTCCAGGAAGTCACGCTCAAGATACTCTCCAACGTTTTCCGGGGTATTAATCCGGAACATCAACTGATAACAGGATCTGACATCCTTCTAACAGTTGAACGTGAAGTTTCTTGCTGAACAGGCATAAACACGCTGAAATTACATGATGCTGTTCTGCTGCCAAACCATAACTGGTTGCACATCGTCTGGTTACTCGATCTTTAACTGTGCCCACTACACTCGATGCTGGTTTGCGGTGTAGAGATAGACATTGACGTGAAGGGACGCGAATGTATGAGTGCTGACCACAATGCTTCACCCGCCAGCGAACGGCGGAAACGACTGGCGATGTCTCGACACCAGGAGGACAACGTTGTTCGCTCAGCAAACGGAAAAGGCGAGATATTCGGAGCGATTTTTGTGCGGCGGCTCAGCCGGCGAGGTCTGTTAAAAACAGGCGCTGCCGCTACGGCCCTTGTTCTTACCTCTCCATTGGTGAACGCTCGCGAGTCAGTTGCCAGCATGGAATCAGTCACTGGTGTTCCTGGCATTCATTTCACACCGATACCACCGCAACCAGTGACCCAAAACCATGTTGTCGTGGCTGAAGGTCATGAACAGTCAGTCCTTTTACGATGGGGCGACCCCGTTGTTCCTGGTACACCACATGACTGGAATGAACTCAACCAGTCTCCTGAACGGCAGGACCTCCAGTTTGGCTACAACTGCGACTACATCGGCTGGCACATCCTTCCCTGGGGACAGAAATCCAGTCAGCGTGGATTGCTCTGGGTCAATCACGAATACACGAACGAAGAGTTGATGTTCCCTGGCTATGATCCGGACAACCCGACAGAAGACCAGGTAAACATCGGCATTGCGGCGCACGGCGGCTCGATCGTCGAACTTCAACGAGACCAACACGGACAGATGCAAGTCATGTGGAATTCGAGCTACAACCGGCGCATTACCGGTACAACGCCAATGCAGGTGACCGGTCCAGCCGCAGATCATCCCTGGATGACGACCCAGTGGGATCAGAACACCCAGACCGTCCTCGGTATGCTAAACAACTGCGCTGGCGGCATCACGCCCTGGGGTACCGTGCTAACCTGCGAAGAGAATTTCCACCAGTATTTTGGCAATCTGTCCCACTTGTCTGAGGAAGATCCGCGGTACGCCGTTCACGACCGTTATGGACTGCCGGGCGAAGCTTCCGACCGGAAGTGGGAACGATTCCATGGCCGGTACGATATCGGGATTGAGCCAAACGAATCCTTCCGGTTTGGGTGGGTTGTCGAGATCGACCCATACAATCCAGCGTCGATTCCGGTAAAACGGACCGGGCTCGGTCGATTCCGTCATGAAGGCGCGACCTGGGGATACTCACCCTCTGGTCGGGTTGCTTTTTACAGTGGTGATGACTCCCGATTCGAATATGTCTACAAGTGGGTTTCTGATGAAGCCTACGAACCGCTCAAGCGCGGCATGGCGCAGTCGTTGCTTGATGACGGCACACTCTACGTCGCCAGGTTCAACGATGATGGGAGCGGCGACTGGATGCCGCTGCGCTATGGCGAAGGTCCGCTCACCGAAGAGAACGGTTTCACTTCGCAAGGCGATGTGTTGATAAAAACCCGGCTGGCAGCTGACGAGCTTGGCGCGACACGAATGGACCGTCCGGAGGATATTCAACAGAATCCGGTCAATAAGAAGGTCTATGTCGCTCTGACGAACAATACTAACCGGGAAGCGGACGACACTGACCAGGCGAACCCACGGCCAGACAATCAGTTTGGTCACATCATTGAACTGACCGAAGACGGCGATGATGCCGCATCGGAAACCTTCACCTGGGAGATATTCGTGCTCTGTGGCGATCCGGAGGATGAATCGACCTACTTCGCCGGTTTTCCAAAAGAGAACGTGAGCCCGGTAGCGAACCCGGACAACCTCAACTTCGATATGGCGGGAAACCTCTGGATATCTACTGATGGCGCGCCGCGTTCGCTGGAGATGGCGGACGGCCTGCATGTCGTTCCGACTGAAGGGCCACAGCGTGGGAACCTGCAGCATTTCCTGAGTGTGGTTGAAGGCGCGGAGTGCGCTAGTTTCGACTTCACCCACGACAACCTCAACCTTTTTGTCGCAGTGCAGCATCCCGCTGAAGGCTCTGATTTGGGCCAGGGAGGACCGCAATGGCCGGATGGTGGAAACCTTCCCCGTCCGTCTGTCATTCAGGTCTGGGCAACAAACGGCGGGAAAGTTGGACAGCACTGACTCCCTTAACTACCCTTCTTGCTACTCTGAACCCCACAGAGTAGCGATCACCACCCTCACCCAGGGGCGCGTACCTTTACCGGACGCGCCCCTTCCTGTTGACCCAAAGAAGTGCTATGAGTTGACAGCTTTTTGCGAACAATGATCTCGCCAAGACAGCCTGAAAAGGGAGGACTATTGTAAGTAAGCGGATATAAACGATCGATCCTGCGTTTGTCCGATCTGTTAGTCTGGTTGTATCCCGATTGCCTGCATGAATTCGTACTTCACGTGGATAGGATCGTCGTGGTGGGTCGCGATTGCTGGCGAGCCGTCAATCTTGACGACGATGACGTGCGGTCCGGGGGCGTCGATGGCGTAGCGAACGGATGTGTCGAACATGCTGGTGTCGGTTGGCGAGGATACGCTTTCGATCCCGCAGCCGCGGGCAACGGTGACAAGGTCCGTAAAGCGTGCAGTCGCGAGCGGTTGTCCGCCGGTAATTTGCCACTGTTCGTTATCCCAGATGATGATCGATAGATTTGGAGGTTGTTCCCGTCCCACAGTTGCCAGCGCGCCGAGATTCATCAGGACGGATCCTTCGCCCTCCATGACGATCACCGGGCGATCCGGTTGCGCCAGCGCCAGACCGAGACCAATTGGAACCGCCAGCCCCATACTGCCCAACATGTAGAAATTAGCCGGGCGGTGTCCGGCATGGAAGAGATCGAAGCCAGCATTGCCAATGCCCGCAACCAGGGCAACGTCATTGTCGACGATCCGGGTAATCTGCCGGCTGAGTTCAGTCCGGCTCATTTTTTGTGTGCTTGGAGCATCACCGGCCATCTTTGCCTCCAGACAGGGTTGTCGAAATGCTGAGCACGACCGGACGCCGGGTGATGAAGGCGTGCTTGGTGGCGCGATCGACCATATATTCAACGGTCTCCGGGTCGCTTAGCTCCCAGAGCTGTATACCAATGGTGGCGAACGCTTGCGGAACGGCGTCTCCCCAGGCGAGTTGAACCACATTGTGTTCGTGGAACCCTCCTCGAGGACTGAGCAGCAGCACAAACGGGATCTGGTACGGGATCGCCAGGGAACCGAGCGCATTGAGGATGTTTCCCGCGCCGGAACTCTGCAGAAAGAGCGCACCGCGGATTCCACCCAGATAGGCCCCTGTCAGGATGCCTATCCCTTCTTCCTCCCTGGTCAGGGTAACGACCCGAAGGTCGGGATCTGTCTCACAGGTGGAAATGATCGGAGCCAGAACCCGGTCTGCGACCTGGGCAATCAACGTGATGTTGTTCATCTTCAATCCAGCAACAATGCTGTCTTGCCAGGTTGCTGTCATCAGGTGCCTCTTTGACCGACTGCCGCTCAACGCAGCTACCATCCTAGCATGAATACCGGTAGGAACCTGATCTGGAAAATTAGATTGCGAATCTCTGTGTGCGGAGCGCAGAAGTCGAGTAGACTGATCATTGAAGTGTCGGTGACGATGTGATCCTGGAGGGCGATAGATGATTGCCTGGCGAAAACGAGAAACAATGAGCAATGCCAACGGGCAAGGTCGGGTCGCATGGTTACTGGGGCGAGGGAATGTTTCCTCGGATCGAGAGTCATTTTTTGCATGGCAGGAACGAGCGCTGAGTATGCTGCTCTCCTGGGGCGCTGGCAATATCGTCGCCGGAACCATTGTCACGCTGACGAGATCCGGCGTCCCGCGCTGGATCGGGATGCAAGCCATTGCCTGGGGGACGGTTGAAGCAACCATTGCCCTCTACGCTCAGTGCATCGCTCGCAGGCATGCTCTTCACGTCCGGTCCGGGTTGATGGGCGCGCGACACGTTCAGGAATCTGCCGAGCGATTTGAACATATTATTATTCTGAATACGATGGCCGATGTCGTCTACGTTCTGGCCGGGGTTGTGGGTGTTGTCAAGGCGCATTCTGACTGGTTGCGTGGAACGTCTACCGGTGTCCTGATTCAGGGTGGCGCCTTGCTGGTCTATGATCTCGCGCTGACCGTTCGGGTGATTGCCCGACCAGAGACGCACTATCACGAACCAGCAATTACCAGTTAAGTTCACCGGGGGACGTTATGGGAGATGATCTCCGAGAACAGCGCTCCACCGAGTGGAATGCGGCTGAATACCACCGTCTGGCCAATCCACATGTTACCTGGGGTCAGCGTGTGCTGGATGGCCTGCAGCTCTCCGGCAACGAGACGGTTGTTGATGCCGGTTGTGGTTCGGGTCGCCTGACAGCAGAACTCCTGGATCGGTTACCGGACGGACAGGTTATTGCCGTTGACATTTCGTTGAATATGCTCGATGAGGCAAAACACCATCTGCAGCCGCGCTATGCTGATCGTGTGAGATTTGTTCAGAGTGATCTGCTGAATCTTGAACTCGACGAGCACGTCGATGCGGTGTTTAGCACGGCAGCTTTCCACTGGGTGCTGGACCACCCACAACTGTTTCGCCGTCTGTTCTGCCTGCTAAAACCCGGAGGTCTTCTCGTCGCCCAGTGTGGAGGCGGTCCAAACATCGCCGTTTTGCTCGATCGCGCTTCGAAGCTGATGGTGGAACCTCCTTACGTGGAATATTTTTCAGGGTGGACACATCCCTGGGAGTTTGCCGATGATGTGGTCACGGCAAACCGGCTCGAGCAAGCTGGATTTGTGGAGATAGAGACCTGGTTGGAGGAGACGCCGGTCTACCTGCCAGATCGCCAGGAGTATGAAGACTATCTTGAAACAGTTGTTTTCGGCGATCACCTTGAGCGGCTTGAAGATGATCAGTTGAAAATAGCTTTTGTCACGAGACTCGCTGAGCAAGCCGCCTCAGATGTCCCGCCGTATACCCTGGACTACTGGCGACTCAACATGCGAGGTCAACGGCCGCTTTAGTATTGCGGCCTCCTGCCGGTCGATAGCCGAAGTGCCAATGCCTTACGCTTTCCTCTGAAATAGATGCGAAGACGGCTGCGTCGCACGAGCGTTTCAAGACGTAGTCGTTGATTGCCGACACGCCTGTCGTTGCTTGCTCGCCAATCCGGAGAGTCGTGCGCGATGAGTGATCGGGACGCGGGAATCGTTTCCGGAGTTGTGCTATTGCTATTCGTGATCCAGACTTGTTCCGTGCTAGGCGCCAGTTCCACCTGTTTTTCAGCAGTCGAAAGAAAGACATGGTGAGTGGCGCCGTTGCCGGCTTCAGCCAGGTCAGGTCTGGAGGTTTCAAGATAGAACTGGTGATTGTCGAGCACCTCGCTGCCTCGAGAATTTTCTTCCGCGTGCTGAAGGATTCGGTCAACGATGGACGTGTGTTTGCGGTTGACTGATGACAGGTTTTCTTCTGATGAACCAGATCCAGGGTCTTCGGGATCCACAATGAACGTTGGATAGAGTCTTTCGGAGTTGGTTTGGAGTTCTGATTGTCGTGTCAACTGATGAGCATCATCAGCCTGCTGGCGGATTGCCATAATATCGTCTATGGAATTTTTCATCTTGAGTAATTAGGTCGAGATCACGCATTCTTCGTAGCCAATAAGCACCATAGATCTATTCTGTAACGCGAACCACGATCAGACAACTTCCTCGTCAAATGCTTTGATGCGACCGACAATCTGAACCCGGTTGCCGCCCGGGTCACAGCAAAATGCGACCCGGTCCCCGTCTGGATTTTGCTCTTCCAGGTCGAATCTGATTCCGGCTACTTCGAGTCGAGCTTTCAAGTTATCAAATTCGGAATACGGCACACTGAATGCAAGATGGTTGGGATGAGGGATAGGCTCACCGTCGTCAAAGGAGACAATTTCAAATCGACCTCCAGCTCCATCGCCGATGAATGCCCATCTTGTCTGATCCGGCTGGCGGCGTATCACTTTCCAGCCAAAGTTATCGACATAAAAGTTGATCGTATCTTCAAACCGGTCAGCGGTTGTGCGAATCCCAACATGCTCGAGTCGAATAGTGCCAGACATCGATCAGCATCCTCTCAAGATGGTGCGTCATAATTGTGATCTGTCGGTTGTAGTGTAACGGGTCAAGCGTCGATCCCAAGAAGGGGAACGATGTTTGTCCCTTCAGCCTGGATCGGGTCTATTTCGCCGCCAGGCGCTGTCATCAGCAAGGTAACACCTGGTCCATAGCCTGCTTTGATGCTATCCGTAGACGAGACAACGCCGATCCCGATGCTCCCTCTTCTGTAGCCGTGCCCAAAGGCCGAGTCGTAGTCGGCTAGAGCGACCATGTCGCCGAGCCGCAAACTGTCGAGACCTGAACGCTTCAACGCTTCGCGATCCATGGACTGAATGCAGATTGCGCCACCCTCGCTCGTGAGCCCAGCGCCTGCCCCCATAAGCTCTGGTGGCACGATCGCGCTCACCGGGACAGTGAGTTTTCCGTCATTCTCTTCAATGCGAAGGGCATCAAAAAGAGCGGGAGAGAGACTTTTAAGATAGATGCCCGGGTACTCGTTCACCGCAAGCCCAACACCATAGGCGCGGACGACAATGCGATCGCCAAAAGCGAGCTGTTCAAGCGTGTCCGCTGCGAAATATACGATGACATTCTCTGCAAAACGGCCGCTTTTTCCGGTGACGGTTCCGGTTGCTCCTTTTGCCGCGCCAGTCATAACGACCGCTTCATTTCCAACACAGGCGAAGACGTTAAGTGCTTGGTTTGCTCCGGCGTCCCCAGCATGGATCGCCACCCCGGGTTCGATATTGTCACCAGCCCAGCCGAAAACCAGATCTCCGACTTTGACGTTGTAGACGATGCCGCCCAGGCTGGGGAGCAACCTTGGCCGGCCATCATGATCGATCTGATGTGGAATGGCAGGGATGCCCGGATAAGATGGCGACCGGACCATTCCCATGACCGACATTTTGATGACATTTGCTGCGTTTGTTTCAACCACGGTGTCTTCTCCTAAGCGTCAGGTCAGCTGGCTGTTGCCGATGCCGAGGTAGGCTGCCAGGTTCGGTCTTTGTTCGGTATCAACGTAGTACTCGATATTGCCGCTGGAAGAGGAAAGAATGTCCATCACTCCGGGTCCGTGGCCGGTCATGAATGAATCAGCATGGTTGATCAGACCAATTGTCACCGCTCCTTCGCGGTAGCCCCGGTTCCAGGTGTGGTCGTGATCCTGGATGGCCAGGATGTCTCCGATCCGCAGATCGTCGAGACCGAGCTCGGCAAGTGTCTGACGGTCGTTGCTCATCATATCCTGATCGACATAATCAGCGCCGAGTTCCGCGCCGGATCCCATCATATAGGGTGGCAACACGCCGGCAACCGGCAGGCGGATTTTCCCGTTGCCGATTTCTTCAATCCTGAGGCTCTCCAGCAGTTCGGGACTGATCTTGCGCACAGCGATATCCGGATAGTCCAGCAACTCAAGTCCAATGCCTAGCGCATGAATGAGTATCTGATCGCCGGTGCACATCTGTTCCATGATCTCGGTCTCGAAATCCACCATGATGTGGGCGTGTTCGCCGGTGACGGTTCCGGTAGCGCCCAGCGCCTCGCCGGACGTGACCACGGCGCGGTTGCCGATACAGGCCAGATAGTGGAGCGCATGTTCCGGTCCGTCTTCCCGGTTCCGGATCGACACCCCGGGTTCCACATGGTCGGCTGCCCAGCCATAGGCGCGGTCGCCAACTCTGGCGTTCAATGTGATGCCCGCCGTGCCCATGAAAACAAACGACTCTCCCTGTGTGTTAGGCCGGTACGGCGCAGCGAGCCGCGGCGGCCAGGCTTCTCCGCCAACTGCCATCTCGATGAGTTGATGTTTGTTCGTTCGTACCATGTACGGTCCTGCTTCTTCATGTCAGGCTGAATTTCAGTCCAACTGTGCGGTTAGAATGCTGACGGATCAATAGTAGATGTTTCGGCAGGTTTGTCCAGTGGGTTATTAACGTTCTTCGATTATGGATTTCCATGCTTGCCAAGATGTCATCACGTTGCACAAGGAGACTCACTTGAATTCACCAATTCATACGCTTGCGCTCGAGATAACCGAACCTGAAACTGATCCAATCAAACGGACCCGTCTGCTCACTGACTGGTTGTTTGATGAGCTTGAGTGGGTTGCAACTGACTATGAACAACGCACCGTCGACGAAATTCTGTTGAGAGGCGCCGGTAACTGCGCCGAACAGGCGAATGTGCTGGACGCCTTGCTCGTCTCCATCGGTGTCTCGACACGCTGGATTGCCGAGATTAACATCCATCCGCCTAGCAAACGCCGTCAGTGTGACGCTGAAGACTTGTTTGACACCTATGGCAGCAAAGCTTCAGTATTTGGCTACCAACACAACGATCACCGCTGGCTGGAGGTATATGACGAATCAATCGAGAGTTGGCGGCCTGCCGATCCGACGCTCGGTATCGTCGGTGAGCATGAGTGGGTGCGCGACCGTATCAGCTTCACTGATCGCCCTGAACTCGGACGTGAGATGATCGTGCCATTCAGTGTTTTTACTGTGAGCCCGGAACGTCAACCGCAAGAAGATCGATCTCGACACTATCTGCTTGACGTATTCAATGAGTATTACGGTGAAAGACTGACATCCCTTTCGCACTGGTCGGAGTGGGAAGATGACGTTGCCTGGCTATCAAGGCTTGGAAGGCAGGCATATGCCGGTGAGATCAATCTGCATGAATATGCCGGATCCATTGAAGAGTTACTGAATTGTTATCAGCAACTCGGGCAAGATTGGGAGTCTACCGCCCATTCTCAAGAGCCTCAGCAACAGGTCACGGTTCCTCGCAACAGTTAATAGGCCAGTTTGTGCAATCCGGCAGCCAGGAGCTCGATACCGGCTACGGCGTGTTCAACCGACGTAAACTCCTCAGGGGTGTGGCTGCGCCCGTCTTTGCTCTGTACGAATAGCATCACCATCCGGGTGAACTCAGCCATCCGGTTCGCATCATGCACGGCTCCGCTGTCCATCGTCAGAAATGGAATGCCCTGATCTCGAGCCGCTTCTTCGAATATAGAGACGAGTTCGACGTCAGAGCGTTGCGGAGGCTGTTCGGCTCCGGCATCCCAGCTAATGTCGATATCACGCCGGGAGGCGACCTCTCTCATCAACCGTTCGTGACGTTCGTAGAGCAAAGCGCGTTGTGCCGGGTCAGGGTGGCGGGCGTCGATGGTGAAGTGAACTCGCTCGGGGACAATGGCCGGCGCGTTTGGTTCGACGACCATTCGACCGGTTGTCGTAACGGCAGGTCTGCCCATGCGATGGGCGGTGTTGATGGCTCCGGAGATGATCTCCACCGCCGCCGCCATTGGGTCTCTTCGTAAGTCCATCGGTCTTGCGCCAGCGTGATCAGCCCGGCCGTGCAACGTGACGTGATAATGACGGATGCCGGTAATCCCGCTGACGACGGCTACCGGGACGCCCATCTGTTCGAGGATCGGCCCCTGCTCGATATGCAGTTCGATGTAGATGTCGATATCATCGCGGGCGGCGCTGGAGACATCATCCGGGTCGAACCCGGCAGTCCGCATGACGTCGCCGATGGTCTCCCCGTCGTAACTCACCACTAATTCCATGGCTTCTGGTTCGATTGCGCCGGCCACGGCTCTCGACCCCCAGTGTTGTGTGGCTGGAAACCGGCTTGACTCTTCCTCACAGAAGGAGACGATCTCAAGCGTTCGTACTGGTGGACCAAACTGCTCCTGCAGTGTTTTCAGCGCAATGATTGGCGAGATAACACCGAGCGCTCCGTCGTACCGGCCACCAGGCAGTTGGGAATCGATGTGGGAACCGGATACGATTGGCTTACCGCCTTCGCTGCCTTCCAGCCGGCCCCAGACGTTGCCAACGGCGTCCATGCGTGTCTCAAGACCGGCGTCTTCCATCCACTGTTTCACCTGCTCCTGTGCGGCAAACCACTCAGCGGTGTAGACCGGCCGCCAGACGCCGGTTTCACCCCATGCGCCGAATGACGCGAGTTGCATGATGTAGTCTTCGGTCAATTGCGGGTCGGCGACTATTCGCGGTGACATCAGTCCTGTGTCCTCTCTCAACCTACCTGACTTATCTACCGGTAGTGATCTTGTCCATGTTCTTGTCGGAGCTGCACCCATAACCGCCTCCCCCGCCAGTTAGAACCTGGAATACGTCACCCTGGCTCAGTACATTCGAGGTAGCGCCAGGAAGCGTTTCAGTGACTCCATTGGCTCGCTTGATAACAAAGGCTCCAGTTTCGCCGGTCTGTCCTCCAAAGAGACCTGGCGCGCCCTTGTTGAAGCGGTCAGAATAGGCGGCCAGCTGAACGTCCGGCTTGACGGCCCGGTAGATGCGTTCGATTCCCAGCCCACCACGATGGAGACCGCCACCGCCGGAGTCGGGACGCAACCGGTAGGCATCCACCCGGAAATAGTCACACTCGTATTCGAGCGCTTCGATCGGCGCGTTGGCACAGTTGGAGAGCGGGTTGTCCATGCCATCCGCGCCGTTGTGATCTGGACCTGCGCCCCAGCCCCCGCCCAGAATTTCGATGACCACGTTGTACTGACCTGTTTCTCGGTTGAGGTGGCTGAGTGACACTGCGGTGGTGGTGTCAAAACCAGAGGCGATGACCTGATCTGGCACGGCAGCGCTCAGAGCGCGAACGATCGCGTTATGTGCCCGGCAAGACGGACTCATCCTGGCCCGGACGGCAGCCGGCGGTCTGGGGTGAAGAATCGAGCCATACGGCACACTGATCGATATTGGCCGGTTGCAACCTTCGTTGAACGGGATATCCTGTTCGTGGAGAACGCCGCGGATCGCACCATGGGTCGCGGATATAGTCGAGGCCAGCGGGTTGTTGATATTCGCCGGGACCTGATCTCCGGTGCCGGAAAAGTCAACGTGAATTTCTGAACCAGCGACTTCAACTCGAACCTTGATCGGAATCGGGTCCAGTCCCCAGGCATAACCTTCGACTTGATCCTCCGCGAGATAGACGCCGTCCGGGATCTGGCGTATGCCATGCCGGATCCTCCGTTCAGCATAATCCTGCAGGTATGACATCACTTCCCGCACCGTGTCGTCGCCGTACCTGGCGGCGAGTTCGCTGACGCGAATGTTTGCTGTGTTGTTCGCCGCGAACTGAGCGTTGAGATCACCGAGCACCTTGTCGGGAACCCTGACATTGGCACGAATAAACTGCTCGACAAAGCCGCCAGACCAATCCCTGCTGACGCTGAATCTGGACGCTGGCAGCCGGATTCCTTCCTGATAAATCTCGGTTGCCTCAGCCGAAAGGCCGGGCATCGCGCCGCCGACCTCAACGTGATGGGCGACACTGGCTCCAAAGCCAATGAGCTGATGTTCGGCGGTGAAAATAGGTGAAAACAGAAAGATATCCTGCAGGTGCTGTCCTCCGTTGAAGGGATCGTTCATGATGAATGCATCGTCGCTGGTTACGGTGGTCAGATTCAGGTCACGGATGATCGGCTTGAATGCTGCCGAAATACCCCCGGTTTGCATCGGAATCATCTCTGCCTGGGCAACGACATTGCCGGCAACGTCCAGGATGCCGACCGAGAAGTCCTTCGCCTCCCGAACGACGGTTGAATAGGAAGCCCGCTGCATATTGGCAGCCATCTCACGCGCGATGGCGAGCAATGATTTGCCAGCGATGTTCAAGGTGATCTGATCTGCTGCCATGTACTACACCTTTTCAATAATCAGGTTTGTCTGCGGATCGACAGTCACCGACCAGCCGGGTGGCACGAATGTCGTCGCAGTGGGTTCTTCAACGACGACGGGTCCTTCTACCACTGCATCGATGTCGAGCGAACCTCGCCAGATAAATCGACATGGAACTCGCTCACTATTGATCAGGATTGCCTGAACGTCCTCATCACGAGATTCAGGCGACACTCGTAGATCCGGGATTCGGTCATGAGGCTGGACGATCGATATGCGGTAGGTGACCAGTTCAATCGGTTCGCCAGGAGTTGCGTGTCCAAATCGTTCCCGATGCAGTGTATGAAAAGTGGATGTAAGCGAGTCGGTTGACAGATCATCGACGTTGACCGGGACCGTCAATTCAAATCCCTGTCCGCGGTAGCGCATGTCGAGATATGTGTTCAGCTCGCAGCTACCGGGATCAAGAGCTTGTGATGTGACTTCGCTCAAAGCGGTTGTCGTAAGATCGGTAAACTGCTTCGCAATTTCATCTCGGCTGCCGGAATCCAGTTGCTGAATGGCGGTGCGAGAGAAATCACGCTGAATGTTTCCAGCCAGCAACCCGTATGCTGAGAGGAGTCCCGGGTGCGGCGGCACAAGAATCCGATTGATGGCGATTTCCTCAGCAACCGAAACCGCGTGCAATGGACCCGCGCCACCGTAGGCAACGAGCGTGAAATCACGCGGGTCAAAGCCACGTTCGGTTGATATTTGTTGAACCACGCCAGCCATCGTCGCATTTACGACACGATAGATATCTTCGGCCAGCTGTTCGGAACGCCTGGCTGTCCGGGAGGAGATATGTTCAAACGAGTTGAGCGCCGCTTCCTGATCCAGTTGCAATTCGCCGCCGAGAAAATGTCCGGGCCGGATTAACCCGCGAATGACGTTTGCGTCAGTGATCGTCGGCTGGACGCCACCTAGCCCGTAGCAGGCTGGACCTGGTGTGGCTCCGGCGCTTTGTGGTCCAACCTGTAGCATCTCGCCGGAATCGATCCAGGCGATGCTTCCCCCGCCTGCGCCGACGCTGACGATATCAAGCATCGGCAACTTGATTGGAATTCCGTCAATTGACGCTTCAGTCGTCATTTCCGGCATGCCGTTGTTGACCAGACAGACGTCGGTGCTGGTGCCGCCCATATCCATCGTGATGATGTCGTCGAATCCTGCTTCCTGGCTGGTGTTGATCGCTCCGATCACTCCTGCCGCAGGTCCTGAGAAGAGTGTCCTGGCCGGTTGAGCTCTGATCTGGTTTGCCGGGAGCAGCCCTCCGTTTGACTGCATCATCCAGATTGAGGGGATTTCGAACGTTGCGACTGATTGCTCCAACTGGCCAAGGTAGCGGTCAATGATGGGTTTGACAAATGCATCGATCGTTGTCGTGCTGGCGCGTTCATACTCTCGAAACTCGGTGACGATGTCGCTGGATATGGAAACCACGATATCCGGGAATGTTTGCTGGATAATCGATTTGATCCGTTGTTCGAAAATCGGATTCCGGTAACTGTGGAGCAGGCAGACCGCTATCGCGGTTACCCCGGCGTTGACCAGGCTAGAAGCAGCTTCGTGAACACACTGCTCATTGAGCATCTGAACGATGTTCCCGGAAACATCGATTCGTTCGGGAACTTCTCGGACATTGCTCGCCGTTACAAGCGGTTTTGGTTTCTGGTAGTGCAGGTCGTAGATCGAGCTGCGGTCCTGGCGTTGTATTTCCAGGAGATCTTTAAAACCACCGGTGACGATGAGACCGGTTTGCGGTCCGTGCCGCTCCAGGACGGCGTTGGTTGCAACCGTTGTGCCGTGCAGCAACGGGGTTCCGGAGTCGAGATGCCTTCCGGTTTCAGCTAGCGCATTCAGAACTCCGACAGAAGGATCGTCTGGCGTTGAAAGGACCTTGGCGGTGACAACGATTGCTCCAGCGTCATTCAGCAGAATAAGATCGGTAAATGTGCCGCCTACTTCAACTCCGACGTGCATGCTGTTTCGCCTGTTTCCTTGATCCGCCATGAGCCTGCTGCATGTTAGGCGATCTGGAGGAACGGTCAAGTGGATTCGCTGGCAGGCTTGATGAAGAGGTAGAGTGCCCAGCCAATGGTGTCGCGCCCCCAGCGTAGATAGATATCTCGAGCCTGGCGAACACGTTCAAGGACTGCTTTGCGGTCCGAGTCGTCCGGGTTCTCTATTGCCCAGCGTTCTGCAGCCTGCCACTGAAGTGCCTCGTAACGATCGAAATCCTCGACGCTGCCAGCAAGAGCGTAGATTGGTATCAAATGTTTCTGGACGCCGGTGACAACATTGCTTTCGTGGGTACCAAAGGTGTTCGCCTCAAAATTATCAGCGGCGAGATAGGCTGGCACCGGTACTTGTTTCAGGAATGGTTCTCCAACGAGGATCATTCCTCCTGGGCGGGTGAAATGGCTCAGCGCGTCCAGTGTGCCAGAGTATCCGTCCCAGATCCAGCTCGCGCCGAGGCAGGCAGCAAGATCGAATGATTCCGAATCTTCCCGGTATTGCGCGCCATCCATCTCCAGGATGTCGACCCTGGCATCTGGGATCCGGGCATTCAGATTTGCTCGTGCAGCAGCTGCGAAGGATGGAGAAAGGTCGATGCCGACGCCTTCGGACCGGTATCGCTCGGCCAGCCGAGCCAGCAGTTCACCTTTGCCACAGGCGACATCGAGCACCCGAGCTTCTGGCGGTAGAGCCAGGATATCTATGACCTGATCCAGGGCTGCCGAAGATACCGGATTGCAAATCAGGTGGTCACGGTGCGTGATATCGAAGTATCGCCAACGGTCCATGTTTTGGTTCTTTATTCACTCAGGGAATCAGATTTCGGGGAGGTTAAATAGGATTCACTCGCGGAGGGATCGTGCTGATCCGCCCGTGAGCCGAACTCGTGCCAGCGGTAGTTCCCCAGTATGCCCCAGCTGAACCAGCGCGGGAACAGGAATACGATGCCGATGGCAATTGCCCCCAGGGTATCGAAGATGAGATCATACGAGGTGTCCCAGAATCCTCCGGTCCTGGCGCTGTTGAAGACATGATCTCCAACATACTCGTAGATCTCCCAGGCCACTCCAGCGAAAATTCCTAGCAGCACTCCCACAACTATGAGGGATGAACGTTCCCAGGACACTTTCCCTCGTGACGATAGTTTGCCCAGCACATCGAGAACGACCGCTGTGAAACAGGCTGTTCCGACAAAATGCACGATTTTGTCATAGGCGGCGAAGTTTGCGTAGAGGTCTTCGGATGTGCCAAACAGGTCAAGGGCAGTGGCGGCACATATTGCCAGGAGTGTTTGCCAGGAGAACAGGCCGCCGTCGTCTCTGAAAACATATTCGACTGTTACGACAATAGCAAGTGTTGCGCCAACTTGTGCTGTCAGGTACCCCCAGTGATCGGTAAATCCGGGCGCGACAATCTGACCAATGAGCAGATAGCTGAACATCATCGTCAGCACGATGATGGCCCGGCAGGTATCTCCACAGCTACCGAGAGCGGTGGCTGCTGCTGTCTGGACGCTTGAACCGATCCGTTTTTGCGATCTGACAACTGATCGTGGAACACGTAGTCTGTCTGGGAAAGCGGTATTCATGGAGAGAACCAGGCCAAAGGCTACCAGACAAAGTAGCGCGCCAGCCATGCCGTCTAACCAGAAGTGGTTCCCTGTCACCACCACGGTAAGCGAGATGATGGCTGCTGGCGCTATCCCGAGAATCAAACCCTTCCAGCCACGAATTGCTCTGAACAGAAACACACCTACCAGGACTGTCCAGCCAACATGCAGACTTGGCATGGCCGCGAATTCGTTGACAAATCCGTGCTCACGTCCCATCTGGATATGGGTATCAACCAAGCTGCTTGCCGGATAAAGTCGTGGCGGGGCTACCGGATAGAGCCAGCTGATCAGGACGGTGAAAAAGGCGGACATCGCGAGCGCATTGCGATACATCCGATATTCTCGGTCGTTGTTCAGGTAGAGCCAGACGAGAACCCCGGTGACCAGGGTAAGGAACAGAAATGAATAGGTGTAATTGAATATCTCCGTGATGTGCCGGTATTGAAGAATGAGGGACTGAACAGATGCTTCATCTGGCAATCCCAGTGAATGTTGTATGCCAACAACCGTTTTAGCGTTATACAGAGCTGTTTCATAACTGCCTTCAGAATAGACCCTGCCGAGTTCATAGAGCATGAATCCCGCGAATACTATTGAAAAATCCAGGGCGAATCTGACAGCCTGGCGTCGAGGCCGTTGATCGAAGGAGCGATTGGAGGTAAGGAGTCCGGCGACGAGGAACGCCAGCGGAATAAAGATATGAGCGTCAACGATGAATGCTGCCAGTGCAATGATAAACATGATCGACGCAAACCCGGAACCGTTGAGCTGGCGCATAACTACAAAAACAGCTCCGAGAACGAAAACGAGAATGAATAATTCCGTATACGTCTGTGGGGCGTGCAACGATCGAAGTTCCAGGAGATCTGTCACTTATACTCCCGAAGACTGGTCCTGATTTCATCTCTGACAACACTAATTGACTAGTAAGCTAACGTGTATTGTACGCATCGTCAAGAGCTTGTGCTGTAGATTCTTTGAACTATTCGACAGGCCTAGAGACAACGATATTAATGTGCTAAGGTGCATCCGGAACTGCTATCAGCATTGGCGACAATGGACGATAATTGCTTGTCAATATCCGCTAAGGGAGGGGCGAAATGCTCGATACGGATTTTCAGGATTACGTTCGCAACTGGTGGTCGCTAGTCATTCGGGGTGTGGCCGCGGTTATCCTGGGATTGCTAGTGATCAACTGGCCAGGGACTACAATCGTTGTTTTAGTGATCTTTTTTGGCGCATACGCATTCATCGATGGGATCTTTGCAATTGCCGGTGTGCTCACCGGAAGGGACGAAAGTGAACGCAAGTGGCTGACGCTTGTCGAAGGAGGCGCGGGGATACTCGTCGGGCTAATCACGTTCTTCTGGCCAGGGCTGACCGTTGCTTCACTCATTCTGCTGATTGCCGCCTGGGCGCTGGTAACCGGGGTCGTTGAAATCGTCGCTTCGGTCCAGCATCGGAAAGAGATCGAACATGCCTGGGTGATGGGGTTGACCGGAGCCTTGTCGGTCATATTCGGGGTGATCTTACTGGTGTTCCCGGTCGGAGCGGTGGTCACACTGGCTATCGTGCTGGGAGTCTACGCAATCGTTGCGGGAATCATGATGATCGTGCTTGGCATCCGGCTACGCCGTCATGGCGAGAGTAGTGCGAGTGATGATAGTGGAACAAGCACATTAGCCCCGGCGTGAAGCGGCTAGATGTGAAGTGTGCTTTCAAATCGGGGTTTCACAGTGAGGTATGACAATCTCACAAGAACGGGGAAGGAAAATCCAGCGTGTCACGTACATTGTCGATAGTCCTGCTAATTATTGCAACCGTTTCGCTTCTGATCGCTTCGGTCGGATTCTGGGCGCGGACGTCGGTGCTCAATGAGGATGGCTTCGTCAACATCGTTACTGAGACGTTCGCCCAGGAAAATGTTCGGGTAGCCATCGCAGATGAGATGATCAATCAGGCCTTTCAAAGCCGTCCGCTTGTCCGCCAGATCATCCGCGGTCCTGCTGAAAACATCATCGCTGGAATACTGGATACGTCGCTCGTTCAGGGCGCTGTCGAACTGATGGCCCGCACTATGTACAAAGTCGTTGTGCGTGTCGACGGCCAGGAGGTTGCGATAAATCTGGAGCCGATCAAGGAAATTCTCGTAACCTTGACCGATGTATTGAATGTCGACGCGGCGAACAATATTAATGTGGACGATATCCCGAACCAGATTGTTATTCTCCAGGAAGGCCAGCTACCTTCGCTGGATCCGCTCTGGAACACCATCGACTGGGTAGGGTTCATCACTGGAATTATCGGCGTTGTGCTTCTGGTGCTCGTTTTCTGGACAGGCTGGTCGACCAGCAATCGCAATGACTATCTCAAATGGACGGGCGGGAGTCTGGCCGTAGGCGCGGTCATCCTGTTGCTCATTACCTGGCCGATCGGCACAACCATCACCCGATCTGTTGACCAGGATTCCGGCCGGGTGCTGGTTGCTGCAGTCTACGAAAACTTAATAGCTCAACTTAGAGTTCAGACGGTTGGATTGATACTGCTTGGTATCGCACTGTGGTTGCTTGGCTGGTGGCTATCCCGAGAACGTAGCAGCCGTGAATCGGGCGCAGCTGTCGTCGTTGCAGCGCCTGCAGATCAGGATGTCGTTGTCTCCACAGCAGCGCCAACCGAACCTGGTGCGGCAGACGGAGATTCAACGGAAGAGGCGCCAGCGCCGGCTTAACCTGAACCTATCAATCTCATCAGCAGGGGCTGGAATAGAAACCAGCCCCTGCTCTTTGGTGTAAGCCATTGGAAACATCCTGTGGGACATCCAGTAGCAGATTGCCACTACCGGCACATGCCGTTTAGGGCCGGTAGTCAATCTCTTACCTGAGATGTTCGACCAGAAATGTCAGGATGTCTGTTTGTTCATCAATGAGCTTGGTGATCGGTTTTCCCAGCCCATGGCCAGCCCGTGTTTCAATCCGAAGGAGTACTGGCGCTTCGCCGCCCTGGGCATGCTGAAGCGTCGCGGCGAATTTGCGTGCGTGACCGGGTACGACACGATCATCAGAATCTGCTGAAGTGATAAGGGTCGGCGGGTAGTTTTCCCCAGGTCGGACGTTGTGCAGCGGAGAATAGGCGTACATAAACTCGAAATGCTGGGAATCCTCTTCAGCGTTGCCGTATTCGCCAGTCCAGTAGTGACCCACGGTAAACTTGTGATACCGCAACATGTCAATCACCGGCACTTCGCAGACCGCCGCACCGTAGAGGTCTGGTCGCTGGGTTAGACATGCGGCGACCAGTAGACCACCGTTGCTCCGGCCGTTGATCGCGAGTTTGTCTCGGCTGGTATACCCGCGATCGATCAGAAACTCCGCGCAGGCGATAAAGTCATCAAAAACATTCTGTTTGTATTCAAGCATCCCGTCCCTGTGCCAGGCTTCTCCAAATTCACCGCCGCCTCGCAAATTCGCAACCGCATATATCCCGCCTTGTTCCATCCACAGCAATGGGGCAACGTCAAATTCTGGGGTGACGCTAATGTAGAAACCTCCATAGGCGTAGAGCAATGCCGGTGATTCCCCATTGAGTTGCAACCCTTTCCGGTAGGTGAGGAACATCGGAACCTTTGTTCCATCAGGTGAGGTGGCGAAGACCTGGACAGTTTCATAGTCCGATGTATTGAAATCAATCGTTGGCTCATGGAGTGAACTCAATGATCCGGAACGAAGGTCGTAACGGTAGGGAGTGGAAGGTTGCAGAAAAGACACATAGCTGAAGAAGCATTCATCGTCTCCGGCTTTCGATTCCAGGCCAGTTGTATCGATTGAGCCGATCCCGGGTAAAGCGATTTCACGAGCCAGATCGCCGTTCCGATGGTGCAGACGTATAACATGGTGTGCATTATTTAAAGATACAACCAGGAAA
>CAZNYB010000046.1:7803-30065 GCA_964577155.1 uncultured Thermomicrobiales bacterium | reverse complement strand
CGACCACGGGTTGGATCTTCAGTCAGTTCGAAATAGACACCAGGTGATCGGACGAGCTGTGAAACGACAACTCGCTCAGCACCGTTAATAATGAAGGTGCCTTCACTGGTCATCATCGGGAAATCGCCGAGAAAAATTTCGCTCTCTTTGATTTCGCCAGTTTCCTTAATAATAAGACGCACTTTTATCTGTAGTGGCGCCGAGTATGTCATGTCGCGTTCACGGCAAACATCTTCGCTCGCCCGGGGTTCCATGAATTCATGCTCGAGGAAGTACAACTCCATCTTGTCGTTGTAGTCGACAATTGGAGAAATCTCTTTGAGCAGTGTCCCCAGACCTTCGGTCTTGAACCAGTCAAACGACTGTTTTTGAATCTGGATCAAATTCGGCAACTCAAGAACATGTGAAACACCGGCGAACGAGACACGATCTCGCCCGAGATTCGAGAGGACCTGCGGCCCCTCCTGATTTTCATATCCCCAGGTAGTCGGTTTCGTCTGGACCATCAAGACTCCTTCAGGATGCGCCGGGAGCGCACACCTTCGTACCGCCACTTAAGGCGCGACCGGTTAAACCTATCTGTATACTGTCGGGATAAAATGTCGATATGCTCCGGGAAAGCAAAATAAGGAGGACACTGCCTCCCAATCCGAATACTTGTACGGATTCGGTCAATATCCCCCAACGATTGCCAATCGACTCGGAACTGCTATATCAGTCACGTCAGCAATCTGCAAGTCTAACCCTCCGACCTGAATTTGTCAAGAGGTTTTCCTGAACGATTCCGTTTTGCGAGCAAGCTCTATTTGAACTGAAATGTACAATAGCGACGTTTGATCAGCAAGCCGGTTTTTCAATTTGCAGGCAAGGACATGCAGGTGCACGATCTACGCAGTGACACCGTGACGAAGCCAACGGAAGCCATGCGGATGGCGATGGCCCAGGCTGAGGTCGGCGACGATCAGTTCGGCGAAGACCCGACCGTGCGACGCCTCGAAGAACTCGCGGCGACCATGCTTGGGAAAGAAGCGGCAGTCTACGTCGCCAGCGGCACTATGGGAAATCTGGTTGCGTTGCTGGCTCACTGTGGTCGCGGCGATGAGATCATTATTGGTGACGAAAGCCACATCTTCTGGTACGAGTCTGGCGGGGCAGCCGCTTTAGGAGGAATGCCGTTCTCTCTCATACCTAATGAGCGAAATGGCGAGCTGGACCTCAACCGGGTCGAACAGGCAATTCGTGAACCAAATCGCTCGGGATACCCGCCAACCGGAGCAGTCTGTACGGAGAACACACAGAATCGCTGCAGCGGCACGGTACTCACTATGGAGTATCTGACCGATCTGAAATCGCTTGCCGACCGGCATGGCGTCCCCGTGCATATGGATGGCGCACGAATTTTCAATGCCGCAGTGGCTGCTGACATTCCGGTTGAGCAGATTGCCAGCACTGCCGATTCCGTGCAGTTTTGTCTCTCCAAAGGACTGGCAGCTCCGGTTGGTTCGATTGTTGCAGGCAGCAACGAATTTATCTTGCGCGCACGCGCTTCTCGAAAAATTCTTGGAGGAGCGATGCGGCAATCAGGTGTCATAGCCGCAGCTGGCATTGTTGCCCTGGAACAGATGGTTGACCGGCTAGGCGAAGATCACGAAAGGGCATATCGACTGGCGAGCGGCCTCGAGGCAATTGATGGTATCACCGTCGACCTTTCAACCGTGCAGACCAACATCGTTATATTCCAGACCGATTCGCTAGTCCCTCACCCGCAATTTGTTCAGCAGATGAAGGAACACGGCGTGCTGTGTTCGAACTACGGCACTCGCGGTTTGAGAATGGTGACACATTATCAGGTCGATGATGAAGCTATCGATGCAGCCCTATCAAGCGCGGCATCAATCATGGATGCCGCGCGAGCCGCCTGAATGACGCTGTATACCGACCTTCTGCGATGATCCTCCAGCCGCCTGCAGCCCGTTCACCGGTTCGCAGAAATCGATCGCGATTCGGGCCGGAGATCGTTGTCATCGCCATTTTGCTGTTTATCTTTATCGTGCTGCTGCTGCGAACAATTCTGGCAGCACTGGGGATAGAACCATGGATCGTTACCTGGCAGGTGGTGTATTTCCTGTCTTTCCCACTGGTGCGACCCTTTCAATTCCCTGCGCCGCTCAACACGAGTATCGTTCGTCACCTTACTTATGCCGAGATCACCGCGACAGTTCTATTTGGTGTGGTTGTGTTATTTGTCATGGCTTCTGTAGCGGTTCGTGGAACTCGATAGCAAACTCGATTTCGCCGCCGGTCAGAATCGGTACACTTGACCGAAGTCTCATGATGTGATGTTGTTGCGGTAACTGAAAACCGCCACCGGGTACAAGGAGAACGACTAGATGGCCCGTAGTTTGTTTCGGAGCATTTTAGGATTAGCAATGGCAGCGGCTGCCACCTGGTTGGCAAATTACATTACCGATCTCGTGTTCGGACCGGAAGATTGGGAAGAGGAGTAAACCTCCGCCTAGAAACGCGATGTCGCGTCACCACTATCATCAATCCAATTACAGGAAAAACACCTGCCTGGAAGATTGAGCAACTCCTCAGGAACTACTCAAGAGACCGGAATATCACGCTGCGGTTTTGTCACACCCTCCATGACCGTCATGCTGAAGTTCTCGCCGGTGAAGCCAGCCAGGATTCGGATTTGCTCATTGCAGCTGGCGGGGATGGCACTGTTTCGGCAGTCATTTCCGGGGCGTTAGGTTCACGGATTCCGGTAGGAATCATCCCAAACGGATCAACTAACATGCTCGCCAAGGATCTTGGCATACCTACAGATCCCAGCCAGGCCATTCGACTGGCAATGGAAAGGGCGAATATCCTGGAAATCGACTCGGCCAGCATCAATGGTGAGAATTTCTTGCACATTGCCGGCGTTGGCTACGACGCGCAAATCATGAAATCGACGTCTTCGGCGTGGAAACATCGATTGCGCTGGCTCGCGTACACAATCCCGGCATTGACACATTTGCGCATGAAACCGTTTCAAGCTGATCTCTGCATTGATGGTGAATGGAGTACCTGGCAGGCGAAGATGGTGATTTTTGCCCTTGGTGGATCCGTCATTCAATCTCGAATCCAGATGGGAGAACACATCAGCAGATCTGATGGACTTCTCGACATACTGGTCTATGATCCGCCCACTGTATTTGGTGTGGTGGCAGCCGGACTTTGGATACTCGCTGGCAGGCCTTCAAAAGCGAAATGGCAACACCATCTGCGAGGCCAGCGGGCGGCGCTGCTAACCGACCGGCCAGTTGCCTACCAGGCGGATGGGGATTACCTCGGTAGAAGCCCGGTTGTCGTTGAAATGAACCACCTCAAAGCGCGTGTTCTCGTCCCAGCACAAAAATGGGACAATTGATTCTTGATCGGATATAGACGATCGGACAACCTCATCATCAGGAAACCGGTGGCAACCTGAAGCTCACTTCAAGACCAGGCGCGAGGTCCCGCTCAAAACCGTCGACGAACTCAGGTGAAAACACGCAGATATTCAGGTGGTTTGGCGCGTGGGTTTCGTCGAATCCAATGACTCGGCCAATCAATAGATCACCAACGAACATTTCAGAACGGCTTGTAATCACGCCACCGGTTAATATCTCAACGAATCCGATTAACGCAACCCGATCGACGACTGCACCTGGAGAAGCGTCCACATCTGAGATCATGATCTCGTGAATGTCGTGCTGCTGCACACCGCGTGACCGGAATGGTTCGATATTGAGACCTCGATTGGTTGCGCTGCCTCGAAGCACCAGAACAAGCCTGCTTCGGACATCAGAAGCGCTCACATAGGGATTGTTACCAAAAACGTCAGGTCCGCTCATTACCTTCACTCAGACACTCAGACTCACCAGGGGTAGGTCACGACCGCATCCCACTCGCTTCCGAGGAGACCCCAATCTTCACCGTCGACATAGATCTGGACAACTCGGGCGTCACCAGATCCGACGGTCAAATGTCCGGCGGTAAAGGTGAGTGTCGACCCGGCTGACATGACGTCTGAATAGGAGGCCGTATCGGAATAGTCAAGGTACACTTCAACCCAGACTTCCTCATAGGCATAGATCGAAAATTCGTGTTCACCGGCAACAGTGTCTTCAGCTGCTGACGAATCTTCAGGTTCGGTTGGCACAACAACTGGATCAGGAGCGGTAGCTGTTTCCTCAGCAGAAATTGTTGCATGGATGTTTGCTTCTTCTGCTGTAGCAGTTGCCTGACTATCGAGAATGGCGGGGTCGATCGTCGGTGTCACCGTCGGTGTTTCGGCAACTCGCGTCAACAGAGTGGCGCTGAGCTGAGTTGCCGTCGGCTGGACAATGGTCCCGGTCGGTTGAGTCTGCTCATCCTGGAAATATGCGGAATACAACCAGGTGAACAGCACAGCGGAGACGATGAGCATAAACCCTATGATCGCGAAATTTGGCGCCCAGGTGCTGCGCATGTCCATAGGAGGAATTGCCGGGACTACCGCGATATCCTGTCCGGCTGGTTGCTCGTCGCTCGCAATCTCATAGAGATTGAGCACAACCGCAGGGTCCAGACCCAGATACTGTGCATAGTTCCGGACGATACCCCGGGCATAGGTCGGCGGCGGCAGATTGTCAAAGTCGTGAGCTTCTAAGGCAGCAAGATAATCCCTGCTAATTCGGGTTGCTTGTTCAGCGTCCCGCAGGCTAACCCGTTTATAGGCTCGGGCTCGTCGTAGCAGATCTCCAAGATCGGACATGAGATCGCCGAGTGCTCCTCAGATTTTCTCGACGCCAACGCCCCTTCGTCGACGTCATGCCCCATGGTAGTGCGGCAGTCGTTCCATCGCCAGCACAACCCTCCCGGTAACCAGCCCGCTCGCGTCACGCTCAACGCCGGCGATTCAAATACGAATCGAAGTACGGGGTTGGACGCGTGTGGCGACCGATACGTGCTTTGTCGTGCACAATATCGTTGTTTGGCAGCCACCAGACACCGATACTGGTCCGGCAGGCCAGTTCGTCGGACTTTACCATACGGTGTGCACTGAATGCATACGCATTGGTGCATGTACCAGTCGTCCCGTCCCCACTCGGTATGAAATCGAGGCAGGTCCCGCAGCACTTCGCAACGCCATCCAATAGTTCATTCTGATATATGGGATCGATGGAATCAGGCGGGGGGTCGACAGCTTTCTTCGTGTCAATGGTTAACTGTTCCGGGCTGGAAATCTGGTCATCCGCTATAGGTTGAACAGGTCGCGGTACTGGCTGGAACTTAGAATTCTTGCTTTCCAGTGTCACGAATGGAGCCATCAAATCGTTGCTGCCGGTTGATATGGACCGGTAGGAGTGAGAACGGAATGTCGTCTGTGGGAGTGGCTCCGTCTGTTGCGCATTGTCAGCTGGTCTCACCTCGTCTCGCGGGCGACTCGAGTTGCCGCCCGTCCAGTCATACGTCTTTTTGGAGTTTGGCTGCGAGGTATTCACCGACTCGGCATCGTGCCGATTGTCTTCTTCTCGGTCATTCGCAACAGCCGAATCTGGAGAGAATTCAGGCGAAGTCTCCAGCGCCACTGGCGATGGTTCTTGTGCCTGTGGCTGCGCCTCGTGCGAATAGGTCACAAAGCGCGGTTTTCGGGAAAAGTGGTTCGACTTTTTCGATTCCGGAAAGGTCGAATGATTCGCATTCTCATTAGCTTGATCGTCGTTCTTACGCACCGGGACAAGATCTATCTTGTAAACCTGATCGATCTTCGATGAAAACGCCTGAGTTTCTACCGGGCTGTCAACCGCAATGGTTGATCTGGAATCATCATTCGATGCACGATGCTCGTGTTGATACAACGGTTTTGGAATTCCATTTGCCCCGACAAGCGATCCATCTTTCCAGAGGTCCTGATCCCAGCTGTTACGGCAGGCAAGTTCCGATTTTCGCACCAGGACAAGATTTTGAATATCGACTCGATTCGGATGTCTGCACCATCCTGAGCTGGCCATGCCAGCGTCTTCAAAATACAAGCAAGTACCGCATTTTTTTGTGCTCACGCCCCACCACCCATATATTTTCGAGACACACAATCCCCGTCCAAGCGTGATTGTACGTACGCCTGGCGCTCTGTATGCCTTTGCGTTGTCTGCCAGTCTGTGCCTTTGAGGCAAACCCAAATTGGTGCTTCTTAGTGTACATGTCATTCATTCTTCACGAAAGTGTACGTACATATTTTGTCGTCAGAAATTTGGAAGACAAAAAACCGATTGCATTTTGGAGTGATGATCTAAATTGTGTTATATCTCTCTATATAGTCGCATAATGCTTTATAGCACGGCTTGATTCTGCCGTAACCGGCAATTTCTGGGTCGGAACTATCAACGTTTCTGTCTGCTCCGGGTTATAATTGGCGGTCGTTGTGTCGATTTACTCCCGTTGCCGGGGATGACGTTTTACGGACAGCAAATGGAAATCCTGCATCTTCAACCAAGAGATTCACAACTCCAGCTTGACCCAGTTGTTAACGAAACTGGTGAGAAACGGTATCTGGTCTGGACAATCGGTTGCCAGATGAATGAAGCCGAATCAGCCAAAGTGGAAGCAATGCTGAACGAGGCAGGTTATCGAGCCACCAACAACGAAGACGCCGCGAATATCATCGTTCTCAACTCCTGTGTCGTTCGCCAGGCGTCTGAAGACAAGGTCGCCGGGAAAATTGGTTCACTGGCCCGGGTCAAGCGCGAACGGCCTGATACGAAAATCGCGGTTACCGGCTGCATGGTCACAGGACAGGAAAAGGATCTCTCTCAGCGATTTCCATGGGTCGATCTCTTTTTTGAGCCGTCAGATTTTGATTCGATGGCAACGATCGTGCCCGAACTGGAAAGCGTGGACACCGATCTTACGAATCTGCCGCACTACTACCAGGATGAATCAGCCGATCCCAGAGTAACCGCATTTGTTCCGATCATCTACGGCTGCAATTTTCTCTGTTCCTACTGCATCGTTCCTTACCGGCGTGGGAAAGAAGTGAGCCGCCCCCTGGAAGACATCGTCGCCGAAGTTTCCAGAATAAGTCAGGGAGGCGTGCAGGAAGTCACACTACTCGGTCAAACAGTGAATGCCTACGGCCACGATCTCCCCAGTGGCTATGATCTGGCAGATCTACTCGAAGCAGTGGACGCGATTCCAAGAATCGAGCGCGTGCGTTTCCTGACATCCCATCCGAAGTATTTTTCGGACAAGCTTATTCACGCAATGGCTGATCTTCAAACCGTCTGTGAACATGTCAACCTGCCGGTTCAGTCCGGCGATAACGAAGTCTTGCGAAGAATGCGACGCACGTACACCGTCGAACACTACCGGGACAGAATTGAGACGATTCGAAACGTGGTTCCCGGCGTCACTATCTCAACCGACATTATTGTCGGATTCCCGGGTGAAACCGACGAGCAGTTTGAGAACACTGTCCAGCTGCTCCAGGACATCGAGTTTGACAAAGTGCATGTGGCTATGTATTCGCCACGACCGCGGACGCTTTCCTCCCGCTGGGACGATGATGTTCCGCATGAGACAAAGCACGCCCGGCATCAGATTATCGAGTCGATCCAGGAGAAAATAAGCCATAAACGTCATCTCGAACAAGTCGGACAGCGACAGGAAATACTCGTCGACGGATTTGCAAAGGGACGCTGGCGTGGCAGAACGCGCGGAAACGGTCTGGTATTTTTCGAATCGACTGGAGATTGGACTGGCCAGTTGGTCGACGTAGAACTTACTAATGCCAGCACCTGGTACATGCTGGCAGAGCCAGTCGCGGTTTTGACCTGATCAGTAGTAATTCAGATATACAAAAAGTAGTTTCTTGGAGCATCTACTGCTCCTGGATTTAAGGAGAAGTGAAGCGTGTCAGTACCAGGTACGAACTCTCGAATCAAAGCAGTGCGGAGGATGGCTGAGCAGGCCCGGAAGCTGGCAAGTCAAGGGCGCTGGTTAGACGCTGTTGAGGTCAACAAGCAGTTGATTGAACGATCTCCTCGCGATGTTGATGCTCTCAATCGACTTGGCAAAGCCTATTTTGAACTGGACATGTTCCGTTCAGCATACGAAGTCTATGAGAAAGCTGCCGACGCTGATCCCGCAAATATCATCGCTCGAAGAAATCTGGAGCGTATTGAACCGCTGCGCGACTTCGAAAATGAAAGCCCGGCAAACCCTGAGGTTTTGCCCCCAGACCTCAACGGCGTCTTCATTGAAGAAGCCGGCAAAACGTATGTTGATGAACTCATCGTCCCTGCTTCCGTCGCCGAGCTTCGAACAATCTCAAGCGGCTCGAAACTTGAGATCGACATCGACCCCGAAGACCCGAAACGGGTCTACCTGGTTGATTTCACCGGTATCGTCGTTGGACGGCTGGAACCGATCATTGCCCAGCGGATGGTTCAACTTATCAGCACTGGATCTACGTATGAGGTCTACGTCACTTCAAATGCCGGCGACAGCGTCCGAGTCATCATTCGGGAAGTCGAACGAAGCCCTGCGCTAGGCCGAGCAGTATCGTTTCCGGATCAGGGAAAAGTCTCGACTCCAAGATCGTACAAGCGCGATTCACGCCTGTTTAGAGGCGGTGACGATATTCTGCTTGAGATGGGATCGGATGGCGATGATGATCTCGACGATCAGGACTATGACGACGAAGACGACGATGACGGTCCACGAGAGTTCGATGCCGATTTCGACGACGATGACGATGATACCGAGTTCATTCCGGAAGAGTAGCGATGGGATCCCTTGGATCTAATCTACGCCCAGATTCAGTTACGCTAACTTCCTGGCGTAACCGGGGTTCGAAGGTGGGGCTGATCTCTTCAGGTCCAATCAGCGGAGAATAACTGTCAGAATAATCAGCAGGACTACCAGCACCGCTACGATGATCAGCAAACGGCGCAGATCTCTTTTTATGACAAGCCATTCTTCGTCGCGAGTCATCGTGTACGACGTGCCAGCGCCAACGTCCACAGTCTGACGAGTCTCATTGGTAGCCGAATCGGCAAGCGCGACCCGCTGCCGCTCAGCCGCGCGACGAGCCCTGTAGGCTTTCAGCTCTGCTTTCGAAAGTTTCGACCGGTTTTTTCCTGTGCTCGTACTCATTTGAATCCTGTTCGATGCAATGCGTTGAGTGACGTTCCTTTGCCGGAAGAGCAATCAACCGGCTTGTTCCAGCCAAGCCTGCCAGATACTATGCGGTAAATACTACTACTTCGTCGCCTCGTCGGATATCCCAGGAGCGCGAGGCGCTTCCGCCACGAACCGCGAGTTCAAGTCCGCCATGGCTTCCAAACAGAGCTAGCGTCTTACCATTTGGCACCTGACTGTAGGTATTGAAGATGCCGCGAACCGTCACATCGCGACAACTCACAAACACACTTGCATGGTCCCCGGGAATATGAGACTCAGTAATGAGCGTCCTGCAGTTGCCAAACCGATCAACTGACACTACCGGCGCACTTATTTTGCCATCTTCGTCGGTTACCGGAACCCATGGCAGCTGAACGATGGAATATGGATCGATTGGACTCCCAACATCGCTGAGTGAATGCTCGCCTGAGGCAATCGCTCCAGCAACAGGACCGAAAATGTCCCGGCCATGAAACGTAGATGAAACATTGCTTCGATGAAATTCGGTGTTATCCAGGACAACTGCTTCTTCTACCGGGTTCTCCGCGAGAATCATGGTCAACAAACCGTTGTCCGGTGTTACAAACAGATGGCCAGCTGACTGAACGGCAATCGCACGCCGAACGCTTCCTACCCCGGGATCCACAACCGTGAGGTGAACGGTACCTGGAGGAAACAAACTCCAGACATTCGCGAGCTGAAAGGCGGCTTCAGTAATGTCTTGTGTCGGGATGTGGTGCGTAATGTCGACGAAACTTGCCTTCGGAAACACGCTAAGCAACGCGCCTTTCATCGCGGCAACATATCCGTCGGTTGTGCCAAAATCAGTCATTACTGTCACGATGCCATTCGGACCTTTCAATGTGGCTGCACCTTACAATCTTACTGGCGTGCTCGCGTATTTATGTTTCCAGACGGGATCAACAACACCAGGCCATGATTCAACGGCGGGTACTCTTTATTGAGTCGTATGATACAGGATCGCATGCGCGAACCCTGGATCTGTTCCTGGCACACTCCAGACACCACTTGCTTCCAATACGCATCCCACCCGCCCATTGGAAATGGACATCCGGCACGGTTCACCATGTCATTGAAAACAGGATGACACCTGACCTTGCCGCGTTTGAACCTGATGCGATAGTGCTTTCCGGCCCGATGAACGTTCCAGCAGTGATAATGAGCTTGCCGGCTGGCTGGAGTTCGTTACCGGTTGCCTATCTGTTCCACGAATCGCAATGGACCTATCCGACGAATGACGCTGACATTCATCACTTCCTCCTGGGCCATCTAGACGCGTTTCGGTTCGCCGATCAGTGCTGGTTCAATTCAAGTTTCCACCGGATGAGTTTTTGGGATGCCGCTCACCATCACTCCTCTGCACGTATCCGGCGTCTCAGCCGGACCCTTCTGAAAGGCAGCTGGCAAGACACCAGAGTTATCTACCCTCCTATCACCGAGCCGGAAGCCGCAAACGTTGCCAGAAGATCCCGAAAAGTACCGAGAATACTCTGGGCTGCTCGCTGGGAACGCGAAAAGCGACCGGATCGATTCGTCGAGGTGATCAGAAATCTGGTAGCCGCAGGCAAGACGTTTGACCTGGCTGTGCTCGGTCCTGGCGCAGGTCCGGATCCGGAAACCGATCCGCTGTTTCGTGAGATAGCACCTCAAGTTGCCGTTCGCGGACCGCTACTCGACCGGAACGACTATGAAGCCGAACTACAACGATCTGACGTCGTCATCTCAACGACTGATCATGAGTTCTTTGGCATCGCCATGCTTGAAGCCGCCCTAGCTGGCGCGGTCCCGATACTGCCGGAAGCCCATGCGTACCCTGAAACCTTGCCAAGCGCGGTGTTCTACGAAAGCGGGGATCTTGAAGCGCTGACCAGCAAACTTTTCAGCGTCCTCGATCGGAAGTGGGGAAGGATGCGTCCCTGGGTTCAAGATGCGCGAAGGTTCTTGCCTCCCCGAACGGTGGCGGCATTTGACTGTGCAGTTGACGATCTGGCAAGAAATGACGGGAAGGGCTCTCGGATTACACTGAATGAGCATTAACATTTACAACAGCTAAGCCATTATTGGCGATCAGTCTCCTCAATAATGAACGACCACCGCTCCGGGTCGTCACTGAAGTGGCGAATGGCGTGGTCTTCAAAGGCTTCCATAACGCGCCACCAGTCGCCGTCTTCCATTTCACCAAGAACCTGCTCAGCCGCTTCTGCTGTGCTTAGCTGCCGGCCAGCGGCTGCCGCTTCATCCAGTTTCTGGTCGAGGTCGAATTCAAAATAAAACGCGGAAAATACCTCCCGAATCACCTCCGGCTGTTTCCGGTATTCATTCACGTACCTGGTATAGACCGGCCGAGGCAACTGACTTACAACTAAGCGACCTTGGTCGTCTACCAGTGATGCATAATCAATAGAACTCATCTATCCCTCCTCAGCCGTAGTGCGATGTCGCGTTTCCGCAACCACCTGCTGGTGTGCGATCTGGAGCTCCTCCGGTCGATTCACATTCACGAGTGATGTCAACTCAGGGTCAAACTGACGTGCCCACACTTCATCGAGTTCCTGGACGACCACTGAGTCGAAAAACCCGACTACTCGATAATCGCCTTCCGTAAGCTTCTTCTCAATTTCGACTGTCGCTCGTTTGCTGTAGATAGCATGCAAGGTTTCGTAGGTCTGATTTCCTCGCTGACCTCCCCGGGCAGTCACACGAACCGGCACCAAAACATCGTAGTTGCGGTCGACACTAATCATGGCCTCTATCAGCGGCTGTGACAAAAACGGCATGTCAGTCGCAACCACCAGCACGAACTCCGTGTCTGCATGATCTAACGCCGATGCGATGCCGCCAAGCGGACCCGCCCCTGGATATCTATCCGGGACTATTTCGATTCCCCGGCCATGGTATTCGGGACGGTCCCCGACCGCAAATACCTTCTCAATTTGGCTGATATTGTTCAGTTGCTGATAGATGTGTTCGAGGAGCGGTTGCCCTTCAAACGGGATCAGAGCTTTGTCTCTTCCCATCCTGCTGCTTTTGCCGCCAGTCAAAATCGCTGCCTGTATGTTCTCTCCACCAATCACAAAAGAACTCCTCAAACTCATGACGGTTCGTGGTTGATAAGAACGTATTAACATTCCCGTTAGCGATAATAACGAAAGTCTGCGGGTTCTGATAAACTAGGAGTGATTGACGTCATGGCAGAAAGGGACGAACGCCTTGCACAGGCGCGATTCCAAGCGGAAGAATGTTGGTGTACGCGCCCGGCTAAATGCCGTGGCGCTTTTTTGTTATGTACGGAACTGACCGTCAATACAATCCCAAGGATGTTCTCTGGTCAGGACGCAATCTGTTCGTTCGCGATAGACACATAACAACCGGAAAGGTTAGTGCATGAATTCAGCAATGATCAGCAAGGTCGAAAAAGCGCGACGATATGCCGAAGAAACAGATCGCATTCGATTTAAGTCGTTCAGCGTCTCGTTTCGCGGAGGGCATGCGGACCATACCGTGACAATGAACGGCGAAGATTTCACCTGCACCTGTCACTTCTTCGAAGGTCATGGCACCTGCGCCCACGTCATGGCGATGCAGCGCATTCTCCACGACATGTTGACCGATGATCAGCAAGTGGCTGGCAAACCGTTCAGTTTTTCCGAGGTCTGATCCGGTCAATTCATCCCGATGTGGTTCGAGCCATTGGTTTCAACCTGGTTGATTGGCTGAGTCAAAACACCAGTCGTCAAACCTGAACCTACGATCTCGCGCGCATCCCACTGACCATCCAGAGCTGTGGGAACAGTTCTCACGATCGGGACAGGTCTTTCCAGTTGATCGGCAAAAAACACCGCTGGAGTTGATGCTCCAGCATTCATCCGCAGGGCAAGGTAGTAGCGGACGATTCCATGTCCGAAAGCATGCAATATTTCACGAATCACGCCACTAAAACCTTTCGAATCTATCCACGTTCAGAATAAATAGTGTTGCGCCGCCAACCTTGACAAAAATCTCTTCAGGCGGGGTCCACTCTTCATAATCAACCGGACCGCCTGGCAGATAAAGTTCGGATCGCTGTTTGCAATTTGCCTCGATCAGTTCCAGCAGCATCCGCACCCTGAGTTCTCGAACTCCGATGAGAAAAGTGGTATTCCCAGCACGGAGAAAGCCGCCGGTCGTGCTTATTTGGGTTACTCTGAATTCATGGTCTAGCAAGACCTGCAAGATGCGGGCTGCATCATAATCCTGAACAATGGCAACGACAAGTTTCAAGAGTTCTCCCAGTCTCACCTTGAGCGTTGAGTGGATCTGGACAGATGGTAGCCGGTTCCCCAGGGCGATTCAACCAACCCTATAGATTGTTCGCTATCGGAACGTATCCGGGCGAGTTGATGACCGAACGCCAGTACTGAAGTGTATCTGCCAGGGATGTTTCAATATCCCGACTGGGAGACCAGCCGGAGTCGCGCCGAAACTTGGACGAATTCCCGACAACGACCGGGGTATCGGAAACGCGGAAGCGGCTAGGGTCTACCCGGGTTTCGAGCGGAATGGCAGACATTGATATCAACGTATCCAACAACGACTGGACGCGTTGTCCGGTGTCGGAGGAGAGATTGTAAACCTCTCCAGGCTTACCCATTTCAAGCGCAAAACGGTACCCGCGAACAATATCTCGAACATCGGTGAAATCTCGCACGACATCGGTATTGCCGGTTAGCACTGTCGGTTCAATCAGCGATGCTTCCGCTTCAGCGACCTGACGGGAAAAATTTGCCAGCACAAACCGGTCAGATTGTCCGGGGCCAAAATGATTGAACGGTCGGACCCGAACAATGTTCATGCCATACGATAAAGCGTACTGGTAGCCCAGCATATCCTGAGCGATTTTCGAGACAGCGTACGGATTTCCTGGCCGAAACGGTTGATCCTCGCTCAAAGGCATTTCACAGGGTGATGCCTGGCCATACTCTTCAGAAGACCCGACGATCAGGATCATCGGCTCGATCTGTGCGTTTCGACAGGCTTCGAGCAAGTTAATCTGGCTGGTAACGTTGTTCGCGATGGTCTCTGCCGGCTGCGCGAACGCTTGAGGCACATAGCTCTGCGCGGCAAGATGGAAGATGTAGTCTGGCTTGTAGCGTTGAATAACCCGATCAACCAGGTCAGCAGACCGGAGGTCGGCAGTAATGATACGCGTCTGCCCGTGAACGCTATACTGCTTACGAGCTACGCCTAAAATCCTCCACTCAGTTTCCCGCTCCAATTCCTGAATCAGGTGATGGCCAGCGAAACCAGCCGCGCCAGTGACCAGGGCAACTGGCCGTTCAGCCACTGGCCGTCAGACTCATCTCGGCAGCCGCCTTGAGAGCGTCAACTTTGTCCAACCGCTCCCACGGCAGATCGAGATCATTTCGTCCGAAATGCCCGTAGCTGGCAGTCTGCCGGTAAATCGGTCTCAGCAGATCAAGATCCTCGATGATTGCTTGCGGGCGGAGGTCAAAGTGATCGTGGATCAGTTCGACGATTTTCTCATCGCTCAGCCTGCCTGTTTCGAAGGTCTCGACGTGGATGGAGAGCGGTTTAGCGACACCGATAGCGTAGGAAACCTGTATTTCGCACCGTGAAGCCAGCCCGGCAGCGACAATGTTTTTCGCCACGTACCTGGTTGCATACGCCGCCGAACGATCGACTTTTGTCGGATCTTTCCCGGAAAACGCGCCGCCACCATGCCGCGCCATGCCTCCATAGGTGTCGACGACGATCTTTCGTCCGGTGAGCCCGGCATCTCCCATCGGACCGCCGACGACAAAACTTCCGCTAGGGTTCACAAGAATCCGCGTATCAGGATCAAGCAGCTCTGCTGGCACGACTTCGCGAATCACGTGACGCAGGACATCAGCTTCAATTGCAGCAGAGGAAATGTCTTCATCGTGCTGAGTTGAAATGAGCACCGTATGTACCCGAACTGGTGACCCATACCGATATTCGACAGTGACCTGGCTTTTCCCGTCAGGCCGCAGGTACGGTATTGTCCCATCTCGACGAACCTCGCTGAGCTTGCGAGTGAGGCTATGGGCTAGAGAGATCGGAAGCGGCATATATTCCGGGGTTTCGTCACAGGCGAACCCAATCATCATGCCCTGATCACCTGCTCCAACGACATCACGTGGATCCAGATGCTCGTTGAGCAGGCTTTCACGGCTATGCTTTACGGCCTGGTCTATTTCGGAGGACTGCTCTTTGATCGACGTCATCACCCCGCAGGTCAAATGGTCGAAGCCGTAAGCCGCATCGGTATATCCAATATCTTCGAGTACTTCCCGGACGAGCTTTGGAATATCGACATAGGTTTCGGTCGTAATCTCACCCATGACAATAACAAGTCCAGTCGTCGTCGCCGTCTCACAGGCGACATGGGCGGAGGGGTCATCCCTGATAATCGAATCAAGAACTGCGTCAGAAATCTGATCGCATATCTTGTCCGGGTGTCCTTCGGTAACCGACTCGGAGGTAAACAGGGTTTGAGGCGACCTGTCAAATGATGTTGGCAAAATGCGTGCCTTTCAACGAACTACGAAATAATCCTGAGTATGCTGGACACCATCGGAATCAGGTCCCTTCCTCCCAGGAATTCAGGTACTGAATCTGTTCTTCAGTGAGAACGTCAATTTCAATGTTCATACTCTCAAGTTTGAGCATGGCAATCTGCTGATCGATATCCGGTGGGACATCGTACACTCGACGCTCAAGGTTTCCGCCGGTTTCAGCGAGATACGAACAAGCCAGCGCTTGATTTGCAAACGACATGTCCATGACGCTCGCCGGGTGTCCTTCGGCCGCGGCCAGATTGATCAAGCGACCATCACCAAGAACGATGACGTTCTGATCGTCCTCGATCCGGTACTCTTCAACGTAAGGCCGGAGTTCTCGCCGTCCTTCGCCGGCCATTTCTTCCAGGGCGGAAATGTTAACCTCCGAGTTAAAGTGTCCGGCGTTGGCAACGATTGCTCCATCTTTCATCTGATCAAAATCATCGCGATCGATGACATTAATATTGCCGGTCGCTGTAATGAAGATATCGCCAATTGATGCCGCTCTTGGCATCGTCGTAACCGCGAATCCATCCATGACAGCTTCCAACGCCTTCGTTGGGTCGATTTCGGTCACGATCACCCGGGCACCCATGCCGCGGGCACGCATGGCGATCCCTTTGCCACACCAACCGTAGCCAGCAACGACGATGATTTTTCCGGCGAGAAGGATGTTGGTCGCTCGCAGAATGCCGTCGAGCGTTGACTGGCCCGTGCCGTATCTGTTGTCGAAAAAGTGCTTCGTCTGCGCGTCGTTGACTGCGATGACTGGAAACCTGAGTACCCCCTGGCGTTCCATCGCCCGCATTCTAACCACACCGGTGGTCGTCTCTTCGGTCGCGCCGATCATCCCTTCCAGCACATCGGTCCTGGTCTTATGGATCAAACTCACGACGTCCGCGCCGTCATCTATCACGATATTGGGCTTGTGATCCACAGCCAGGTTAAGGTGCCGGTAGTAGGTATCGGCATCTTCACCTTTTATGGCAAAGACTGGAATACCGCTGTCGACGAGCGCGGCTGCGACATCATCCTGTGTTGAGAGGGGGTTGCTCGCACAGATAACAGCATCGGCGCCTCCAGCCTTTAAGGTTAGCGCCAGGTTTGCCGTTTCGGTCGTCACATGCACGCAGCCGACGATTCGGATGCCCGCTAGTGGCAATTCAGCGTTGAATCGTTCACGGATGGATGCCAGCACCGGCATTTCACGGGCTGCCCAGGCGATACGCCGGTGTCCCACATCAGCCAGGGAGCGGTCGGCTATGTCGTACTTCATCTCAGGCGCGCTAACCATGTATTTGCCTTTCCTGGCTGGTTACGGAAGAAAAACTATCATCATCTCATCACATCCTGGACATCACTTAAAAAATCTGGAAACGTTATCTCCCATCGGGTGAGGAATTCATCAATCGTGTATCGGTGAGCCTGGGTGCCAAGCTGCTCGATGGCAAATGTGGCTGCCAGGGAACCCATGCATCCTGCGATTTCCAGAGGTAGCCCACGATTCATGCCGGTGATCAAACCGGCGCGGTAGGCGTCGCCAGCCCCGGTCGGATCGACGACGGTGTCTGTCGGCGCGGAAGGAATGGTATACAGCTCTCCTTCTGCGGCAATCTGAGATCCCAGCTCGCCTAGCGTCGTAACGACGATAGGCACCTCTTCAATGATCCGTTCCCGATCCCAACCGGTTTTCTCTTCTATCATAGCTATTTCGTAGTCATTGCCGATCACGATAGTCGCGCCACAAATACCATCTCGCAATGCATCTGGAGTCGTGACAATAATCTGCTGCCCAGGATCATAGACGTATGGAATCTCCGCCTCGGTAAACTCCCTGACGTGCCTGACCATCGCAGCCGGGTCGGTAGGGGATACAACCGCCAGAGAAACGCCATCCAGAAAGTCTGTGGCGCTCTGTTCACCTGCGTTCGCCATCGCGCCCGGAAAAAAACCGGTGATCTGATTGTCAGCCATATCGGTGGTAATAAATGCGCTGGCGGTGTTGATATCTGGAATGTATTTGATACCACTCGTATCCACGCCAAGTCTTCTCAGTATTTCAGCGTATTCATCGAAATCCTGACCGACTGTCCCCATCAGCCGGCACGGCTCACCGAGCAATCCCAGATTGTAAGCGATATTGCCGGCTACACCGCCACGCTGCCGGTCCAGGGAATCGACCTGAAACGACACATTGAGAACATGGATCTTGTCAGGGATGATGTGATCCTCAAAATAACCGGGGAAGTTCATGATGTAATCGAATGCAATTGATCCTGAAAGCAACGTTGGCACTTTGTCGTCCCTCAGCGCGGTTGGCCGTCTAAATGGCGGTGGCGCGGATTACCTGGCATCAAAAAAGCAGGGTTGTCCTGCCGGCAACTTGCCAATTGCACCACGTTCTATCCTCGATGTCACGATTATAGACTAGGTTGCGCCAATTGACCTTAGCGCTTGACGAACATCATCAGTCGGGATTCCGGTCACGATCTCAACACCGCCGTCCGCTTTTGGCATCACCCAGTGCAGTTGTCCGTCGACGTTTTTTTTATCTCGCGACAATCTTTCGACAATCGAGTCGGCGGATCCTGTCAATCGAGTCGGCAAACCGGCGACTCCCAGAATCTCCTGCATATCAGGCGCAAAACCGACCGGCGCCCGGCCTTGTCGCTCCGCCATCATAGCGACGGTGAGCATCCCTAACGCCACTGCCTCGCCGTGACGATACTGAAAGCCGTCTGCTTCTATCGCGTGTCCCGCGGTATGGCCAAAATTCAGGAGCATCCGGAGACCACTCTCGCGCTCGTCAGCCTGCACAACGGAATGTTTGATCGCGATATTCGTCGCCAGAACAGCTGAGATGCGATCTTCAGGCACAGGAGCCAACTGATCCAAACCGTAGAGGGATTCTCGCAGACTGTTTCCTCCCAGCGGCGTTGACGATTGTATGTACCCGTGTTTGATCACTTCCGCCATCCCGGAACGATACTCCGCATCCGGGAGGGTTGTCAGGAACTGCGGGTCAACCAGAACGACGCCGGGCTGGTACAAAGCGCCGACCAGGTTTTTACCGCCTGGGGTGTTGATGCCGGTCTTGCCGCCGACGCTCGAATCAACCATCGCCAGCAACGACGTTGGAATCTGCACAATCGAGAGTCCCCTGAGAATGATGGCGGCAGCCAAGCCAGCCAGGTCGCCGACGACGCCTCCTCCAAGCGCAACAATGACATCCCGACGGGTTGCTCCTCTGGTTGTAATCTCCTCACAGATTGCTGCGAGCTGTTCAAAGGACTTTGATGACTCGCCGGCTGGCACGACGATTTGCTGAACCTGGTAGCCGTTCTCACCAAAGATTCGCTGGACGGTATGACCCCAGATCGGAGCAACATTCGAGTCCGTGATCATCCAGATCTTCTTTGCTGAAGGCCAGCGCTGTCGGGTGACGTCAGCCGCGATATTTACTGTACCTGCTCCGATATAGATATCGGATCGTTCGAGGGGGCTGTCGATGCTGAGTGCCGGAGATTGCCCATTGGCGGCGACCTCAGACGACGCCGCGAGAACTGCTTCAACCACCTCATCAAAGGACAACAAATCGGTTACTATGACCCGATCGGCTTTGTTGTAGAGCTTCTGGCGATTTTCCAGCATCACCTCGACTCGCGCCATAGCATCGCCAGAGAGCAGCGGTCGCACTGCTTGTTCGCCGTCGATTGCTTCTTGAGTCCGTACCCGCTCGACCAACATGACAGGTTCCGCGGTTAGCCCGATGATGGCGCTTCCGGGTCGCATCAGTGTCCAGTTGAATGGATCGAGCACCACCCCGCCACCGGTCGCAATGACTACCTGATTCAATTTGCAGGCTTCCGCCAATTCTTCCCGTTCAATGCTGCGGAATGCCGTCTCACCGAAACGCTCAAAAAATGTTGCGATCGGCATTCCGATCCGCTGTTCAATCACGCTGTCGGTATCGACAACCCCATAGCCACATCGTCTGGCAACTTCAGCAGCGACAGTAGATTTTCCAGATCCGCTCGGTCCGGTTAGGATAATTCTGGAAGGAAGGATCTGCGCTCGCGGCTCACTCACTTGATGGCACTCGATTCCTGTCGTTCACGCGTACTGCTGGTCAATGAGTTGAACCTGGACCTGCGAGCCTGCTTCAATGAAGTCACACGTTTCCGGAACAATCAGAAAGCAGTTCGACTGCACCACCGCCGATAGGATTGCCGCCCCCTGAATTCCCGTAGAGCGAACTTGAAATCCTTGCTCACTCTCTGTGAGAATGCCTCGGACGAAGTGTCGTCTTCTCCCGTTGTTCGCAAGTGATTCGGTGAGCGTCGCGGTGACTTCTGGAATAGTTACCTCGGTGCGCCCGAGCATCTTCAAGATCGCCGGTCTGCCAAACTGTTCAAAAGATACAAGCGCTGCAGCAGGATTGCCGGGCAATCCAAGCAGCGGTGTCGAACCAATCAGGCCAAACGCCAGCGGTTTACCGGGCTTCATGCGAACCTGCCAGATTTCAACCTGGCCTTCGGACTGCAAGACATCTTTCACCATATCGTAGTCACCAAGCGATACCCCGCCCGAGGTAACGTACATATCTGGCTTCTCTGCCGAGTTAAGCCGGTTGACGAGATCACCTGTGCTGTCCTTTGCAACACCGAGGAGAATCGGCGATCCGCCGTATCGGTGCACCATCGAGGCGATCGTATAGGAATTGCTATTTCTAATCTGACCTGGCTGCAATTCCGGACCGATATCAATGACCTCATCACCGGTCGAAAGTATGCCGACCTTTGGTCGTCGATGTACGGCGACGGTTGCATAGTTCAGTGAAGCCAAAACTCCAACTTCCGCCGGTCGCAACCGTTGTTCACGTCGAAGAACTACCGTTCCGCTACGAATATCTTCACCCGGCTCCCGCACGTTTTCGTGCACCTTCATCGGGCGATGTATGCCAACTGTCGTACGGGAAACATCAGGATATTCTCCGGTCGCACGAGCAACTTCATCAGTCTCTTCAAATCGAACGACGGTATCGGCTCCTTCAGGCATCGGAGCGCCGGTCATGATTCGTACGGCCTGGCGCTCACCTACCGGGACACTACCGACGCTGCCAGCAGCGACCGTATCGACGATCTGCAAGTAGGCTGGCGAGTCAGGGCTGGCTCCAGCGGTGTCTCGTGCCCGGATCGCATATCCGTCCATCGCTGAATTCTGGAAAGGCGGAATATCAGACATCGCAATGATGTCTTCAGCCAGCACCATCTCCGTCGCATCGACAATTGGTACCTGGATAGATTCAAGTGCTGAAAAGTGGCTGAGTATCTGAATCAGCGCGTCATCCACGCTGATCATCTCTTCCGGATCTTCCCAGGATCGTTTTTTGGACACAGTTACGCTCCAGAGCAGTTTAGACGGGGAAGGGAGCCTTACTTCAACGAATTCATCGCCTCGACAAGCAATCCGACAGCGTTCGCCGAGTGATCGAGCAGAGCCTGCTCATCATCGGACAGTTGCAGCTCAAGTATTTTTTTTACTCCACCAGCGCCGAGTATGACGGGAACTCCAACATAGAGGTTGTCAACCCCGAATTCACCCTGCAACAGCACGCTGGCTGGCAGCACTCGATTTTGATCGTGAATAATCGCTTCAGCCATCTGGGCAGCGGCGGCGCCTGGTGCATAGTAGGCGGATCCGGTCTTCAGCAGGGAGACGATTTCCGCGCCGCCGTTCGCGGTGCGTTCGCTGATCGCGGCGATGCGTTCCGGCGCGATCAGCTCGGTAATCGGTATCCCACCGACAGTCGTGAAGCGAGGAAGCGGCACCATGGTATCGCCATGACCGCCAAGTACCAGCGCCTGAACATCTTTAACCGAGACGTTCAACTCCATCGCGACAAATGTCCGGAAACGCGCGGAATCAAGCACACCCGCCATTCCGATGACTCGTTCTTTTGGGAATCCAGCCGCATCGAAGGCGACATGGCACATGGCATCGAGCGGATTGGCGACGATGATGATGACCGCATCCGGTGATTCAGCGACTACTGATCTGGTAACGGAATCAACGATACCCATATTTGTTTTGAGCAGATCATCCCTGCTCATGCCAGGCTTTCGCGCAATTCCCGAGGTGATCACAACGACATCAGAGCCTGCCGAGCTTGCGTAGCCATTGTCGCCGGTGATCTCCGAATCATATCCGTCAATCGGAGCCGCCTGCATCATGTCCAGTGCTTTACCCTGCGGCATTCCATCCACGATATCGATCAGGACAACATCCGCGAAATCGCTCATAGCCACTTCCTGGGCCACGACACTGCCTACATTTCCCGCGCCTACAACGGTGACTTTCCCGCGCAATGTTCTTCTCCAAGTTCCGCTTGCGATAGTGCGCCAATCTCAGTATTCCGACCATTGATCCTACTTAATTTCCCTTAAATTAGCACGTTTATACGGC
>CAZNYB010000046.1:0-7703 GCA_964577155.1 uncultured Thermomicrobiales bacterium | reverse complement strand
CTTAATTTCCCTTAAATTAGCACGTTTATACGGCAATCCTTACCCGACCACTTTACCCTGGATTCGTGAGTACCAGCGACCATTCTTGACACTCCGATGAGCGCTTGCCTATACTGTCCTGTGCTCCGTGAGGAGTGGTAGTGCCTTGCCCAGGTGGCGGAACAGGCAGACGCGCTAGCTTGAGGGGCTAGTGCCCTTTACGGGCGTGGGGGTTCAAATCCCTTCCTGGGCACCCGTTGGAAGGTCCAAAGCACCCGCGGGCGATTAACTCAGTTGGTAGAGTGCCACGTTTACACCGTGGATGTCAGAGGTTCGAGCCCTCTATCGCCCACCGGCTTTTGACTTTCGAACAGCGCGAGCCGAGGTAGCTCAGTAGGTAGAGCACACGACTGAAAATCGTGGTGTCGGCGGTTCGATTCCGCCCCTCGGCACCGGTGAACTGATCATTCTTGCCACAGAACCCCGCCCCTGCGGGGTTTTCCCGTGATCGGGAGATAGCTATCGCAATCGAAACGTCAGAAACAAACGCAGCCATGAAAAAAAGAATCCAGCTCAGCGACGTCACCTCTGACGAACCAATTTCGCCTGCCAGAGAATTGCTCAGTGGCTGGGGCGGCACAGCTCCGACTTCCGCCAACGTCTATCATCCAAATTCCAACGAACAGATCAGAGATCGGCTCCTGACCGCCTCTTCCAGGGGGGTAATTGCTCGCGGTCTCGGCAGGAGCTACGGAGACCCTGCCCAAAACGCCGGAGGTGATGTCCTAGAACTGACTGGTTTCAACACCATCCACGACATCGACCTGAAATACGGACGTGTCCGGGTAGATGCAGGCATCAGCCTCGGCCAGTTAATGTCAATCGTCGTACCGCTCGGATATTTTGTGCCGGTCACTCCCGGTACCCGGCACGTTACGGTCGGCGGCGCGATTGCCTGCGATATTCATGGCAAGAACCATCACAAAGACGGTAGTTTCGCGGAACATATTGAATCCTTCAGCCTGCTGACCTCAACCGGCAAACAGCTGCAAGTGACCCGCGATCAGCATGCCGACATCTTCTGGGCAACTGCCGGGGGTATGGGTTTGACCGGCATTATTCTCGACGCCACGATTCAATTGCTTCCCATTGAAACGTCTTTCATTCTGGTAGACACCGAACAAGCCAGGGATCTGGATGACGTGCTCGACCGGATGCATGCTTCCGATGACGACTTTCAGTACTCGGTCGCCTGGGTCGACACCCTTGCCAGCGGAGCGTCGCTTGGGAGATCGGTACTCTACCGGGGCAATCACGCCAGTATCGACGAGATTGAAGATAAAACCGCTGACCTGTTGGCATTCAACTCACGCAAAGCGCCAGCAATCCCGAACATTGCTCCTTCCGGATTGATCAGAACTTCGACGGCACGCATGTTTAACGAACTCTGGTACCGGAAAGCTGCTTCTCAGAACACGGCAAAACCGGTACAGCTCGCCAGTTTTTTCCACCAGTTGGATATGGTCAATAACGTCAATCGCGTCTACGGCTCTAAGGGCTTCTTGCAATACCAGTTCGTCGTTCCGATCAATGAGGAGCCAACGTTGCGCCGGATCGTCGAAACACTCAGCGCTCATCGCCTGCCTTCGTTTCTCACCGTGCTCAAGAAAATGGGAGCAAATCCGGGTTTGATCTCGTTTCCCATGGAAGGCTGGACGCTGGCAGTCGACCTGCCTGCAACACTTCCAGGACTGGCAGGCATCCTGGATCAGTTTGACGAACTGATTGCGCAAGCTGGCGGCCGGGTGTATCTGGCAAAGGACTCACGACTGCGACCGGAGATGCTGCCAGCCATGTATCCGCAACTCGATCACTGGAGAAACATCGCCTCGTCGCTGGATCCAGCGGGCATTATGCAGTCGGATCTCAACCGGAGACTCAAGCTGAGAACGGGGTAAGCAACACCGGATGAAAGATGGACTTGGAAACGTGCAATCAGCGCTGGTGTTTGGCGGGGATTCTGATATCGCGATTCAAACCATCAAGATGCTGTCGATATCCCGGCTTAAGCAGGTGATCCTGGCCGGCCGCGACATTGAGCGTCTTGAAGTTCGTTCAGTTGAACTCAGGAACCAGCATAACCTCGAAGTTCGGACTATCGCCTTCGATGCACTTGCTTTCGATCAACACGAGGAAATCGTCCGTGAGGCGTTCAGCTCGGAGCAGGATATTGATCTGGTGCTGATCGCGTTCGGAGCACTTGGAGACCAGCTGGTTGACGAGACGAACCGTGATGCAGCACTAGCCTTAATCCAGACAAATTTCACCGGCGCAGTTTCCGTCTTGATCCCGGTTATCAAGCAGATGAAAGACCAGGGCCATGGAACAATTGTAGTTATGTCTAGTGTCGCCGTCGAGCGTCCGCGTCGCTCGAACTTTATTTACGGGGCATCAAAAGCAGGACTGGACTGGTTTAGCCAGGGGATGCAAGACGCGCTACGTGGATCTGGTGTCAATGTCTGCATCATCCGGCCAGGCTTCGCCACGACAAAAATGACCAGTCATCTCAGCACACCGCCGATGGCATCCACACCCGACGAGGTCGCCAGCGCAATCATCAGAGCGATCGCATCTAACAAGGAGATAACCTGGGTACCTTCCCGGCTCCGCTGGGTGATGTCGGTGCTTCGACATCTCCCACGGACGATTTTTCGCCGTTTGAATATCTGAGCTAGACGACGACTTCCATGGCAACTTGACGGCGCTCACCATTGACAAATGAAGTTCGCCAACCGATGCCAAGGTCTCCAAGTTGTTGGTGAACCTCTCGAATCGAGTGCCCCGTATCGGCGGCGAAATGGGAGTCAGATCCGATAGTGATGATCTGACCGCCTTCCTCGACAAACCACTTAATGACCTGCGGGGAGGGGAGACTCGAACCTGCCCTCCGACGAATGCCGGAAGTGTTGAGCTCAAAGCCAACTTCTCGCTCAGCCGCAATTCTGAATATTCTCCTGAGTCTCTGTTCGAAGTAGTCGGCGTCAGTCTCTTCCATGGAAACGCCATGATACCGGCGCGGCAGATCGAGATGGCCGACAACATCAGGAAAGCCAGTTTCAACCATTATCTCGACCTGGTCTAAATACTGGTCATACATATTCCTCGCCCCACCGAACGAATCCGGGCCGCTGTGACCAATATAGACATGATTAATGTTGTGTACCGAACCGATGACAAAGTCGTGTTCATGAGTCGAGAGAAAGCGATCTACATCAGCCGCAATTGAATTGTTGAAGTCAATCTCCGCTGCTTTGAGAATGTGGATTTGATCTCCGTAGAGATCACGGCAATGCTCAATTTCAGTCTCATATCCGGCCCGGTCGTAATATGCCTCGGATTCTGTGTCACACTCGTCGTGATCGACATGCTCGGTAAAGGCGATTTCGGACAACCCGGCTCGTACTGCCGCCTGGCACTGTAACTGCATCGGTTCATCGCAATCAAGCGAGAAGCGAGAGTGGACGTGATAATCTCCAATGGTCAACGTATCTCCTCCTGTCACCATGCCGCAACTGGTCTTTGCATTGAATTATCCAGCTTAGGGATTCAAATTTCGAATTCACCATTCAATCTAAACTGGACCTTGAATTCGGGAAACTTGATGAAGAATCCATGTACTGGAGGCATGGTGAATAGATTCGTCCGCTAATACGGGTTCGCTATGTAGCCATGTAACCAGCAAGTATTGTTCGATTCTAAAATTTTATACTTGAGAGGCTACAACCCGGTTTGGATTCGGTGACAAGACATCTCATAAACTCATTACCTGCAAATCACTTGTAAGCGTGTCGACCTGTCGTCACTTGATGCTACAGCCATACCCGGTTGACCGGCTTTTGCTTGCCAGTGCTTGAAACGGACGCTTACAATCGGTGGCTGGTAATCTGTGGTTGCTCTCGCCAACTTCGCCGGGAGCAGTATTAATGTATCGAATTGAAATCCGGGGGAGCAACAAGCTTTGTCAGACGTAGACATCGGGCTGTTGGTGGCGGGAATCGCGTCGCTGGCGGCAATCATTTACGGAATTATCCTGGTTCAGATGATCCTCAAACAGCCAGAAGGCAATGAGGGCATGGTCTCAATCGCCCGCGCAATCCAGGAAGGCGCGGAAGCCTACATGAAGCGACAGTACACGATCGTCGCCATCGTTGGCGTCATCGTTACTATCGTGCTGGCGTTCGCCATAGACGTTGAAACGGCTACCGGGTTCGTGCTAGGAGCATTCTGTTCCGCTCTGGCCGGACTTATCGGTATGAGTGTAGCCGTCCGCGCAAATGTCAGAACTGCTGAGGCCGGCAGAAAAGGCCTCAATGCGGCCATGAGCACTGCGTTTCGGGGAGGAGCGGTCACCGGGCTGATGGTCGTTGGTCTCGGTCTCGGTTCTGTCACGCTCTTCTATGCGATATTTGAGAACGTAGATGCGCTACTCGGTCTGGCATTTGGTGGATCGCTTATCTCCGTGTTCGCCCGTATCGGCGGCGGCATCTATACAAAAGCCGCGGATGTCGGAGCCGACCTTGTCGGTAAGGTGGAAGCCGGTTTCCCTGAAGATGACCCGCGAAACCCTGCGGTGATCGCTGACAATGTTGGCGACAACGTCGGCGACTGCGCTGGCATGGCTGCCGACCTCTTCGAAACCTATGCCGTTACCGCTATCGCTGCGATGTTGCTCGGCAGCCTTGTCTTTAGCGACGAGATTGCCATCATCTACCCGCTCGTTCTGGGCGCAGCTTCCATCTTCGCCTCGATCATCGGATCCTTCTTCGTCCGCGCCAGTTCAGGCGGCTCGGTCATGGCTGCCCTGTACCGGGGTCTCATCGTCTCGGTTGTTCTGGCGGTCATCGCCTTCTACCCGCTCACCAACTGGCTGATGAGCAGCAACGGCGCGATCACCGGTGCTGACATCTCGATGTTCGACTTGAGCTTCTCGATGAGCGCGTCACTGAAACTCTGGTTCGCCGCCATCGTCGGCATCCTGGTCACCCTGGCGATCGTCGTCATCACCGAGTTCTACACATCTGAAAAGTTCGGCTCGGTGAAGGAAATCGCCGAGGCTTCGGTTACCGGTCATGCCACAAACATCATCTCTGGACTTGGCGTTTCGCTCATCTCGACATTTTTGCCGATTCTTGTGGTATCCGCAGCCATCTACGTCTCCTTCAACCTGACCGTTAGCGACGTCGCCGGTAGCGGACTGTATGGCATCGCGATTGCCGCCATGGCGATGCTGTCGATGACCGGGATCATCGTGGCAATTGATTCGTTCGGTCCGATTACCGACAATGCCGGCGGCATCGCCGAGATGTCAGACATGCCTCAAGCAGTCCGCGACATCACTGACCCGCTGGACGCAGTCGGCAATACGACCAAAGCAGTCACCAAAGCCTACGCAATCGGATCAGCAGGCCTTGCCGCACTGGTCCTGTTCGCGTCATACTCGCTTGAATTAGAACCCCAGATTCCGTTCGAACTCAGTGACCCGAGCGTCCTTATCGGTCTGTTCATCGGCGGTGCTCTGCCATTTCTGTTCGGCGCACTGCTCATCAAGGCAGTCGGGAAGGCGGCAGCCGCAGTCGTGCTTGAAGTTCGAAGACAGTTCGCCGAGAAACCCGGCATTCTCGACGGTACCCAACGGCCTGACTACGGACAGGCCGTCGATATCGTAACCAAGCAAGCCCTGCGAGAGATGGTCATTCCAGCGCTCATTCCCGTCTTTGTTCCGATACTCATGGCGCTGACGCTCGGGAGAGAAGCCGTTGGCGGAATGCTGATAGGTTCCATCGTTACCGGCCTGTTCGTCGCTATCTCGATGACCACCGGCGGCGCGGCCTGGGACAACGCCAAGAAATACATCGAAGCCGGCAACTATGGCGGGAAAGGCTCGCCAGCACACGAAGCGTCGGTCACAGGCGATACTGTCGGTGATCCCTATAAAGACACCGCCGGACCGGCCATCAATCCGATGATCAAGATCATCAACATTGTCGCACTTCTGATGGTCATCTTCATGAACTGGAACTAGCTCAGCAACAGCTTCAATCGCAGCGATCAGATCGGCCAGGGTCACAACCCTGGCCGATTTCTTCTACAACGGGAACAGTCACATTATCTTGGTTCAACGTGGTTGGTCGATGTTGAACGATCTTTGAACCACTGGAACATCGTATCGTTCTCATCTGCCTTCCGGTCCCCGGTGATCAGACGCTTGACGCCTAATCCGATTAGCGTCACCGGTCCCCACACGATGAAATACACCGAGAAGATGAGCAGAACGAAGGTTATCCAGAGTCCGAACGTCCAGAAGATCGCAGCGCCCATCTCATACCAGCTGTCGTAGTTGGCATCAGCTATTCTCACCGAGTCAACGTCGAATCGAATCCGAAGCGAGTTGACAACGAAGAAAAAGACGACACTCACGAAGGTGATGACAGCCGGTCCCCAGTAGCCGCGAGCGTAGCGAATGTACAGATAGGCGCCGCCTGCGATCGCCAGGAAAAACGTAAGCCAGCTAATTGCCCGGAGTACATCAGATGTCGGGTCGGATACGAACGGATCGCTTCCGTACGAGAGCTTCAAACTCTGTAGACGCCTGGTTGGAATGGCCATAACCTGACGCCAGTTGTCCAGCAAAGAAACCCAAACCGGCCAGATGATGATCGCTATGAAGCTTGCTCGGGTCGCTATACGGAACCGGGGGATGGGATCATTCCACATGTCATGGATTGTTCCACGATTAGACCTGTAGACGAGAAACATAGCAACTGCAAAAGCAAATAAAATTCCCTGGTCGCCAACGATGAAATCAAACACTATGCAACCTCGTTTTTCGCTTTCACCCGCCTGAGCAGCACGCTGCAACATCAGAGTGTACACCGGTTAATCAACGGCAGATCAACCAGCTTGAAACCAATTTTAGCCTGCTTGACTGATCAGGCAATCTCGCGGTAGACTGATCCATGAGCACGCGGAAGTGGCTCAGTGGTAGAGCATCTCCTTGCCAAGGAGAAGGTCGCGAGTTCGAATCTCGTCTTCCGCTCCGAAGCGGGCCTTCAGTTCTGGGGGTCCGTCTTTTCGTGTATAGATAACGCGGAAATGGCGGAATGGCAGACGCTGCGGTCTTAAAAACCGCTGAGGGCAAATCCCTCGTGGGGGTTCGAATCCCCCTTTCCGCACACTGGTACTCTATGGCAGTGAATCTGATCTCCCCTCCCTTACAGGCTGCTCGATCGTCCAGCATGGCAAATAGTGTTCCAATCTGCTGAAAGATGGAAAGTGGTGAAGGTTTGAAGTTCGCTAGTTGTGGGAACAGGTTGAGCTGGCGAGCGTTTCTTTTTGCGGTTCTCGCTGTCTTGCCAGCTTTAATCACCATCGATTCAGTCCACTCTCAGCCGCTGGATTCATCTCTCGCCTCTCTCAAGTTGGTCACTAGCGGATTAAATGAACCAGTGTTCGTCACAGGCGCACCAGATGATAGTGGCCGTTTGTTCGTCATTGAGAAATCCGGCGTCATCAAGATCATATCGGATGGTCTCGTGCAGGAGACTCCGTTCCTCGACATCTCCGAGCGAGTCGACATCTCCGGACTTGAACGCGGGATGCTGGGGCTGGCGTTTGATCCCGGTTACACAGATAATGGCATCTTTTACGTCACCTATGTGCCGCTA
>CAZNYB010000045.1:0-30974 GCA_964577155.1 uncultured Thermomicrobiales bacterium | reverse complement strand
CCCTGCTGGGATGTTGGCACGGTGTTGGGCGAGTTCATCACCTTCTGGTCACAGTCGATCCCGGTTGTCGGCGGCGAACCGTATGAGGACCATGCGAAATACCCGATCGAGGAGCTGCAGCCAGCGATCCGCGCCTTCTGGCGAAGCTACGCGAAGGCGATGGCGTTTGATGCCGGGACGGCGCGAGAAAGGCTGCTGAAATCTGTCCGGTTTGCCGGGGCGCGATTGATCCAGACGGCCTACGAACGCGCCCAGACGATGACCAGCCTGACGCCGCATAGCTACCTGTTGCTCCAGCTGAGCCTGAATGTGATGGAGCAGCCGGAGGACGCAGCCGCGCATCTGCTCGGCATTCAAGTCAATGATTTCTGGCCTTCGTGAGCATGTACCGGGACCAGCTACGCCAGGCTGTTGAGGCGGTGGAGCCATTTTCAGCGGTCCAGTACTGGTGGGCTGGCGTTCTCTCGGCTGATATTCAGGAGCATGTGCAACCGATTCTGACGCTGCAGCCGGAGGCGGCCCGTGGGCATTTGCTGAGCAGCCTGACCAGCCGCCTCTACGAGGATTTCTACCTGGCTGGCGGGGCGAGGCCGTCGCCCCCGCCATACCCCGGCTCGCCACGCACGAATGAGTGGCAGCCCTTCGTCGACGAACTGTCAGCGGCCAATAGCGGCAGTGGAACCCGGCAGGCAGGCTGGGAAGTGTTAGCGTCTGCTGATGATGGCTTGTCGATCCGGCGCGATGGGTTGACCTTGCAGGCACAACCGGCTGAGATCATCGCCGCTGGTTCCAGAATGCCCGCTGCCGGCGACACGGTAGACCTGAAGATGCCGAAGGAGCTACCGGCGATCTCGCCGGGGTTCTACATGGCGCTGAGTGACGCGCCATACCAACCGGACGGTCAGCCGGTCGTCCGGTTCTACTGGAACCTCTACGCCTGGGGCGCTGTGCCATTTCTCAGGTCCGCAAGCAGCCGGTTGAACCAGTCGCAGCTGCCCTACCGGCTCAAGCTGATCAACCACCCGGACCGCTACACCCGCTGTGATGCCGCCGTGCTCTACCTCTTAAAGGAAGATGTCGAACGGGCTGTCCCGGTGCTGGCAGACCTGTATACAACGGTCCGGCGGGATCTCAAAGCGCCGGTTCCGGCTTTGACGAGGCAGATTGCGCCCGGTGTCGGGCTGGCTGAAGAGCCGCCGGGCGGCGAGAGTTTCGGCATGCATCGCTGCCGATTGCTGGCCGACGGGATCGTGCGGGGCTGGGAGCAAGGCGCGCAAACGGTCGAAGAGCGGCTGGCGATCGTCGTCGAACGGCTGGCGGAAGCCGGGGTCGATATCGACCGACCTTACCTGAATCCTGGTTCGACTGATGACTATGAGATTGCATTCGATCAGCCACCGGCAGCGCCATCGCCAGACACGCCGGGTGTTGCCAGCGCTGAATTCCTCGATGTGGCGGTGGCTATTGGCCGGGAGATCTGCCGGGAGGCGTTCTGGCACGAGGGCTGGTGCAACTGGCTCGGCGTGCAGCCACGCGACCCGGGCGCGCCAGCCCACCAGGGCATGACCTACGCCTCACTTGGCCCGGAGTTGTACGGCGGTTCGAGCGGTGTAGCCCTGTTCCTGGCCGAGCTGGCCGCCGAAATCGGCGACGAGGAGTTTCGGGAGACAGCGCTGGGGGCGATCCGGCAGGCGATTGGCCAGTCAGAAGCTATCCAGCCACCGGTCCAGCTCGGCTACTACACCGGCAGGCCGGGGCTGGCAGTCGCTGCTGCCCGGGTCGGCCAGTTGCTTGACGCCGCCGATGTCGTCACTTTTTCAGCAATCTTGCCCGGCAGGCTGGACGCCGACCTGGCGCAGCCTCACGAGCATGACCTGCTCAGCGGGTCGGCTGGCGGGATTCTGGCCCTGTTGCAGCTTCACGATCTGCTAGGCGAAGCAGCGTATCTGGACTCAGCCGTCAAACTTGGCGAGCGGTTGCTGGCCGCCGCCGAAGTCGATGGAGATTGCTACTCCTGGCCGTCAGTAATCGCGCCGGATGGTCCGAACCTGACTGGCTTTTCACACGGAGCAGCCGGGATCGGGCTGGCGCTGCTCGAACTCTGGCAGGCAGCCGGGGATCAACGCTTGCTTGATGCCGCCCGTGGAGCGTTCGCCTACGAACAGCGCTGGTTCAACGACACTGCATGTAACTGGCCGGACTTCCGTGAGGTCACCTGGCGGGATGAGCGACCGGAGGGCCCGTTTCCATATCGAACTTTCTGGTGTCACGGCGCGCCCGGCATCGCGCTCTCACGGTTGCGCGCCTGGCAGCTGACCGGCGACGACCCCTACCGCGCCGAAGCGATCACCGCCCTGGAGACGACCAGGCAAGCGATTGAAGCGGCGCTCCATTCTGGCACGGCGAACTACTCGCTCTGCCACGGGATTGCCGGGAATGCCAGCGTGCTGCTGCTCGGCAGCCGGATGCTCGGCGAATCTAATGATCGTCTCACCGAAACTGTTGAAGCTGCCGCTCGTGCCGGCCTGGATCTGTACCAACCTGCTGGCCGGGAGTGGCCCTGCGGAACCCACGGCGGCTGGACGCCGGGGCTGATGCTGGGGCTGGCCGGCACCGGTCGTTTCTACCTGGATCTGGCCCGGTCCGGTCTTCCGCCGGTCTTGCTGCCTGTCCTTCCGAAAACCATGCCCCGTGCGGTATGATGGCGAGCTGTAGGGGCGAACCTTGTGTTCGCCCTGTTAGGGCTGTTGCACATAAATCGGGCGAACACAAGGTTCGCCCCTACCACTATGTCGATTCAGCCGATCATATTATTCGCTACTGTGAGAAAAGTTAAGAACTCGCTAAGAGCGTCTTTTTACGCTTGTCCCAGATGCAAGGACAACGAAGTCCGGCTAACGCTGCCGGAGTGATGAAGCTCCGGCGGCGGAATCATCGCATCCAGGAAGAGGGACGGATCCATGCAACAGATCAAGACGGATTTTGGATATATTGAGCCTGTTGCCACCATACGCCGGGAGATTGCAACCTGGCACAGGCAACAGCATGACATCGAGCCGGATTCTGGCCAGTGTGCCAGTTGCCAGCCAGCGCGGGAAGCAGCCGCGCTGCATGAACTGTACGCACAGTTCTTTGGTGATTCCGAAATCTTCAACTTAAATGGCCGGGTTCAACTGGCGCGCCAGTCAGCCGCTCCTCGCCCGCACCATGTCTGGTCCGTTCAGCATTCCCCGGAAGCAGAACCGGTGAAATCCCGCTCTTCCGATGAACTGGCGGCCGAGATCGAATCCTATGGCCGGGCGATGCTATTGCTGCTGCAGGCCATGCTTCGGCACTTGGCTGGCGATGACCCCGGGGCACAACATGCGCTATCCAACGTCAAAAACATCTGCGACGAGCTGACCGGCGATCAAGCCGCGGGAACAGAGTCTCCCGCCGTCCGGGTTCAGGATTCCGGCCTGACACCCCGGGAGATCGAAGTGCTGCAGGTTGTAGCCGAGGGTTGCACCGACACCGAGGTCGGCGACCGGCTCTACATCAGTCCCCGGACCGTCAGCCAGCATCTCTGCTCCATCTACAACAAACTCGATGTGCGCTCACGCGGCCTGGCTATCCGCTATGCCGTCGAGAGCGGCCTCGTCTAATCTGCTCCAGCCAGGCTACCGGCCTGGAGCAATCATCCGCAAAGCACTCCTGCGCTCCCCACTCTCACGCGCAGGAGTGCTCCTCTTTGTTAACTGGATCCCCGAATCTGAACCCCGCTAAATAACCATAACGCTAAGAAAATGAGTAAGAACCCGCTAAGCAGGCCGGAATATCCTGAGTGCAGATATCAGTGGCTATGCCAGTACTTCTGGGAAGGAGCAAGAACATGTATAGCTCGACACTGACAGACATGATCGTTCGGCATCAGATGAACGAGAAATTGGAAGAGGCGCGACGAGCGCGACTCGCCAACGCCGTCAACCGACCATCCTTCATCAGAACGCTGGCTAGTAAGATCGCCAGCCAACTCACCAGCCGGACCAACGACCAGCTGGAACCCGAGACGATCAAACCGGAGCTGCCAGGCAAGCACGCCCGCGCTGGCGCCTCCTAATGACGCAGGGTCCGGGATTCAGCTCCCGGACCCACCCCTAACACCTTGGACCCATGGTAGAGAGGAGCAGTGACGATGACCGAAAGAACGATTCGCGAAGCACGCCGTCTGACGCAAGATCAGCTGGCAATGGCCGGGTGTAGCGCCGAAGAAATCACGCGTCTGAAAGCGCAACGCAGCCAGTATCACCCGATGATCGAGTTCGTTGAGTCCGGTGACCAGCTGGACCGGCTCCGGTTTCTGCGCTGGCTCTACCAGCAGGGTTTTTATCAGTTTGGACCTGAGGCAGAGAGGAGGGAAAGCTGACCGGTGAACACCTGCTGACGGTCCTTACCAGCCGTCATCAGGAACGAAGGAAGTGGTACCGAATGCATCCATTTGAAACCAGTAGAGAGAGAAGCACATGAATCAGTCAATACGTCGCATCGCGATCACCGCGCTTACCCTGGGTTTGCTGGCCCTGCCGCTGGCGGCAGCTGCAATAGACCAGACAGATTCGCACCGAATCAAGTTCATAGAGGAGAACCTCTGGGACCACGAAGAGGTTGAGCAGATCGCTCACTATGAGATCTTCGTTGACCGGGAAACGGATGTCCGCAAGCAGATGCGTTTTCTGGAGATGAACGTTTCGGACTTCGGCACTGACTACGTCATTGATCTGGTCTACCCGGCTCAACCGGTTGGAGAACCTGATCTGACGAAGCCTGAAGGCATCAGCGAGCGCGACTGGATCCGGTTTGTTGAAGACAACCAGTGGGATGTCAATCCGAATGCTGATTTCGCCGACCTGCTGCCGCCGTTCCAGGACGAACGGCGCACCGATCCGCCAATGCCGGCGGATGAGAACGATAAGCTGACCGCCTATACGGCGCTCTGCCAGGGTGAAGGCTTGAAGATCCCGTTGGAGCGGGCGTTCTCCAGCTACGCCGACGATGTCCGCGACTACTGCCGCAATACTGGCCTGGCAAGCTACGCTGGAGCGCAGGGTGAAGGACATGTTGAGCCGGTGAACCAGCGACTCAACCCCTACTAATTCGCACAATTCGTGCAGGGAAACCAGTAGACCGGCCGGTGACAATGTCGTTACCGGCCGGTTCCCCTGTCCGGGTTGTTTGAATGGTGACGCTACAGTGACCGCAAATACCGCAGACTCCCAACGACGGCCAGCAACACCGCGGCGGTTAGAACGACGACCATCACAATGGCATAGGCGTTCGCTGACAGGCCGGGGATGAGCGCCAGAATGATGGCCGCCAGTGAGATGACTGCTCCGGCCGCCAGCAGCAGCTTTCCGCTATAGCTATTTGCCGGATACCAGATCTCCTGATTGGCCAGTGTCCGGTTGGTTCGGAATCCATACCACCGGTTCGGCGGCACCTTGCCGAAGATCATCGGAAGAGCCACGAGAATCAGCAGCAGTCCAAATCCAACGTACAATGCGGTGATCAACGCCGTCCCCTCTTCGTCGTCAGCAGCCAGTTCATTTGCTCTCGCAACTCCGAACCATGATAATTTGCCCTGACTGTCCGGAACGGCGACAGATAATCAAGTGTAGATCGCTGTCGAGAACATGGCAGAATGTAGTATGAGGAGAAGTGATGCACGCGACCGCTGAGGCACAGTATGAGGGTGTAGCGCCCAGAGTAGAGTTCCGGCCACTCATGCGCAACGTCTACCTCTGGATGACCGGCGCACTGCTGTTGACCGCCTTCACCGCCTGGCTGACCTCAAACATCAGCGCGCTCAATAACCTGCTCGATAAGCCGTTGATCGTCTTCGGCGCATTCATCCTGCAACTGCTCCTGGTCGGGTCGCTGGCGGTTGGCATCCGGAAGATGACGACGGCCATGGCCTCGGCAGTGTTTCTGGTGTATGCGGCGGCCAACGGGTTCACCCTCTCGTTGATTGTGCTCTACTACGACGCTGGAACGCTGACGGCGGCGTTCGTCACGGCATCGGCGCTCTTCGTCGTCATGTCGGTCGTCGGCATTCTCACCAATCTGGATCTTCAGAAGTATGGCACCTACCTGCTGATCGGGCTGATCGGGCTGCTGATCGCCCTGGTGATCAATATCTTCATCGGCAGCAGCACCTTCGATCTGGCGATGAGCGTCTTCGCCGTCATCCTTTTCTCGGCATTGACCGCCTACGACACGCAGAAGATCCACCGCCTGGCGTCGGACCCGTCGATCGAAGGCCAGGGTTCAGCGCTGATGACAAAGCTGAGCATCCTCGGCGCGCTCAGCCTGTACCTGGATTTCCTGAACCTCTTCATCTGGCTGCTGCGGATATTCGGCAGGGGCCGGTAAGCGCAGTACAATCACTGGAATATTCGAATTCATTCGGTTTGCAGGAGGAGCATCAGATGTCCGCAGCAAGAAGACGCAGAAGACGGCGGGTTGCCACCACGGCAGTAGTTGGCGGAGTTGCCTACAAAGCCGGTAGCTCGAAAGCCAAGAAGGAAGCCGCCGGACAGCAGGCTGCAGCTGACCAGGAAGCACCGGAGCAGGCCGCGCCAGTGCCGGAAGATTCCCCAGCACCTTCTCCTGATGACGCCGCAATCCTCGGTCAGATCAGACAAGCGGCCGAATTGCAGGCCACTGGCGTCCTCTCAGCAGACGAGTTCACAGCCCAGGTGCAGAAGTTTCTGGCGGGGTAGGTCACCTGCCAGTTGGAGAGCGTAACGACACTGCGCCATAGCGACACCGTTCTCAATCAGATGAAAAATGGACCACAAGTAGGGGCGAACCTCGTGTTCGCCCTGATTTCTATGTCAGGCAAAAAGAGGGCGAACACAAGGTTCACCCCTGCTAGCACGTACTTTTTGCGATGTATTGATCACCTGTTCCGGTTGCTAGCCGATGTAAATCTTTGCCGGCGGCAAGTGGTAGCGTTGTGCTACATGAGGTTTTTGCAATGCATAGGCGACGGTCAGCGGTCCCAGCCGGCCGATGAACATCGCGACGACCAGGACAAGTTTGCCGCCAACAGACAGGCCGGTTGTGATGCCGTCGGAAAGCCCGACGGTAGCCAGAGCGCTCATCGACTCAAACAGGAGCGTAATGAATTCTGGATCGTTGCCGAAGGTGTGTTCGGTTATGGCCAGTGCGCCGGTGATCGCGAAATGAGCCAGGATAAACAGCGCAATCAGCGTTATTGATCGCATGATCAGTTCAATTGGCAGGCGGCGCTTGAAGGCTTGTACTTCAGTATTTCCTTTAAAAAGTGAGATGATGGTGGCTGCCATGAGCGCGACGGTTCCGAGCTTCACGCCCCCTGCCGTGGAACCTGATGCTCCGCCGCTGCCCATGATCGGTATCCAGGTATAGTCGGTGAGCGGGCTTACTTCATCGAATGCGACCGTCGAAAAGCCGGCTGTGCGCGCTGAAATGCTCTGGAACAACGCCTCCAGAGGTCGATCGGCGTAGGGGACTGATGATAGTGAACCGTTCCACTCCGAGCCAAGGTAAATGGAAAAGGCCACCAGGATCAGGACGAAGTTTGCCGTCAGCACCATCTTGGAGTTGACTGAAAGACGCCGCCAGTTGCGCTGGTTCGCCACATCAGCCAGGACAATATAGGAGAGCGCGCCAGCCTGGATGAGCGTCATCAGGACGACATTGAAGAAGATCGCCCCGTGGAATTCAGTCATGGACTGGAAGTTGCCCTGAAGGTCAAACCCCGCATTGCAGAAGGCAGATATCGCTGTAAATATGCCCCGCCAGATAGCGATGTGCGTGGCATCGCCGTGCCGGAGAAAGACCAGAAAGAGCGCGATCGCCCCGATAGCTTCAGTGACAAAGGTGAAGCGGATAATACGGCGGGTGAGATCGGCAGCTTCATTCAGGGTGACAGCCGGTGCGCCGTCCCGAATCAGCATATTTCCCCGCAGGCCGGAGCCGTAGCCCCGGAACATAATCCGAAGAATAATACTGGCGCTCACCATGAATCCGAGACCGCCAATCTGAATCAGCAGCAGGATGATAAGTTGACCGAGAAAGTTCCAGTGATCATAGGTGTCAACGGTGACCAGTCCGGTAACTGACGCGGCGGATGTTGCGGTAAAGAGTGTGTCCTGCAACGGAGTCGATTCACCGGAACGTGTTGTCCAGGGCAATGCAAGGAGCAGCGCGCCGATGCCAACGAGCAGGGAGAACGCGCCGAGGAAGACCCGGGCATGGTACTGAACGGTCGGTGTTCTTGGCGCTTCTTCAACAGGCGGGGGAATGATCTCCTGTCGCGAGTTGACTCGCCGTCGGAGAATCCGGTCACCGGGCCTGCGCTGATAGCTCACCGCAGACGCCTGGCTATTGTAAACGCTCTATGCATATGCACCTGTAGCTGCCATTCGATACTTGGCAACAATAGCGGCTGCCGCATGGCAGGGGCGAATGATACTTCCCACCTCACAAAACGCAAACCTCAGACGCACCTGGAAAGGTTCGTTTGCATCGAATGAGACGCACGCGTCAGGAAACGCTTCCTGATGGTAATGTAGCACAGGTAACGTTGATCAACGTGATGGGGGTAATTATGTTTTTTGAACTCAGGCAGTATCATGTCCGGCCAGGACAGCAGGAGAACTGGGTGAGCTTCATGGAAGGGGAGATCATCCCGTTCCAGGAAAAGATGGGCATGACGATTCTCGGCAGTTTCGTCGGTGAAGAGGATGAGAGCGTCTACGTCTGGATCCGCCGGTTCGAGAGCGAGGAAGATCGGGAACGGCTCTACGAACGGGTCTACGAGACCGATCACTGGAAGAATGAAATCGCTCCAAAGATCCCAGAGATGCTCGACCGGGAGCAAATGAAGGTTACCCGGATCGTTGCGACTCCGAAGTCGGGCATTCAGTAAGCTCCCTGCCTGCGTAAGAGGCTGCCTGAAATCAGTATGGCAGGATTCCGAGTGTTCGCCAATCCGGCGGCTGGGACGGAGTTGCCTGCTTGAGGTGCGCCATCCGGGATGGTGGCATGTTCACGGGTAGAGATTTTGAAGATTGAGATTCCACAGCTCAGCCTGGTCGTCCTCGTCGGACCGTCCAGTTGCGGCAAATCGACCTTCGCCGGGCGGCATTTCCTGCCGACCGAAGTTGTCTCATCGGATGTGTGCCGGGCGATGGTCAGCGACGATGAAACCGATCAGCGTGCGACGGCGGACGCCTTTGCTCTGGTGCATTTCATCGCCGAAACACGGCTGCGGCGCGGCAACCTGACCGTTATCGACGCGACCAGTGTCCAGCCGGAAGCCCGTAAACCGCTTCTCGAACTGGCCCGCGCACAGCATGTGCCGCCGGTCGCCATTGTCTTCAACATCGACGAGAAGGTCTGCCAGGAGCGAAACCAGCGGCGGCCCAACCGCAACCTGCCGCCACGGGTTATCCAGCGGCATCACCGTGAAATGCGCCGTTCGATTCGTTCGCTGAAAGGCGAGGGCTTCAACCACGTCTTCGTCCTGAATGCGCCTGAGGATGTCGACTCGGTCGAGATCGAGCGTACACCGCGCCGGTCTGATAAGAACATCGAGACCGGACCGTTCGACATCATCGGCGATATTCACGGTTGCGCTAACGAACTGGCGATGCTGCTGGAGCAGCTCGGGTATACCCTGAGCGATGATGGCAACTATGGCCCGACGGCAATACCGCCCGTTGGACGCAAGGCGATCTTCCTCGGCGACCTGATCGACCGCGGTCCGGACAGTGTCCGGGTACTCCGTTTGGTGATGAGCATGGCGGCGGCTGGGGATGCGCTCTGCCTGCCCGGCAACCACGACGACAAACTCCGGCGCTATCTGGACGGACGGCAGGTGCGGCTGAATCACGGTCTGGATGGCACGGTCGACGCGCTTGAGGCGGAGCCGGAGTCGTTCCGGGAACAAGTGCGAGCGTTCCTCAATGGGCTGGTCAGCCACTACACGCTGGATGGAGGCGATCTGGTCGTCGCCCACGCCGGGCTGCCAGAGCATCTTCAGGGACGCTGTTCGAGAGCCGTCCGCCGCACCGCGCTCTTCGGCGTCGTCACCGGCAAGAGGGATGAGTATGGCCTGCCAGAACGGATCGACTGGGCCCGAGACTATCGCGGATCCGCGACTGTCGTCTACGGGCACTCGCCGGTTGGCGAACCGGTCTGGGTCAACGACACGATCAACATCGACACTGGCTGCGTCTTCGGCGGCAAACTGACGGCGCTGCGCTACCCGGAGCGAGAGATCGTTTCGGTCGATGCGCTAAAGACTTACACCGAGACGCCAAAACCGTTCAAGGCTGCTCAATGATGGTCTGGATCTTGAAGAGCATTAGCTGATAGTTGATGACAGCCCGGCTTGTGTGCCTCACCAGCTCTATTCCTGGCTGGATTCAGGTGTCCAGCCGATGGTGAGCAGGAATGCGCCATCCTGAGTCGCACGCACCGCATGGCGCGCGCCTGCTTCGATTGAGATGAGGTTGCCGGCTGGAATGTCTATATCGCCATCGTCGACGTGCACGGTGAATGCCCCGGTCAGCGCATGAATCGTGATCGGTCCTGGCGCAGTGTGTTCCTGGAGTTCACCGCCCTCCAGCATGGTGACGAGCACAACCCGAAGACGGTCCGTCTTGATCAACGTTTCGGCTCGGCGACGGCTGGTTCGGTCTGACGGGTCAAACGTTTGCATCTCTTCGGCGAGATTGAATTGCCCTAGCACGCTACTCTGTTGCATCATCACTCCTTCAGTGCATTGCCTTTGAACCCGAACGGTTCATCCGCAGGCGGCAGTCTGCTTCTTCTTTATGTGCATGACTAGCAGCCAAGTTGCTCGGCGAGCTTCTCAAAATCCGTAACCACGATGTCGTATGCCGATGGATCCGGCATGTCGATATGCTGCTCCGGCCCGAACTCGTCAGGCCGGTGGACATAGGCTGTGCTGAACCCGAGTGATCGTGCTGCATCAAGGTCGCCTGTATGTGCGGCGACCATCATGCAATCTTCCGGCGCCAACCCCATGATCTCCGCCGAGCCGAGGTAGGTTTCAGGATGCGGCTTGTACTGTTTCGTCGGCTCCGCGCCTAGCACTACGTCCCAGGGTAGTCCGGCGCGTTTTGCCATGTTCACCATCAACTCAATATTGCCGTTAGAGACTGTGGCCAGGATAAACCGCTGCTTCAAGCGGGTCAGTCCGGCGACGGAATCCGGCCAGGGGTTGAGACGGTGCCATGCACGATTGAAGTCATTGATCTGTGCGTCCGTGAGTTGATCAATGCCGAATTCGTCGAGTGTTGCCAGCAGGGATTCGTAGTGCAGCACATCGAGCCGAACCCATGGCCGCTCGCCTTCAATGATTGGCTGCATCGACGGTCCATACCGTCCCCGCCAGGCAAGGGTAAACGCGCCCCAATCGACGCCGTCGATACCGTTGTTCTGAGCCAGGGATTCACCCTCGGCTATAACCGATGAATACCAGTCAACGACCGTACCGAACACGTCAAAGCCCAACATCTTGATCGCTCGTTTAGCCATACTTATCTCCTCGTTCGATAGAGTATCATGGTTCACATTGCGTTTTCACCGATTCCACGAAGCAACACGAAGCAAGAGGAAGTATCGCCCTGGTCAACATTGAACCCTCCCGAATCAATCCAGAGTTTCCAGACCCTGGGAGTCTGACTTCGGATTCTCCATTACTGAGTTATGACGGTCCGTCAGATACGCTGGTCATCTTTTTCTCTGGTATAGCTGAGCCGTCTGTCAGCGTACCGATTGACCGGTTCTCTTATGCCATGGTTGATCCCGAAAGCCACGTTGTCATCGGCCTGCAAATCGAAGGGGTAGTCGCTGGCTTTCTCCATGAATACCCGGAATATCTAGAGCTTGGCCGGATGGCCGGTGTGCCTGAACCAGCTCTACGGCAGATCGAGCAGGATATTGGATCAGATCGGATCAGAAGCCGGTCGGTCTTGCTGCTCTTGGAGCATCTTCGGCTGTCACAAGACATCGCGTCTTAACAAGATCGGTTCGGCCCCACATCACCGGCAATTGTGCGCTCGCGGGGCCAGGAGTTCGCGGACGGCGGGGTCCATCGTCTCGTTGGCTGAATAGTATTTCGAGGAATGCGACAGTTAGCCGCTGGACGGATGGTTAATCTCTGTTTGAAACGCCGCAGCACTCTCAACTAGTTCCCGATGCCATTGCTCTTGTTCTAATTGAGTTCGTGCTTCGAGATCGTGCAAACAGAATCGGATGACCGACTCAATCGAAACCCAACCGGTTGGCAGGTGCCAGTCATTAAAATTCACCGGATATCTGGTGTCTCGATCATCGGTTATGCCAAATGATATTTGCCCCTGGACATGGTGCTGATTCCAGTAGGAATGCTGCCCGGGAAACCTGACATATTCCCAGCGGATGAGTTGGTCCTCCATCTCTATTGGTTGAATGCTGTAAGCATAGGAGACAGTTCTGAGACGAACCAGGTTCGTGCCTTCAACCTCAATCGCATCACAGGTCTGTCCGAGATAGAGGTTGACAGGTCCATATCGGGTTTGGATCTCTGCGCTCCCGGCTCCTCCACCAGGGGCACGAAATCCCAACTTGACCACCTCTTTTTCCTCCCCATCCACTTCTGTGTGAACGTACATCGGAAAAAGAGGTATCGGAGTGATTGTTTTCGCGAGCAATGAGTTGAGGTGGTCTCGAAATTCCGAAACCACCTCTCTGAGCGTTTTTCCGTATATCGGCACCGATGCTACTCGGCAAGCAGGCTAACAAGCAGCCGGATATCAGTCCCTGTTGTGTTGCGAGGAAGTGTATTTGCGCGCGCGCACCGGACGACCTCATCAAAATCGAGGTCAAGATCGAGCGCTTCAGCTTCAAACAGGATAAGTTCTCGCAGTTGCTGCTGGGTCAGCACCCCGTGCTCAATCGCATCAAGCAGGTCCGAAGGAAGTTGCCGTGAAGATTGTGGTGTTGTTGTAGCCATGTTTGATGCCTCCTGATCATATGCATTCTACTGTATTCGTCTTAGCTGTTTATTCTGTTTTGTCCCCTTCGTAGTCGAAATTTGCACAATCACCGGTAGTTGTGTGCTCGCGGGGCCAGGAGTTCGCGGACGGCGGGGTCCATCGTCTCGTCCGGGGCGATCGGGATGGTCTCCGGGTTGGCGGCGGCTGTGCGGCTGGTGTCCAGTTCGGCGAAGCGGTGGGCAATCACGTTGACGGTGACGCCGTCCTTCTGCAACCGGCCATCGACGACGATCAACGGCGCGCTGCGTACCAGTACCCGCTGCTTCTCGGCCAGTTGCGGGTAGGTGATCACGTTCATCAGGCCGAATTCGTCCTCCAGCAGCAGGAAGGTGATGCCCTTCGCCGTCATCGGCCGCTGGCGGCAGACGACCAGCCCGGCCAGCCGGATCCGTGTACCGTCCGGCAACATCTCCAGGTCTCTGATGCTGACGATGCCCTCCGGCAGATGCGGGCGCAACAGCAGCAGCGGGTGGTAGTGGGGTGAGAGACCGATCCGGGCGTACTCCATCTCCATGCGATCCCAGGCACTCATCGGCGCTAGCTCGACCATGTCCTGATCGACCGGCATGGCCAGCTGCAGCTGCCGAGGCTTCTCCATGTTGGCCCGCGGGGCCGGTTCCGCCTGGAAAAGGCCGAACTGCCAGAGCGTCTCCCGGCGGCGCAGGCCGAAGGCATCGAAGGCCCCGGCCATGATCAGGCTCTCGGCCATCTCACGCGGCACACGCACCCGGCGGACGAAGTCGGTCAGCGCCCGGTAGGGGCCGTTCCGCTCCCGTTCGGCGACGATCAACTCGGCGTGTTCCTTGCCAGCGCTCTTGACGTAGCCGAGCCCGATCCGGACACTTCGTCCCTCCACCGAGCAGACGGCCAGGCTCTGGTTGATGTCCGGCGGCAGGGTGCGGACGTTCATCCGGCGGGCGTCGTTGGTCAGCACATGGGGCGCGTAGAAGCCCATCGGCTGGTTGTTGTAGAGGGCGCAGTAGAACTCGGCCGGGTGGTGGTAGCGCAGCCAGGATGACTGGTAGGCCAGCACGGCGAAGGCGGCAGCGTGCGATTTTGGAAAGCCGTAGGTCGAGAAGCCCATCATCTTCTCGAAGACCTTCTTCGTGACATCTTCGGGGACGCCCTTCTTCGCCGCGCCGTCGCGGAACTGCTCCCAGAATTCACGCATGGCCGCCTCCGATCGCTTGCGGCTCATCGAGCGTCGCAAGCGGTCGGCCTGGCCGGCCCCGAAGCCGGCCATCGCCATCGCGATCTCCAGGATGTGGTCCTGGTAGAGGATGGCCCCGTAGGTCTCCTTCAGGATCGGCTCCAGCAGCGGGTGGTCGTACTCCGGCGTGGCGAAGCCCTGTTCGCGCACCTGCCGCCTGGCGGTGACGAAGGGCGACATCGAGCCGCCGACGATCGGCCCCGGCCGGACAATGGCCACCTGGACGATCAGGTCCTCCAGCCGCTCCGGCTGCGTCTTCAGCAGCGTCTGGATCTGAGCCCGACTCTCGATCTGGAAGGTTCCGATAGTGTCGCCCTTGCGGATCATCTCGTAGACGTCCTGGTCTTCGAAGTCGATCCGGCTGAGGTCGACCGGCTCCTTGCCGCCAGCGGCGATCAGCTCCAGGCACTCCTCGACCATCGAGAGCATGCCCAGGGCCAGGAAGTCGATCTTGATGAAGCGGGCATCGTCGCAGGAGTCCTTGTCCCAGTGGCAGATGTAGCGACCCTCCATGGCCGCTGGCTGGATCGGCACCATCTCGTTCAACGGCTGTGAGGAGATCACCATGCCGCCGGAGTGCTGGGAGACATGGCGCGGCATGCCCTTGATCTGCTTCGCCAGCTCGACCAGCAGCCCCCAGAGCGGCGAGCTGTCCTCCTCGATCTCCGGCACGTGCTCGAACTGGCTGGCCAGCTCATCGATCGAGATGTGGCTGCTCAGCTTCGCCAGCCGGTCGAGCGACGCCTGCGGCAGTCCCAGCGCCTTGCCAATGTCGCGGATCGCGCTGCGGATGCGGTAGGTCGGGAAGGCGCAGACCAGGGCCGCCCGGTCGTGGCCGTAGACTTCGTAGATGCGCTCGATCAGCCGCTCGCGGATGTCGCGGGGAAAGTCCAGATCGATGTCGGGAACGCTGGCCAGTTCCTCGTTCAGGAAGCGGCCAATTCCCAGGTTGTACTTCAGCGGGTCGATGTGGGAGAGGCCGATCAGGTAGCAGATGATCGAGCTGACCGACGATCCCCGGCCCCGCCCCGGCGGCAGGTTCCCGGCCTGTCTCGCCGCGCTCGGCCCCCGGATCTCATCGGCGACCTCGCCGGCCAGTTGCATGATGTCGCGATAGACCAGGAAGAAGCCGGAGAGGTCGTGTTTCTGGACCAGCCGCAGCTCCTCCTCCAGCCGCTCCCGGGCAGTGGCGACCACTCCCGGTTCGTACCGCTCCTCCAGCGCCTGGCGGGTGACACTCGCCAGGATTGATTCCGGCGTCTCGCCTGGCCCGGCCGGGTAGTCCGGGAAGCGGTACTGCAGGTCGCGAGTGAGATCGAACTGGCGGCAGCGTTCGGCGATCCGGCCGGTGTTCGCCAGCGCTTCGGGGAACTGCGCGAACCGGCGGGCCATTACCTCCTGCGGCTGGAGGAAGAATTCGGCGTTGGGACGCCGGGCCTGGTGCGAGCCGTCCAGCGTCGACCGCTCCCGGATGGCGACCATCACATCCTGCAGCCGGTGCCGTTCCCGGATGTGGTAGTGGACATCGCCGGTGGCGACGCAACCCGCGCCGCTCTCCCCGGCCAGGTGAGCCAGCCGGCGAATCCGCCGGGTATCGCCGTGGACCAGGTTCTGCTGCAGCTCGACAAAGACACTCTCGACGCCAAACCACGCCTGGTACCGCCGGACAACCTGCATCGCCTCACCGAACCGTCCTCTATCTATCAGTTTGCAGAGTTCGCTCTCCCGGCAGCCAGTCAGCAGGATCAACCCTCGGCTGTGCTCTTTCAACGCTTCGGCCGGCAGCCGGGGCTGGAGGTATTCACCGTGGTGGTGAGCGTGGGTGATCAGTTTGCAGAGGTTGCTGTAGCCCTCCGGCGTCTCCGCCAGCAGGGTGAGGTGCGATTCATCCTCCAGAGTGATCTCAGCTCCGGTGATCGGCTGGATGCCAGCGTCCCGGGCTGCCTGGGCGAACTCCATCGCGCCATAGAGCCCGTTGTGGTCGGTCACCGCCAGCGCCTCATATCCAAGCGCAACGGCGCGGTCGACCAGCTCCCCCGGGTGCGACGCGCCATCCAGGAAGGAGAAGCAAGTATGCAGATGAAGTTCGGCGTAGGTGGTCATGGGATCCTCACCCCGGCCACGGCACGGGAAGCGCTCTGCTCCGTCTTGTCATCCCGACCGGAGTCTTCGGAGCGGAGGGATCCGATGTCAAAGATTGCGGTGGAATCTATATTCGGGAACAGCGGCGAGATACATTTTCTGGCCGCTCCGCTATTGACCGAGCGGGCCTATAATTTGCTCATATCCGTGGAGGAGAAGGCACAAATGACCGTAAGTATCACCAGGAGTTATTCCAGCGAACTTGGCTATTGGATCCCCTTCGACGAGCTCAGGGCAGGCTCTCCACTCCGAAGACTTCGGTCGGGATGACAACGCGTGAACGAATGGGGCTTCACCCCACATTTCTCGCCTTTGAGCCCGATCTTCCCCCTCTTCTCTAGTCCCTAATCCCTGATCCCTCGTCCCTCTCTTAGTACCGCTGCGCATACCAGCTACCTCCTGATAAATCGTGATAGATCGTCTCCAGCAGGCCGTTCTCCAGGCGGACAAGGAAGTAGAGGCGGCAGATAAGATCACGCCACCACTCATCGTCGATCCGCCAGACATCCTGGATGCCGGCCACCCGGACCCGGTCGCGGTGCAAGACGACGAACTCCGGCACGCCCCGTCCGGTGGCGATCACGGTGATCGGCCGGGGCTGGTTGAGGGTTCGAATGGCAGAAGCGCCCAGCGGCGCTCGGGAATCCGCGACCATGGTTCCACCTCCACTGCCTGGTAGAGCGGCGACGCGCCATAGCGAGTTGATAGCTCACGCAACGCCTCCTGCAAATTCTCCTCCTGCCAGCGCCGGGCGATGCCGAGCTGCTGCTGACGGGCGTGGACCGGCGTGATCTCGGTGGCCTCGAGGATGATCTCCTCGACCGCCGCCTCGATCACGGCCCGGCCCAGGCAGCTGCTCAGCACCAGCATCAACCGGCGCACCTCGCGCACCGCACCCTTGAGGACGATCTCCTGCTGCCAGGAGCGGTAGCCCTCCAGCACCAGCCGCAGCGAGAGCTTCCGGACGCCGTTGTCCCGCAGCTCCGGACGCCGCAGCAGCCGGGAGACCAGCTGGTAGACGCCGGTCAGGAGCGTGTCGATCTGAATGGCTGGCGCGGGCAGTGTCACCCGCTCGACGACCGGCGCAGGGATCTCGGCCGGCGAGAAGGGCGCGTCATCCTTCCCGTGAGCCAGTTCCCAGGCGCGCCGCCCTTCGGAGCCGAACTGGGCCTGCATCGCGCCGCTGCTGAGCCGGGTGATGTCGCCGAGGGTGTTCAGCCCCAGCCGGTGTAGCCGCAGCTTCATCTTCTCCGCCACCGGCAGCAGATCGACCGGGCAGCCAGCCAGGAATTTCGCCGCTCTGGTCTCCGAGACCATCCGGATGCCGCCGGCCTCGGCCTGGTGAGCGGCCACCAGGGCAGTGAACTTGTTGCTGCTGATACCCAGCCGGGGCCGCAGCTGGGCCGGAATCGCCGCCAGCAGCTCCATCCCGGCCACCTCTGGCCCGGCGTAGTGGCGGCCCAATCCCCGCAGATCGACATAGATCACACCGGGGTCGCCAGGCTCCAGGGCAGGGCTGACATCATGCAGATCACGCAACATACTGGCGAAGACGGTGGCGTAGTGCACCGGGTCGGCGGTGATAACCGTCACGCCGGGGCAGAGACTCAACGCCTCCCGCACCAGCATCCCGGCCCGCAGCCCCTGACTGGCGGCCTCCGGCGAGCAATCGATCAGCCTCCGGCGGTTGCCTTCAGCCAGGTTGGCCAGCGCTAGCGGCATGCCGTCCCAGGCCGGGTGGCGTAACACCTCCACTCGCAGGGCGAAGTGGGGGATGAGGAGACAGGCAATCGTCGCGTCCTTCAACCGGTTTTGGGTCAGTTCATTCATCATGTACTCAAAAATAGAACATTTGTTCTGATTTGACAAGATGTGACAGGAAGTCGATGGGGAGCGGGAAGGCGGAAAGGGCGGGAAGTCGGGAACCGTAGGGAGAAAGAACAGGAGCTATAGAACGTGAAAGTTGCTGGCGCCCAGAACCTTCCATTTCACCATGTTGACCGGGAACGACGCCTCACAGGTTGTCATCCCGACCGGAGTCCCCGGAGTGGAGAGTCTGCCCTGAGCTCGTCGAAGGGGATCCGATAGCTAAATCCCAAAGCGGTCACAACCGGTAACCAGCCGTCTAGCCAGGTCTTCTGACACGTTGTCTCCTGAACCCGGCGAACTATGCCACCGTGCCAGCGACGATGAAGTTGGTCACGGTCAGGCAGTAGAGGCCGCTGTCGATCAGGGCGTCGCGGTCGGCGATGAGTTGATCGTGTTCATCGTCTGTCAGGTATCCGGCATCCCGGGCGGCTGCATACCACCATGGCGGTTCTTTGACACCCAGAATCTGCCGGCCGTGAATCATGTCGTCACTCCGGACGATCAATAGCCGGGGTTCAACGGAAATGTTATCCAGTCCACACTCCTGAAAGAGCAAAGGATGTTGCGAGCCGATGACTTTCCCAACAGGGTTAACTGTCGATTGATACTCGCTGAATTTTGCGTAGAGTTCCGGTACTCCTGTGATCTCCACCCAGGTGCGATGGTCCGGATCGCAGACGGCAATCCGGCCGCCGGGCCTGGTCACCCGGACCACCTCCCGCAGCGCCTGCCGGGGATCAGCGAAGTGCATGAAGGTGCGCTCAGATCGGACGGCGTCGAAGGTGGCATCCGCAAACGGCAAGTCGTGGGCATCGGCGACTACCCAGTCAACCGGCAGATTCAGATCGGCAGCCCGCCGCTCAGCCTCAGCCAGCGCCTGCTCGCTCAGATCCAGACCGGTCACCTGGCCGTCCGCGCCGACAACGCTTGCAATCTCCTGGACAGCGCCGCCCAGCGCGCAGCCGACGTCCAGCACCCGGTCACCTGCTTTCAACCACAGGAGATCCATCATTCGCTGGCGGATTTTCTGGTTACCGGGCGCTGCGAACTGAACATCCAGGAATCTGGACAGAAGCTCCCGGCGTTCTATCTCCTCCTGGTCCATCTCCTGGTAGCCAGTGGTGTTCTGGGATTGGTCATCGGCGGGCATAGTGGTCTGCTCCGATCTTCATCGTGTTGCGGCTGGTTCTGATACCGATGAATCTACAATAGCATAGTCACCGTTTGTGCGGGTGAATCGTGTGCTGGGCAGGCTATCTACATGTGATTTCGTAGGGGAGAACCTCGTGTTCTCCCGATTTACAGATTTCTGTGTATTCCCGGGAGAACACGAGGCTCTCCCCTACACCAAGACAAAGCAGACCCGCTCATGACTGAATGGTGACACCACGGGCAGCGATGGCGGCGGCCAGATCGTCGGCGTGCTGCGAGCCGATCATGACGGTGCGGCCATCGGAGAGAGTGAGTTCGACGCCCTGGTTGCCGCGGACGTTGTAGGCCACCTTCTTCTTCGACCAGCCTTTGATGCCCCAGCCGCCATATTCGCGGACGGCGTTGTAGCTGCGGGCTTCGGCTGTCTCAATCTCGTCGAACCGGATCGTCCGCGACCAGATCGGGAAGAAACGCAGCCGGATACCGTCCTCGCGCACTTCGGTGATCAGCCGCAACAGGAAGAAGAAGATCGGGAATGCGATCCCGAAGAGAACAAGCAGCAGCCACATCAGCCAGTTCGGGGCTGGGTTGTTGCCGAATGGGCTGTCGAAGACAACCTGCTGGAGGAACCCCCACCAGATCAACGCGGCGATGCCCAGGACAATCAGCCAGATCCAGGGTTGCGAGAAACGCTGTTCCTCGCGGTAGAGAACGGCGCTGGTTCCGGTTGCCACTGACCTGTCTTTCCATTGCCTGGCGACTATCCCGATGAATCTTACCTGCAACGTCCTCAGCTGGTCTGCAACTGGCATACATTGAAATTGGAAATTGGCTATCGACTGATTTTTGTCAGCGGAACAATTCCCACCTACCACATTGCGAGCAGAGCCTTGCCCGCCCTTGAGTCATTTCGAGCGGAGGCTTCCCGGGTACCCGCTGGGTGCGAGAAATCCGGCGGCAAAGACCGCACTGGAGCAGTCAATCTAAAACTTGATACGATTTTCGTCTTTGTTTGAGCCTCACTGCTACGGCTGGCTATCGGATTCTCGACTCTACTGCGTTCCGCTCGAAATGACTCACCCGGTGAGTTATGCGTATAACTGTGGCGCGGCCCACTCGCGGACATCGAAGTCGTGTTCGATGAACCCTTCTCTCAACAGGAAGTCTTTCTGATTTTCGGTTGCCAGCAGCAAGTCGTCACTCAGCGATGGCTCCAGGCTGGTGTAGAGGTTATCGCCGTAGCAGAGATCGACCCACTCTTCGGCGTCGCCTAGCTCCCGGGCGATGATCCCGCGGGTTTCGTTGCGGTGTTCGTTGGCCCAGGCGGCTGCCCGGCGGACCGTGTCCAGGTAACGGCGGACGAGGTCAGGACGCTCCCGGACCAGCTGGCCGCTGGCGGTGAAGAGCATCGGCGTGCCATTTGAGATGCGGACCTCACGGTCGGGGTGACCGCCGAGATTAACGACCTGGACTGCGCCGAGCAACGCCTCCAGCATGATGCCGCGCGCGCCGGTGAGGTTGATCGCGTCGACGTCGCCCCGGATCAGGGCGAATGCTTCGGCCCTGAGAATGGCCTGTTGTCGTTTGGCGGTCCAGAGGGTGCCGGATTGGGATGTCTGCTCGTCGCCGAGAAATGTCTCGGCTTCAGGAAGATCGACTAGTTCGACATCATCGCGATCGAGGTCGGCCAGTTCCAGGGCTGTCAGTATCGCCCGCAGGGATTTGCCGCGCCAGAAATCGATCTGGTCGTTGAGGTGCATCGGGACGCCTAGCCGTCTCCCTCGCAGGTCTGCTGGTTTGCGGATGCCGGACTCCGGCATCGCGACGATGGTCTGATACTGCTCGACCCAGGTTGCGCCAATCAGGCTGGTGTCGGCCTCGCGGCTGCGGCTCCAGATCGGTGGCGTGTTACCACCCTCGCGAAACGAGTTGTCCTGGCTGTGGTCAAAGTGCGATTCGCGTGTTTTCCGGCTGGCCGAAGCCCGCAACGAGAGCACCTCGATGCCGCCGGCAGCGAACTCCTGATCGAGCCAGCCCAGCTCAATGGCGATGCCAGAGGCGGTCGGCATCGGGCAACGGGTGTACCAGAGTGTATCTACTGCTAACGTGTGCGCGGTTGCCATGGTCTTTACCTCCGATTCCAGCCCTGGTTTCTCTACTGACGATGATACTGGTTGCCGCCCCAGAGCAGCGACCGGATACTGCCTTGCTCGTCGCGCAGGAAGTAGGTCATATCACCGTCAATCCGGCCCATAAATGTGTCTTTGCCGACAGCTACCACTGGTTTCTCTTCGTCCGGTGTTATGTCGGAGTGTCGCATCATCAACATGTCTGGCTGGCTTCTGACTTCAATATGAGCCTCTGTGTTAAAGGAAGAGCGGTTAGAAAAGTGATAGGACCCGGCAAACTCGTACAGGTCGTGTGGTATCGGAAACCGGGTGCTGAAAGGCAGTGGCAAGTTGACATCATCCCGGTAGACCGGGCTATCGAGGATAGTGTTCAGGAGAAGTTCGGCGAATCGGGCGGTCTTGACCGGTGCGCGGTTGGTGAGGACGACGACTCCGGCCTGTTCGCTGGGAATCATCATTGAATAAGTTGAGATGCCCGGCAACCCACCGCCATGCTCAACGACGTTGCGGCCACCATTCCAACTAACCCGCCAGCCGAGCCCGTAACCCCAGCCGGTATCGCCGAACGGCGTGGATACCGTTTGCATCTGATCTAGCGATCCGGCTGTCAACAAGGGGCTGGCGGCAGCGTTCATCGATGCCATCTGGTAGCGGGCGAGATCGATCGCCGAGCTGGAGATGCCGCCGCCGGGAAGGTAGATGCTGTAGTCGGCTGGCAGGTGCACGGCTTCAAGCTCGCCATCGTTTGCCACATGGCCAACAGCCCGGTTGTTGAATGACCTTCGGCCAGCCGAGGTGGCAACGGTGCGGCTCATTCCGACAGGGTCGAAGATATGCGTCTGGAAATACTCCTGCAGCGGGATGTTGCTGACCGTCTCCAGTAGCAGGCCGAGAGTGACGAACCCCTCGTTGCAGTAGGAGTAGGCCCGGTTCGGCGGGCACTGGAGTTCGATGCCGGCTAACCGGCTGACCAGATCTGCCCGGTCGCGGTAGGGCGGCGTGTCTTCGCTGAACATGCGGTCTTGGAGACCGGTCCGGCCCATGCCGCTTTTGTGGCTCAGCAGGACCCTCGGCGTCATCTTCCGGCTCTCGTCCGGATCACCGGCCTGGAACGATGGCAGGTAAGATCGCACCGGTTCGTCGAGTGAGAGCAGTCCACGTTCAACCAGCTGCATGATTGCGACTCCGGTGAACGACTTTGTCAGCGAGGCAATCGCCTGGACGGTCTCCGGCGTCATCGGCGCGCGGTCGGCTAAGCGCGCATAGCCGAATCCTTCGGCATGAATAATCTCGCCATCTTTCACCATGGCCACCGAGACACCGGGTATCTCCTCGCTGGCCATTACCTGCTCAACGATCATTCGCTGCTCTGCAGTCAGTTCCATTCGTGCTTCCTCCAGGCTGCCTGACCCGGCATAGACGCCGGTGTTTTATCATTAGGTGCAGCATAGCCCAACAATCGTTGAAAGAGTCAACACCATGAGCACGCGATCACAAGAGATTTCTGATGAAGCCGTCCAGGAAGCAACCGGCAAGACCTGGAATGAGTGGTTCACCCTCCTGGAGCAGTTAGACGTAGCCGACCTGTCTCACAAGGAGATCGCCAGAACACTTCACGACGAACACAGTGTTTCTGGCTGGTGGGCGCAGACGATCACCGTCGAATACGAGCGGTCAACCGGACGGCGTGAGGTCGGGCAAGCCAGCGACGGAACCTATCAGACGGCGGTGAGCAGGACGGTTGCTGGCGGGCTGGATGATGTTCTCGCCAGCTGGAAAGAACTGGTCGCCGGGAAGTCAGAGTTCGACGGGGTTGACCTTTCCGGTGAGCCAGCCGTTACTGAATCAGAGAACTGGCGCTACTGGCGGACAGGCCTGGCCGACGGAAGCCGGATTTCCGTTGTCATTGGGAAGAAGGACGGCGGGAAATCTCAGCTGGCGGTCAACCATGAAAAGCTGCCCGATAAGGAAGCCATCGACCGCTGGAAACAGTACTGGAGATCCTTCATTGCTGATGTGTAACCGGCACAGGCGGTAACCCTTCAGGTTGCCCTTCGACGCCGGTACAGACTGTTGACAATGAAGAGCAGCGCGGTCAGCCCAATCATAACCAGTCCGCAGATCAGGTAGACCTGGTTCCAACCCTGCCGTTCGGCGGCCCAGCCAGCCACGGGAAATGCCACGATCATCGTCAGCGAGAAGAGCCAGGATTCCACCGAGATGAGCGTCGCGCGCTGGGCGGACGGCAGCTGGCGGTTGAACCAGGCGAACATCAGTGGTTCGAGCAACCCGCTGGTGAGATTTGCCACGAGGTAGGCGAAGATGGCGATGCCGATCGCGCCGTAGGCCGTGCCAGCGATGCCGAGCCCGGTCAGGACTGCCAGCACCGAGAGCTGCCGGCTGAAGCGCACCCGGTGTTCGACCCTGCCGACCACTGTCGCGCCAAGCGCCGTCAGGATCAGTCCGCCGGCCAGCACCAGCCCGATTTCACCGTTTGACAGGCCACGCTCAGAGAACGCCGCCTGCAGGTAGAGAAAGGTGATCGTCGCCGTGGCCCAGAAGCCACCTGAAAAGAGCAGCACTGCCACGACGTCCGGCCGCGCCCGCAGTGCAGCCACTGCTTCGCGGGCGTGTTCCCTCACCGACCGGTGATTTGCCGAATCTTCCTGCTCCTCGGTTTGTTGACGGTTTTCAGCCAGGCCAACCGCAAGCCAGATCCCAGCTAGTCCGGATGCCACAGTCAACCCGATCGGCCAGCTGTAGGAGATTTCGGAGAGCGACGCCCCAAGCCAGATTGTTGCCGCGCCGAGGATATAGGACGCTCCCATCAGTTTGCCGAGGATGTTGCCAAACGATGATTGCCGGTCGCCGAGCGAGTCAAAGAGGTAGGCCTGATCCGCGCCGGAACGAAACGAGTAGGAAGCGCCGTTGAGAAAGAGCGCCAGCATGGCCATCGGCAAGGTGTCAGCGAAAAAGAGCAGCAAAGATGACAGCGCGATGAGAAACGACCCGATGGCCAGCGACCAGCGCCGGCCAACCAGATCAGCGAAGGAGCCAGAGGGCAGCTCCAGCAGCACCGGGGCCAGATGAAAGGCTGATTCGGACAGCCCGATCTCAGCCAGGCTGAGCCCCTGACTTTTCAGGTAGAGAATCCAGATGCCGCCGGTGAACTGGATCTCGGTGATGAGCTTGAAGGCATAGAAGCGGCGAATTCCATGGCCCGGAGCACCCCGCTCAGGGCTCGTTGAAACTGTTTCATTGTCGATCATTGATGACGCACTCCCGGTTGGAGGTGACGATTACACCGGGTGGCGCGAAACCGCCCGGCGCAGTGCCTGCGACGCTGTTACCGCTGTCCCCTTGCGTCCGGGAGTTGGGGACAGCGGTTAGATTCCAGTGATGGTGTGCCTGATGGCGTACCAGTCTTCGATCCGCCTGGATCGAGCCTGCAGTTCCACGATCAGTGCCTTTCGGTCGAATACTGCACTGCCGTCGTCTGACGAAAGCATTATGGCGTTAGTATACCGTCAGGATTGACCGGGTTCGTTCCGATGCTATCTTCTATGAAGAGCGTACTATGCCTTCCAGGTATAGAACGGAATTTGTACTACGAACAGGAGAGAGTGGATGAAAATCCTGCATGCACTCGTCGCGATGGTGAAGCATACTGGCAATCTGCTGACAGGTTTTCTCCGACGTCCAGCGGTTCACGGGCTGCTGCTCAGCCTGATACCAGTCCTGGCAGCCGGCGTACTGTTCTACCGCTTTGTCGAGAAATGGAGCTGGGTTGATAGTCTGTATTTCTGTGTGGTGACCCTGACGACAGTCGGTATTGGCGATGTTGCCCCGGAGACAGACGGCGCGAAACTCTTTACGATCGCCTACATCCTCATCGGTCTGGGCATCACCATCGCATTTTTGACTGAGATCGGCCACGCAATCCTGGATACACTGAGATCAGAATCCATGCTGCACCATGCCTTACAGACTGCCATGAAATCGGATTCTGAGGTCGGCGACGCGATTATGGCTATACTCGGCACGGATCCAACCGACGATGCATCTACGGACTCTGAGTCACCCCTGAGCAGGGATGACACTGCCGGGCAATCTGACTAGCTGCCAGACAATCTGGCGACGATCGGGGTGAACATCTCAATGTCAGTGTCCGAGATGACGTAGTATGAGAACCCGAACTGGTCGCGGCGTCGACACATCTGCTCGATGATTTCATCCAGCGTCCCAATGAAGAGTGACGGCATCTCAAGCACATCGTCAACCGAAACGTCCCAGTTGCGTCTCTTGATCAGCTGTTGCGCGGTGTCACTGCGATCATTGCTGAATAGAACCGTCGGGATGAGATTAAGTTCGATGTCTGGAAACCGCTCTCCAGCGCCTTCGCGGATCCACCCGATCTTCTGTTCGACCGAAGATGCCAGCCGTTCGGTGGGATCATCCTTCAACGTTCCGCTGGCCACGGAGGTGGTGAGCAAGCTGACGATATCCGCCTCCCTGCCGGCCAACCGCAGCATTCGGGGCTTTCCGCCACCGATCAGCAACGGCGGGTGAGGGTTCTGAACCGGTTTCGGCATGCCATTGAGCGCATCAACCTGATAGTGGTCTCCATTAAATGTGAAGGGATCTTCTCCAAACAGGCCTTTGGTGATCTTGATTGCCTCTTGCAAGCGGTCGATCCGGACACCTGCTCGCTCGAACGTCATTCCGGCAGCCTGATACTCACTCCGCAGCCAGCCAGCGCCCAGACCAAGCTCCAACCGTCCGCCTGAGAGGTAGTCGACCGTTGCGGCTTCTTTCGCCAGCATCACCGGGTGGCGGTAGTCATTGTCGAGCACCAGCGTGCCGACCCGGAGCCTTGTCGTCGCGGCCGCAGCCGCCGCCAGGGCTGGCAACGGCGCAAGCTGATCGCCGAAGAAGTCCGGCACGAAGTGATCGCGGATCAGGAACGTATCGAAGCCGAGTTGCTCGACCTGCCGGACATGATCCAGCCAGGCAGTTGGCGGGAGTACCGTCTCATTCACAACACCGAATCGAAATCGTCGTTGATTGGCCACTATTCATCCTCTCCCATTTCAATCTCTAGGAGAGAGCTTAATTCCAGGATGACGTGCTCGCTATCCGGTTGTTGCGATCAGAGTGGGTCTCATGTTGCGTCGAATACAATGGCGTCTTCTTCGCTCCTGCTGAAAGAGTGAATGAAGTATCTAAAGTTCCATTCTATTTTTCTTTTCTGGCATAGCATGATGTAGCATGAACGCTGGTGAGCTTTGTCCAGCACGGTTGTATCGAGTGACGATGTTGTGCGTTCAAAGACGCCCTGGCCGGGGCGTCTCTACAAATGGTAATGGTGGTCGAAGACTCACCGTGTCACTAGACTTTCACAATCGTATCTGGTTAATACACTTCCTTCAGCGCAGAACATTGCTGAGAACAGAGCCGATGATGCCATGACGGTAGAGACGCCCCGATTGGGGCGTCTTTTCTCGATAGTCTCTACCTAGCACACCTGGGTTGAAATCCTATACTGTCGATCACTACGAAAAATCTGTGGAGAATGTGACCTAAGGTGTTCCCCTAAGAGATGCCCCAACCGTTTGTAATCGTTGCCAGTGCGCAATGCCGCAGGTTCTCCGGTACGATACCGGTGCGGGTGATGTGTTGTAGCAGGCGGGAATCAGCGGGATCATGAAACGGCGGTATCAAGCAGCAGTGGCCGGAATTGCCGCCGGGATGGTTGCCGTGCCGCTGCTGGCGAGCGACAAGCTGCTGGGAAGAACGAAACGGATCCAGCAGGAACCGCTCCGGTCTCCCAGCTACTGGATGGCAACCATTCCAGAACTGCCGTCATTCCCGCAACTCAGTACAGATATCGGCGTGGATGTGGCTGTCGTTGGTGGGGGATTCACTGGCCTGGCAGCCGCCTACTACCTCAAACGTCACGATCGATCGGTGTCGGTAGTCTTGCTCGAAGCCCAGACGGTGGGTTCGGGATCAAGCACCCGGAACACCGGCGGCGTTGGCCGGCAGCTACGCGGGCAGGAATCGACGGCATCGACTCAGCGCGGGTACGAGTTGCTCAAGCAGTATGGCGAAAGCGGGGCTGCAGGGTTCGATCTTCAGGAGGAGATTGCGGCTCTCCAGCTGCATCGTTCGCTTGAAACCATCGAAGAGCCAGACCTGACCGGTCGGGAACTGGCCGATCAGATCGGATCGGATTTCTACGCTGCCGCCAGAGTCCGCACCGCCAGCTCGATTCACCCCGGGAAACTGATCGCCAGCCTGGTCGAATCCTGCCAGCGACTGGGGGTTGAGATACACGAGCATTCGCCGGTGATTGAGATTGATACAACCGGACCACGGCCAGTGCTTGTCACGCCCCAAGCCCGGATAACCGCCGGAGATGTCGTCCTGGCGACGAACGCCTATACCCCGCAGCTCGGGGTCGCCAGCCGGGAGTTACTGGTGATGCATCACCGGGTCATCGTCACCCGGCCGCTCACCACCGGTGAGTGGGAGGTTAGCGGGCTTGAACGCTGGCCGATGCGGCTGGAAGACGGCGTCTACTACACTCATACGGTGCGAGCGACGCCGGACCGGCGCTTCTTCTTCCGCCATGTCCTTGGCCACCGCCCGCTGGAGGCGGTGAACTGGGAGATTGACGAGCGAGATATCGCGACGGGGCGGCGCGAGTTGCTGCGGCGCTACCGGTGGCTGGAAAACGCGCCAATTGACTACACCTGGCACGGGATCACTGCCCGGACCCGGGATCTCTGGCCTGTCGTTGGCGAGATTGACGAACACATCTACCTGTCCGGCGGCTACAACGGTGGCGGGGTGATGCCGTCGCACTACTTCGGCTACCTGCTGGCCCGGCGAATCCTCGACTGTCACGATCCGGATCTCGATCAGCTGATCCGGCTGCCGGACGATCATCCGGGCTGGCCACCGGAGATGCTGCGCCACGCGCTCTTTCAAGGCGCGATGCGCTACCGCCGGTTGCTCGATGGCCGGTGATACCGGAGATAAATATGACCCGACGGATCACTAGATACAATCCGCCGGGTCAGCGCTTTCAAATTAGTCCGGGAAGTTGATGATGGCGAGCTGCATCGGGTACTCGTCTTCTCTCGGTTCTGGCTCCGTTAACCGGCCGGCTCCGAAGTCATCCGCGAGATCTTCCGAAGCGATGTACTGGTCCCGGTCGACCTCTCCATCGTAATCAAACTCGTCGAAGACAAACGGCACACCGTTGGCAACGATTGGCGATGGTCCGTCCATGACGTGGAAGTGCAGGTGCGGTGCTGAAGTGTTCCCGGAGTTACCGAGCAGTCCCAGCAGGTCTCCGGTTTTTACCTCGTCGCCAACTTCGACCTGAACCGAGCCCTTCTGCATGTGGGCATAGAAACCATAGAGACCGTCGCCGAAGTCGATGACGACCCCGTTGCCATCGACAGTCTGGAGGGTGATCGTCGTCGGGTCGGGGAGCGTGCCCGGCACCTGGTCATCCAGATCATTGATCACCTGAACGATCGTGCCGTCGGCGACCGCGTAGACCTCAGCGCCGTAGTTGTTATAGCTGTTGACATCGCCCGGGTCGCCACTGAATATCATGCCCTCGTCATTGAGCAGCAGGAAATCGATCGCGAAGCGCTGCGAGTTGATCAGAAAACCGTTGACCGTCTGGACTGAGAAGCGGTGCGGGAAACCAACCCGGCAGCAGGCGTTGGTCGAGATCCAGCCTGCCCCTTTGAGCGGCGGACTAATGACCAGCGGCCCTTCACCATCAGTTGAGAATGGCGCGACCGTATAGCTGACTTCAACCGGCTCCTGGGATCCGGGGCTGTTAGCTGCCAGGGCATTGAGATGGTGAAGCAACGTCACCGGGACATCGTCTACGGAAGCAAAGGCAAGGTTGATCGCCAGCAACCGCCCGCCATACGGCTCGATCTCGTTGGTATCGACCGGGCGGGTGTCAGTTGTCGCCAGGTTTTCGAGCAGATCATCACCTTCAAGCGAGAGGATAACCTGCGTCTGATCGGACGCGTCGACGACATCGACTCGCTGAATCGTGGCTACCACTGACCTGGCATTTTGCAGCTCCAGCTCATACGCCACATGGTACATGCCGTCGGTGCCGAGGAAAGGCGCCGTCGAGTCAGTCAGCGGGGCGACCAGCACGGCGGTGAATGCTTCCTCGATCTCAACTTCGCTGCCTGATTCCGGGGTATCGTCACCTTCCCCGCTCAAACTGCAAGAGACGGTAATGAGCAGTATGCCAAGTCCAAGCAGTAACAACTTTCTCACGATTCGGTGGCCTTTCCGGTTCTTGACATGTCACACCCCTCCGTCTAGCGTTCCAACGCCGCGGTGATTATAGACCGCAAATGAAATTTCGTCGGATTGTGGAAGAAATCTGAGAAGTGAACAGGAAAAACGTGCCATGAATGTCTTTGTCTCAGTCGATATTGAAGGCATCACCGGCGTTGTCCACGCCGACATGATGGGTCCAGATCAGCGAGAGTATGACCGGGGCCGCAAGCTGATGACCAACGACGCCAACGCAGCCATCGAGGGATTGACCCAGGCTGGCGCGGACTACATTCTGGTCGTCGACGGGCACGGCCCGATGCGGAACCTGTTCTTCGAAGATATGCATCCGGCAGCTCATCTGCTTACTGGCAGCGGCGACGCCAAAGCGCACTGCCAGATCGAAGCCGCCGACAGCCGTGACTTCGATGCCGCCGTCTTTGTCGGGTATCACGCGATGGCCAAAACCTATAACGCGATACACCCGCATACGATCGCTGGCGCGGTCGTCGGCGAACTGCGGATCAATGGCGTCCCGCACGGCGAGACCGGGGTTAACGCCGCCGTTCTCGGCTCGATGGGCATCGCGACGGTGATGGTTACCGGCGATACCACGACCTGTGCCGAAGCCCGGCGATTTCTTGGCGACAATATCGAGACCGTAGCGGTGAAAGAAGCTGTCGGGCGCAACGCCGCCATCTGCCGCCCGCCATCGGCGACGCTGCCGGAGATCACCGAAGCAGCCAAGCGAGCGTTGGAGAACCGTGATCAGGTGCCTCCGTACCAGCCGGGCAATCCGCTGAGCTTCGAAGTCGATTTCCTGACGATGATGCAGTGCAACCGGGCAGCCGAGATCGCCGGTGTCGAGCGCACCAGCCCGGTCACGATCCAGATCGATGGTGATGATCCCTGGGAACAGTACCGGGTGCTCTGGGCAGCGCTGAAGACCGCGCTCAACGAACCGGCGTCGTTTTTGCGGTAGTGGTCTGCACTTATGTGGATCTTGTATCACCTGTATCAACTCATTCTTGGCAAGTACGTCGTTTCCTCAAT